>CAZIVO010000030.1:6244-34077 GCA_964542765.1 uncultured candidatus Brocadiaceae bacterium | reverse complement strand
CTCGCCGTTACCCGTGGCCCACTCGAGTTGCTTGCCACCGCTCGCCACATACTCCCACTCCGCCTCCGTCGGCAGCGACAAGCCGTAATGCTTGGCAAAAGCGTATGCCCCGTACCATCTCACATTTGCCGCAGGCCAGTCTTCGAAACCGGGGCGAACATAAAACCGCTTCATGTCAGGGACATAATCGACCCAACTCTGATTCAGGGGGTGTTCGGGAATGTTGATGGGATGTTCTGCCAGCTTGACGTGAGACAGGCCGGAAACAGGGCTCAGAATCGTGTATGACTTCCCGGCGAACTTCGCGCCCGGCGCCCCAAACACTTCATAAGCCGGAATGGGAATGAAGATGCGAACTCCCCCACCGCCGGCGTCACTCAGCTTGACCACAATCTCTCCGGCCCTGAGAGCAGCATTCAGATACTGACAAAACTGAGCCGTGGTCACCTCCGTCGTGCCCATCTGGAAGGCATCGATCTCGACTCGATGGGCGGGCTTCTCGTTCCTGCCCCCCATCTCGGAGCCCATCACGAAGCTCCCCGAAGGAATGGGGGAAAAGGTCAACATCCACTTTGATTCTTCGAGGGTCAGCTCGCCGTCGCCATCAGCATCGAACTCTTTGAACATTCTTGGTGGCCCGCTGTATTCCTGCACGGATACGGCCTCATCACCGTCGAGATCCTGCGCCAAGAAAGCACTTTTTCGATCGTAGATCTGCTGCCTATTCTCAGCCGGACGCAAACCCGGAGCCCCCCCCCTGGCACCCGAAGGTCTACCTCTCGTCGAAGTGCCCGAAGGTCTACCTCTCGTCGAAGTGCCCGGGGGCCGCTGGCTGTAACCCTTCTTGTATTCTGCCGATGAAACCGCCCCGTCCTTGTCGGTATCCATGCTGCGAAGGCGTTGCCAAAGCCCAGCGGGAACTTCGCCTTCCGTCACTTTGCCATCGCCACTCCTGTCGAAACGAGAAAACCTCGCTTCGACATCAGCAGCTGTCGAAGGTGGCTGGGCATGAATCGCCTGACCCGAAGCACCAAAAACGGCAACCGTACACCACAACCAAGATTCTCTGAAGATACGCACTGATCACTCCTCTTGCATTCGACTGATCGACAGCGAATCGGCGATATAATATATGCCGGCCACCCCCGAAGAACTCACGGGGATATCAGCAACGAGCGTAACAGCTTTCATGAAGTCGGTGAAAAGACCTCCAACCTTCGTAGGAATTCCAGATGCTTCTGACCGACTCCGCCCACCCACGATAGTGGCAATGAGAGGTCGCATGGGAAAGGTCCTCTGAGAAGAATGGGGGAAGCGGCAAAACGTATGCTGGTGCGCCCATATCATTCTCACCAAGGGTCTCGAGATGCACGCCTTTTGAGCGTGTGGTCAGCGGTCCGCGCCATCGGGGCGGTGGTGGTCTTTGCCACTGCTGCCTCATCCCAGGTCGTCAGCTTCGAGGAATCACCCGCTGGTCGATTTGGCCATCTCAATACGGCGATCGGCACCTGGAAGCCGACTGCCGGCAAGACCATCATCAATGACAATTACGCGAAGAGCGGCAAACGCTGCCTGCAGCTGACCGGCGGTAAAAAGTCAGCCGTCACCCTGGAGATTGCAAGCGATGCAGACACGACCGGCGAACTGACCTTCTGGGCAGAGCGATGGACAAAGCGGGCCCCCTTTTCATTCCGCATCGAAACGAACCGTGGCAAGGGCTGGCAAGAGATCTTCAACGGCGACAAGAAAGTCCGTGTCGGCAGGTCGTTTCTGAATCACGTCAAGGTGCCGCTCCGCGATGGAGACATCCAACGATTGCGGTTCAGCTGCACCAGCCCCCCGGACACCGGCATCCTCATCGACGACATTCGCATCGCGCCAGCGCGGCCGCAGCAGATCGTCGGTATTGAGGCCGTCCCGGTATCTTTTCCGGCCCTGGTCGGAGATGTGGACAGTCCTCTGCTCAAGATAAGGATCGAAACGACAGGGCAACTCCGACCGATCTCCTTGACCGGATTGCGCGTGACGCTCGAAGGAACCACGGATCGATCTGACCTGTCTTCGGTGCAGATCCACCGCGCCTCAAAACCCGATGGCCGCCTGTCAACGAGCAAGCAAATCTTGGCATTGCCAGCCAAGCAGTTCGAGAAAGACCCTGTCGCCATCTCCTTTTCTCCTGACGATTGCAAGCTCGCCGAGGGCGTCAACGACATCTGGATCGCCTGCCGCATCAGCAAGCAGGCCGACATCGATCACCGGGTCGGAGCCGCATGCCGGCAGGCAACCTTCTCGAATGGCAACACGGTCAAGCTCGACCATGCCCCATCCATCCAGCGGATGGGAGTTTCCGTGCGGAACGGTGGCGATGACGGAGTCAACACCTATCGCATTCCCGGTCTGGCGACGACGAACAAGGGCACCTTGATCGGCGTCTACGATATTCGACGGCAATCCGGCGGCGACCTTCCGGGCGATGTCGATGTCGGCATGTCACGGTCAACGGACGGTGGGCGAACGTGGGAGTCCATGAAGGTCATCATGGACATGGGAGCCGATCCGAAGTGGCATTACGACGGCATCGGTGACCCGGCCATTCTCGTTGATCGAAACACGAACACCATCTGGGTGGCGGCAACATGGAGCCACGGGAACCGCTCATGGCGCGGTTCGGGGCCGGGACTCGAGCCCGAGGAAACCGGCCAGTTGATGCTGGTTCGCAGCGACGATGACGGTGTGACATGGTCCAGGCCGATCAACATCACTTCTCAGGTCAAGAAACCAGAGTGGTGTTTCATCCTCCAAGGCCCGGGAAAAGGCATCACGATGCGAGACGGCACGATCGTGTTTGCCGCCCAGTATCAAGATCCGCCGGAACAGAAGCGACTGCCACACTCGACCATCATCTATTCGAAAGACCATGGCCAGACATGGCAGGTCGGAACCGGAGCCTTTGATGACACCACGGAATCGCAGCTCGTCGAGGTTGAATCCGGCGTGTTGATGCTCAACTGTCGCTACAACCGCAAGTCGGTGCGGGTCGTGATGACAACGCGCAACATGGGCAAGACGTGGCAGAAGCACGCGACCTCGGAACGCTCGCTGATCGAACCCGGTGCGTGCATGGCAAGCCTGATCGACGTTGATCCCGAAGCGGGCAAGTGGCTGCTATTTTCCAATCCAGACAGCACTCGTGGACGGCATCACATCACCATCAAGGCCTCGCCCGATCGCGGACTGACATGGCCAGATCAGCATCGCCTGTTGCTCGACGAAGGCAATGGCAGCGGTTACTCGTGCATGTCGATGATCGACAAGAACACCATCGGCATTCTCTACGAAGGCAGCCAGGCACACATGACATTTCAACGCATTGCGCTGAACGACCTTGTCAGCAAATGACGCCGGAGCTGGGCGGAGATGAAGCTGCTCGTTGCCGAAGGTTCATCCTCGCTTCCTGACGAGCCTCAGCGCGTTCCGAGGTAGCTCCTCGCGAGCACTTCGCCGATCTCCACCACGCCCGCAGTATCCAGAACGAGCTTCTTCTTCTGCAAAGGAAGATCGAAGGCCTTGATGTGGATCAGGTTCTCGTCCGCAGCCGCAACCTTCTCCAGTTCCGCGGTGACGTCGATGTTGTTGACACGCTTGTCGTCCGTGGGAGGTTGCTGGCTGACGTGCCACTTCAGAGTGGCGAGGCCGAGATCTTTCCGGCTCTGCTCCACCAGTGACTTGAGGCGCAAAGGCGCTCCCTTCCGGAAAGGGCCCCAGGACATGTCGTTCTCGCCGAGGTGATAGAAGATCCCCGCCAGTTCGACTTCATGGCCCATGTCAGCGAGTTCCTCGATCGAACCCCGAACGAACTCGAGGAAGCTCGGGTAGAGGTTACGCGACCTGGCCTCACTACCCTCGGGCGTCCAGTCGATGATCTGCGAACCGCTGTGCGTGAACTTGGCGATGGCGATGTTGTCCGAGAGCTTTCCCCTCAGGGCCGCGCCGAAGCTCAACTCGGGACCGAAGGTGTCGTAGTAGCCGGCCGGGCCCAGCGGCTCCCAGCCATCCGAGACCTTGTAGCCTCCACCGAGGCTGTAGCGATACGCGATCTCGGGGTCGATCTCGACGAGCGAAGATCCTTCCTTCAACGTCTCGAGATTCTGGACGAAGGCCCGCTCCCCTTCCATGTTGCGGTGGCCAGCGAGCACGAAGAGCTTCACCTTGCTCGCCGATGGGTACGGCCAGGCCTCGAGCGGGCGCGCGGTCTGCTGCCCCCTGCCGATCGTCTTCAGGTAAGCGTCGGCATAGTTCACACCGTGCTCGAGTTGCCCCAGGGTGCCGTAGTGGTAGTGCAGCCCCACCCCCCCGCCAATCTCCACGCCGACGTGCGAAGTAGGAATGTATTCCGCCAGCGGGTCGGCCTTCGCGACCTCCTTCTGTCCGAGGCTGATCGCGTACATCCGGGGGCGAAGATCCATGCCCCAGATGGTCTTGGTGCACAGCTCGCCGATGTAGAACCTGAGATCAGGGGTCTCCAGGTCGCGACGCCAGCGGGCCAGGAAGTTCTTCAAGTTCGCCCCGTAGGCGGGCATGTAGTCCTTGTTGAACATGTCGTTCTCGCCCTGGTGCCACATGAAGCCCTCGATCCGGTAGCGGATCTTCTTCTCATCGAGCGCGGCGAGCGCGGAACGGATCCAATCCAGAGCCAGGGGGTACATCTTGAAACCGATCGGCTCGTCGGGGTTCCAGTCGCCGCCCAGATGCGTCCCGCCCGCAGCGACCTTGATCACGGCCACCGGTGCTTCGATGTTCCGAGCGACTCTTCGCGCGAAGCTCAACTCCGGCCCGACCACGTTGTTCACCGGCCCCAGGGAAACCCAGCCATCTGACTTGCGCTTGTTCTCACGGCCAATGCAGTAGGAGAAGAGCACTCCGTCCTGAGGTCGATCCAGGCCGGCGAACGGGGGGAAATTCTGGATGTCCTGCGCCTTCGAATCGGAGCCCACCATGTTGGACTGGCCGGCGAAGATGAACACCCGGAGCGTCTTGTCGCCCTCCTGCGCCTCGACCGCGCAGGCGCTGACCATGAGAATCAAAAGAAGATAGAGGGGACGCATCGCTGGGAACATTGTCGGATTCCGGTGAAAGGCTGCGGTGGAGATCCCGCGCTGTCAAGTTGCCTGGCGTCAGTCGAGCTTTCCGTAGATCGCTACGCGCAACTGCCTGGGGATATCGAAGTTGAACTCCCGAGCACGGCTCATGAAGAGAGCATAGAGATTCGTTGCCGGGTCAATCCAGAAGTGGGTGTTGTGGTATCCCGCCCAGCCGAAGATTCCCTTCGGAGTCCGGGTGCCGTCTCTGGCCGGGTCGGACATGACGAAGAGGCTGAAGCCCATGTCAAAGCCAGGCACATTGAGTTCGTCGAAGTCCTTCGTCGACACTTGCGTCATGGTGGCGATGCTGTCTTCCGAGATGATGCGCTGCCCCCGGAACTCCCCCCCGTTGAGTAGCATCTCGCAGAAACGAGAGTAATCCCCCAAGGTGGAGAGCAGTCCTTCGCCGCCGAAGTGGGCATGGCTCGCGGGGTTGTAGTTCAACTCATCGAGCATGTAGGTGAATCCCTTGAGCGACCCCGAGTTGATGAAGAGAGGCTGGAAACGGGAGCGGCGCTCCTCGTCGAGCACGAAGCTCGTCTCGGTCATTCCCAGGGGCTTGAAGATGGTCTCCTGGAGATAATCGCTGAAGGACTGGCCACCGAGGACCTCCACGAGACGGCCGAGGATCGCCTGGTTGATGCCATAGACATAATCGGTGCCCGGTTCGAAGTTCACCGGGGTCTTCGCCGCCACCTCGACGTAGTCCTGGAGATCATGAAAGCGCGTCTGGTTGGGATGCGGAGAGCCATATTCGTGCGGAGTCCCGAACAAATAGTAGGTGTAGCCGGAACGGTGCGTCATCAGGTGCTTCACGCGCAGCGGTTCCTTCGCCGGACGAACCGTCTCACCTTCCCTGACCATCAACTTCTCGAAGCAGGGCATGTACTTCGAGACCGGATCGTCCCAGTCAAAGAGTCCCTTCTCGTGCAGGGTCATCATGGCGACGATCGTGATCGGCTTCGACATCGACCAGATGGGGAAGAGCGTGTTCTCTGCTATATCTCGATCGCCCGCCTTTCCCGAGTTGACTACCCGGTGGTAGATCTTTTCACCGTCTTTGAATACCAGCGCGACGTTGCTGCCAGTCTCTTCATCCTGGATCAAACGGTTCTGGAACTCGAAGATGTTCCCTGAGAGATTTCCCTCGAGGGCCGGGACTTCTACGGGTTGCGGCGGGAGCGAGGAAAGTGTCGAACACCCCGAAGCGAAGAGTGAGAAGAGTGCGGCAGAAAGGGCGGTGGGGAAGAAGGCAGGAGTCATGAATGGGCGTCCTTGTTGAGATTCTGTCGCGTGAAAGTTCATCAGATTTTAAACCGGAGGGTTCAGATCCTGCCGGTGCGCAAGCATTGACGGACTCGACCCTGTTTTCCCAGCGCTCTCGACTCGTCGAGGCTCGGCACCTGGGTGAGTTGAATCAGAAATCGACCGCCAGCCTCGCTGCTGCGAGTGCTGAACGCGACCCGAGGAAACCTAACGAGCTTCCCCTACCCCGTCAATTCAAGAACAGCGCATGCCTGGCCGCCTCCTGATCCTCTCCTGCGTGTCATCCGGTGGGCCGATGATGCTGGCCAACTCCAGCAGGGTGACCGGAGTCGCTCATGATCGGCAGCGGTGAAACGGTCCTCCCCCTAGGTGAGTCCCGCCCATCTCAGTAAGATCCGGACATGGAAGAATCAGCAACCCCCGCCAACAAATCCCTCCCCCAGCCCCCCAACCGTCGTGACTTCATCAAGGGAGTCGGTGCCGGAACCCTCGCCGGAATCACCCTGCCCAACGTCCACTCCCAGATGGATGACACCATCCGCGTCGCTCTCGTCGGCTGCGGTGGCCGCGGAACCGGGGCCGCTCAAAATGCCCTGCAGGTTTCCAACGCTGATGGTCCGATCAAGCTCGTTGCCATGGCCGATGTTTCCAAGGTCAATCTCAACCGCAGCCACACCACCCTCAAGCGCAAGCACCAGGGCACTGACAAGGTAGACGTCCCGCTCGAGCGCCAGCACATCGGTTTCGATAGCTACAAGCATGCCATGGATGACCTCAGGCCAGGGGACATCGCCATCTTCACCACGCCCTGCGCATTCCGCTGGGTCCACTACCAGCATGCCATCGAGAAGGGACTCAACGTGTTCATGGAAAAGCCGCTGACACCGGACGGCTTTAGCTCCCGCAAGATGCTGGAGCTGAACAAGAAGGCCCAGGCCAAGAATCTGAAGGTCGGTGTCGGCCTCATGTGTCGCCACAGCCAGGCCCGTGGCGAACTTGTCCAGCGCATCAGGAATGGTGAACTCGGTGAGATCATGCTCCTTCGCGCCTACCGCATGCAGGGCCCCATCGCTTCCTGCTTCTCCGGCCAGAAGCCGAAGGACGAAAGCGAACTCCTGTACCAGATCCGCCGATTCCACAGTTTCCTCTGGCTCTCCGGCGGTTCCTTCAGCGACTTCTTCATCCACAACATCGATGAATGCTGCTGGATGAAAGGCGCCTGGCCCGTCAAGGCTCAAAGCCTCGGCGGACGCCACTACCGCGGTGGCAACATCGACCAAAACTTCGACAGCTACACCGTCGAGTACACCTTTGCCGACGAGGCCAAGCTCTACCTCCACGGACGCAACATGCCTGGGTGCTACAGCGAATTCGCCAGCCACGCCCACGGCACCAAGGGCTACGCCCTCGTCTCCGGCCCGGGCGGACACCGCTCCCAGGCCCGCATCCACAAGGGAATGGGGCCCGACAGCGATGTCGCCTGGACATTCGGCAGCCGCAAGGGTGGACGCCGCGTCAAGGAAACCAACCCCTATCAGGATGAGTGGGACAGCCTGATCGACGCCATCCGCAACAACCGACCCCACAACGAGGTCGAGCGTGGCGTGGCCGCCAGCGTTGTCACCTCGATGGGACGGATGGCCGCGCACACCGGCCAGGTCATCACCTACGAGCAGATGATGGCTGCCAACCAGTTTGCTCCCGGCGTCGACAAGCTCACCATGCAGTCCGACTCACCCCTGATGCCCGACAAGAACGGCATCTACCCGATCCCCGAGCCAGGGGTCAAGAAGGACAGGGAATACTAGGTCGCCACAAAAACACCGGGCGGCAGCCGGCCATCAGCCGAGTGGCAGTTCGAAATCTTTGGCGCGGCAAACCTTTCGATGCCGCAGGCAATACGGGAGAAGGATCAAGGCCGCCAAGGAGGCCTTGATGCATACCCACCAACCACCACGCACTCCCTTGATGGCATCGAACAAGCCGATGGTGCCAGTGGCATCCGTGACCTTGTTCTCCTTCTTCTTCTTCGTGCCCAGACCCTTCATCAAGAAACGGAACGGGAAGGATACGACCTGAACCCAGGAAACATACTTGAAGGCGTAGAGCCAGAAGTTGCGGACATGGTAGTGGAGGCTCCTCTTGCCGGGCTGCATCCCGAATGGAGCCTTGTGGAAGACCTCGACCGTTGGAACCATCTTCACCCGATAACCAAGGTTGAGCAAACGAGCCGTAAGGTCGCGCTCATTACCAAAGATGAAGAGCTTCACATCGTAGAAACCCGCCTCCGCGATCAGATCCTTGCGGGCCATGCTCGCGCAACCACGGAAAGTGGCCATGTATCGCGGAGTGTTGAGGCCCTCGCTTTCCTTGTGCCAGTCCGGCATCCCAGGCTCGATGACCTTCGGTGAGAGCACCGCCGTGGTCGCAGGCTCGGTGCTGAACTCCTCGAGCATGCACGCGATGTAATCCTCGGGCAAGATGACATCGTCATCGAGGATGCCTACAAACTCACTACGAGCGCTCGAAAAACCAATATTGAAGGTCTCGCAAGCACCATAACGAGAATGCGGCATCGAGATCAGGCGAACTTCGGGGAACTCCTCGGCAACCATTTCCGGAGTGCCGTCGGTGCTCGCATTGTCAACGACGATCACCTCCCTGGCGGCAACCGTCTGCTTGCGAATGGCCTGCAGGTTCTCGCGCAAGTCATCGCACCGATTCCAGACCGATATGACCAGGGAAACGTCGCCCGAACGAATACTCATGGCTGGGCATCCCTCAGGAGATACCGATAGAGCTTCTCGGCATCACCACAAACCTGGGCAAGTTCACCAGGGCGAAGATCGGCGAACAACTCGGCATGCTGAACGGCAGAGTCCTCGACGTTGACGGTCGCCGCATGATCACGGTGCAGGATCTTCAAGGCAAAATCGTTGTAGTAGAGCTGACTCTCGAAAGCCGCCAAGGCATGCTGCTTTTGCGCCATCAACTCCGTCACATCGAACATCGACCCACCACAGACCACCTGATTCACGCCGAAAAGAAGTACCCGGCAATCGGCGGCGAGCACATCGGATGCCTCTACCACCGAGCGGCTCACGGCACGGTGATCGCGGTGTGCTTCGGTGAAAAAGAAGCTGTAGATCGCGCGGGGCTGAATCTCGCCAAACAGATCCCGCAGCCGTGCAGACACCTCATCTAAATTATCCGGGACCGTGCCATCGGCGATACCCAGAGAACGAACATCCTCCACCCCCAGACGTCGAAGAGCTTCCCGCCCCTCCTGGCGCCGACGCTCGCGGATATCACCGAACTTACCCTCCGGATCACCCTGCCCCCCATCGGTGACATGGATGACCGTGACCGCGTGGCCTTGGTGGCGATGCCATGCGAGCATGGCGCCGCAACCGATGACCTCGTCATCCGGATGGGCGACGATCACGAGCACCGGCGGCTCGACCGCCTCCTTGGGCATCAGTGGTGGAAACAGATGATTCACGGTGTCTTCATACAACAACGACCAATGGAACGCTCCGACTGAAGCCGTCGGGGATGATCCGATGCGATGGCCATTTCAGCCCTCATCTCCGGTACATCTCCGCATATTTTTCTGCTGCATTCTGGATCGTCGAGAACTGCGATGGGGTGCCACGACGCAAAGAGGCCAGCCGCTCCGGGTCCGCCGCCAGCTCGCACAGAGTCCGACCGAGGCCGCCAATATCCCCAGCCTCGACCACGACTCCGCCATCGCCAATGCGCTCGGACAAACCACCGAGATCCGAAACAACCACCGGCACATTTCTGGCGAGAGCCTCCTCGACCACCAGCCCGTAGCTTTCCACGCAGCGCGAGGGGAAGACCGCGAGATCGAGGCCACGGGCAGGATGCATACCGCCCGCTGCGTCAAAAGGACCGCCGAGCACCAACCGGATACCGAGCGTTTGAGCTCGCTGGACGACCTCCGCCTCGAAGGATGGGTCCAGGAATGTGCCTGACAAATGCAATTCAGCCTCCTCGACCCCCGCCATCGCCTCGACCAGATCCATCACCCCCTTATCGGGGACGAGATTGCCAAAGGTGCCGATCCGTAAAGGTGCGGCCGACGATCTCGGTGACATGGCACCGGGGTCCTCTACCTGCTCCAGAAGACCGTGGGGAACAATCTCGATCGGACCCTCCCACGGAATCTGCTCCTGGGCCAAGCTCGAACAAGCGTGACTCGGGGCCGTCAAGAAGGTCGCTTGCGACAATTCCTTCCTGATTTCACGATCGCGATCGGCAATGCCCTTGCGCAATCCCCAGAGCGGAACCTCCAGATCCAGCGCCGCGCAAGGACCACAGCTATCACGCAAGTCCCCGTCGGGGCATTCGATACCACTCGGAGGACGCCGAAAATAGCGCCCGCATGAAGTCCACATGTCATGCAATGTTGCGCCACCGGAAATACCGATGCTGGCAGCCAACCTCAGCATGGCGATGCTGAGGGTCGCCCAATGATGAACATGCAAGACACCGACGGCCTCCCGCTCGAGCACGTCGCGGAACACCTCCAGCAATCGCGGCCTGACAACTTCAAGCCCGTAAGACTCTTCCAGCGGTCGCGGAATCCGGATCACGCGAACTCCGAGGCCGTCCTCTTCGATGGTATCGCGCCCGTCATGCGGACATTCGCTACCGCAGATCACGACAACCTCATCGCCGCGTTGCTGCAATGCATGAGCGAGTGCCAGAACGACTCTCTCGGTCCCCCCCATGAACTCGGGCGGGAAGTTGTGGCATGCCAAGGCGACCTTGATCGACATTCGTCAACGACCTCTCGTCATGCTGTCCACAACTTCGAGTCCAGGGCTCCGTGACCGGACAATCCACGCCACTCGCGCAAGGCTACGATGGCTCGCCGCATGCTTCTACATCGGAAGTCCCAGATCCCCATCAAGGTGCCAGAATCTCCTCAACATGAGCCCGGAGGTCAGCCCGCGCCATCTTCGCATGAGCAGGATTCCGGTGGCGGCGCCCCAGTCGGAACCACTCTTCCAGTGCTCGCATCCTCACGATCAAACGCATGTATGGCGTCGACCATCGGCCATAGTGCTTGCGGTAGTAGGTCAGGCGATTGCGAAACCAAAGAACCACAAAGCGATCGAAGGCTCCCGTCGACACGCCGCCATGATGCATCACCTCGATCTCGGCCAGATAGCGGATCTTCCTCCCCCTCCTCCACAGTCGTCGGCACAGGTCGACATCGTTGAAGAACAGCCACAGACGCTCATCCATGCCTCCCATCTCCAGGAACTCTTGGCGCCGCATCATCAGGCAAGTTCCAGGAGGCTGGGGGATATCGACACTCTCGAGGTGATCGAAGTCACGCATGAAATAACGCCGCTCGATCCATGAACCCGGCCAGAACTTGCTCCAGATCGTGTCGTAAAAGAAAGCTGTCAAGAGACCGGGAAACCGCATGCACCCGGCCTGCACGGTGCCGTCAGGATTGAGAAGCTTGGGCGCAGCAGCTCCATACTCGGGTGATCCCTCCAGGAAGGAAATCAGCGCATCGAGGGACCCCTGTCCCACCTCGGTATCGGAGCCGAGCAAGCAGAGGAATTCGCCACTCGCGCGAGCCACCGCAGCATTGTTGCCGGCGGAATAACCAAGGTTGTCGGGATTCCGTATGAGAGTCACGCCCGGAAACCGCTCGGCAATGGCTTCGGCAGAACCATCTTCGCTCGCATTGTCGAGCACGATGATCTCACGTGAACGTGCCGAGCCATCGTTCGAGAGCTTCTCCAGGCAGGCCAGGGTCTTGTCCCTGGAGTTCCAGGAGAGCACGACCACCGATAGATCAGGCGCTGTCATCGCCCCTACGCTCTATCCCTGCCAAGGCGGCAGCCCGCCACTCTTCGAGAAACTCCCGTTTGAACCGATACACCCCGATCTGGCGTGGCCGGCCATTCGACAGATCACAAACTCGGAAGTAATAGGTTGTCGGGCCGAAATTTGCATACAGATGGTCACTCGGAGTCCAACGATCGCCCTTCCCGAAAGTTCCTGCCGCCAGATAGAAGCGCGGATCGAGCGAGATCTCGACCAGGAAGCGGTCCAGATCTCGAGGCATCTTGATGACGGGCTTACCCGTCGATGTCGGGATATCGATCAAATCTGGCTGAGGCGCTCGACGTGCCAACCGGCACCCGAGGCGAGAACCCAGAATCCAGCGAGAGAAGGAGTGCAGCCACCCCCCCAACACGCCATACCACTTGCGGTAATAACGGTGTCGACTGATCCAGTAACGACGCAGGGTCTCCTCGCCCGAGGTCTGGCCGGAGCGGTTGTATAGATGAACGATCGCAGCCTCGGATACCTGCACGATCCGCAATCCGTGTTTCCGGATTCGAACCGACAGATCGGTGTCCTCGTAATAGAGAGGGAAACGAGGATCGAAAAAGCCGATCGCCTCGACATGTTCTCGCTTCATCAAGAAGCAGGCTCCCGACAGCATCGGAAGATCGATAGACTCCCGCGCTTCCCAGACCAGGAGAGCCTCACGGGTACGCCTGTCGGAGTAGCGAGCGACCGATCGTGGGCTGAGCCCCACCAGGGTCGTCGCCCAGAGATCCGACAAGGTTGGCAAGATATTTGGCGGCAACCTCCCGTCGAGACCCTTGTCCCAGTATCCCAACGGAGCAGCAGCACCACAGCCAGGGTCCTCCTCCATGTGGCGGATGAGCGCATCGACACAGTCTGGCTGAAAAATCACATCCGGGTTGCTGACCAGAAGATACCGACCTGACGCTCGCTCGTACGCCAGATTCATTCCCTTGCTATAGCCACCATTCTCGTGGTGCATGACCAGTTCCCATCCCGTTTCGGCGAGAATCTCGGCAAGCTCCGCTTCTGCCTGGTCGTCGCGCAAGGAGGAACAATTATCGATGATGATGACCTCGCATGAGAGCGGTTGACCATCGCCTCCTGACGGAGGGTGCTCACGCAAGGAGTTCACCGCGCCAACACACTCTCGCCAGGAGTTGTAGTTGACGATCAGGACCGAAAGGTCCATCACCGCGCTCTATCTCCTTCATCCTGCGGTGAATCAGCGGGGAAGGGTTCGACGATCCACTCATGCTCATGCCGGAACAGCCCGACCGCCTTGGTGCGGTTCTTGACAATCAGGTTCAATGCCGCCGGCCGCTCATGAAAACGGTGCACTCCATTCTCATCGAGCAACCAAATAGGCACGACGAACTCTCCGGAAAGGAGTTCCAGGCTGGGCAACAGCAACGTCACATGACCCTCGGCAAAATCGAGCGAGAGACCATCGAGTTCCGTGGTGTATGCAAACATGAGGTTGCCATCGCTCCGAGTGAAGCCAGTCGCGACAGCAAACTTCACCGCCGGTCGGCCATTCCTCACATGGACTCTGACACCGACACGGTCCCCGGGCGAGAACTCATTGCGCTCCTCACCCGTGTCAGGGTTCACCAGCACTCCCTCAATGATCCGAGGATGACTCTCATCGCCATCACCGGAAAGATTACTCGGCACCTGGCCCCCTTTGGCCACGCCAAGATCCGATTCCTGCGCCGCAATGATCTGATTCTCGTAGGTCGCATACTCGTTTGTGACCGCCACCGCGTCATCAAGCATCTCGACACAGCCTTTCTTCAGCCAGATCGCTGTGTCACAGATCTGACGCACATCGTAGAGCGAGTGCGAACAGAAGAAGAGGGTCTTGCCCTGGCGCTTGTAGTTCCAGATTCGCTCCACGCACTTCCTCTGAAAGTGCATGTCGCCGACTGCCAGGATCTCATCGATGATCAAGATGTCAGGGTCTGTCGCCACAGCAACGCTGAAGCCAAGTCTGCAGACCATGCCTGACGAATACGTTCGGATCGGCGCGTCTATGAATTCGTGGAGTTCGCTGAACTCGAGGATCTCATCGTATTTCCTCAGAGTTTCCTTACGCGACAAGCCCAGCATCGCCGCATTCATGAAGATATTCTCACGGCCGGTGAACTCCTGGTGAAAACCAGCCCCCAGTTCCAGCAAACTCGCAACGCTACCTCGAAGCTGGTAACTCCCTTCCGTGGGAAAGGTCGTGCCTGTCAACACCTTCAGGAGGGTCGACTTGCCGGCACCATTGCTGCCGACCAACCCCACGCAAGTTCCAGGCTGGACGTCCAGATTGATATCGCTCAGAGCATGAACCGCACGGTGATGGCTACGCTTGTTCCAGGGAAGCCTTTCGAAAAGGCGGCCGTACGGACTGCCATAGATCCGGTAGGTCTTCGATAGGTTTCGGATTGAAATGGCGTGTGAAGTCATGGTCACACCAGGTCCGCATACTTGTGTCGCCGGCTCACGAAGCAGCCGTAACCGAGAATGATGGAAAGCAGCGCCCACAAGGACGCCATTCCAAGGTTATGCCACAGAGGCTCCGGCACGATCGACTCAAGCTTGGGCCCTTCACTCGATTGACGCATGGTCTCGTATCCAAGGCCGAACACTTGGCGGTGCGCCTGAACCAGGGGATACATCGGATTCCAGGCCATCAGCGCATCAGCCACTCCGGGAAGCTTGTCCCGCACCAACCAGACTGGCCAAAGGACCGGCGTGGCGAAGAACCACGCCATGCTCGCGATCCCATAAATATGACTGGTGTCGCGCATGAACACCTGCAAATTCGCAAGGAACAGGCTGCACCCGAGCGTGAAGACAAACTGTATGAGGATCAGCAATGGCCACAACAAGAGGTCCAAACTCAAATGAAGAGCCCCGAAATAAAGTCCCACCAGGAGCAGCACCAGACTGCCGACCGAAGAAACGATGAGGGAGACCATCACAAGGTGCACAGGCAGCAGCTCGGAAGGGAACGCGACCTTCTGCACGAGATTGCCATTTTCGAGTACGGTGGAACAGGATCGAGTGGTGGCCTCCACAAACGATGTCCAGGTCACCAGACCAGCGAACAGGTAGACCGCGAACAGAGGGTCCGGCCCGTCGCCGCCCGTGCGCATACTCCCGAAGAGGTAACCGAAGACCAGGAAGTAAACCGCGAACAGAAACAGTGGGTGGATCAGCACCCAGAAAATGCCAAGAAAACTGCCACGGAACCGGCCGAACAAATCCCGCTGAAACAGGTTCCGGATGAGGCCCCGATACTGCCACATCACCGACGGATAACGGACGACTCCCAGCGCAGACGTCAGAATACCGCGCTCTGAACTTTCAGCGGAGTACTCGCGGACAGGTTCCATCGTATCGGTCACCACGTTTCTTTCGGACTAGCAAGGGTCATGAAAAGAGCCCAAAACAACGATGGCATCAACGAAGTCCGCACCCAAGAAGGGTAGCTGTTGCCTCGTCAGCTGTCGGGATTTTCGACAATCTCCCTCCAAACCGCGTACCAGGCTCCTCTCAATCCTGATAGATCGGAAGTTTCATGCCAAATTCCAGACGCAACTTGGCGTCAAACCGATGCTCGGCATCCAGATCTTGGCCATTGTCCTCCCAATCTTCCTCCCGCGGATTCATCCCCCGCGACATATCGGGGACGTTCTGCTGACTTACATGGAACCGAATCTGCCACTGCGGCACCACGTCGGGAGGAAGATCCCCGGGCCGGTCAACCTCCACATGCATTTTCGTACGCTTGCTCCGCCCGAAACCAAAACCACCACGATCGACCCACTTACTCTGGAACACACGCAGCCCGCGATCGGTCGAAGTGACATCTTCGACATATCCATCGGAACGGGCTGTCAGCAGAATCGAAGTCCACACGTCCTGGAAGGCTAGCGGCGGCGTTTCGAGTTCATGCCAGTGAACACGACCGCCAAAACATGCCGGTAGCACCAGCAGGAGAAACGACACTAAAGAAGTTTTGATCATCGAACACACCCACACCTGATCGCAGTGAATGGTCGGACACTATACAGTCCCCACTCGATGACGCCTCCACTCCCACATCTTCTCGATCTCGACGGAACCCTCGCGGACACCTTGCCAGACATCCAGGAAAGCACGAACCATCTTCGCCGCCTCCATGGATTACCCGACGCTTCCACCGCCCAAATACGCTCTTTCATCGGCGACGGTGCCTTGAAGCTTCTGGAGAGAGCCCTGCCCGGCATCGACCCTGTGGGGTCAATCTGGGAACAATACAAAGTTCATCACCTCGATCAGTGCACCCGACTCGTCCGCCCGTTCGACGGTGTCATGGAGATGCTAGCCCGATGGCGAAGTGAGGAGAGACCTCTCGCCGTAGTCACCAACAAGCCCCGCGTATTCACCGAGCGCATCCTCGACCATCTCGAGATGAATCGTTACTTCCCGGTGGTCATCTGTGGCGACTCACTCCCTGAGAAGAAACCGAGCCCTCTGCCATTACGCGAGGCGCTCGCGCAACTCGGGGTATCGGTCGACCGCGGCATGATGATAGGCGATGGCCTCCAGGACATCCGAGCGGCGCGGGCCGCAGGACTGAAATGCACAGCATGCCTGTTCGGGATGACCCCGCCATCGGACCTCAGAGCCGAAAAAGCGGACATCTACTGGGCAAGCTTCGGAACTGAAGCTTGATTCATTATTGCCCGCGGGCAACACCCTAACCTTCCCTTTCACCGTAACTTTCTCCTTCTCACCACGACGATCCTCCATGCCGGAAGCAGGATTTTTCGGGTCACATCACACACAACCTCTCGCGAGATTGCGTGTGGCGATAAGATAGGCGGCGCTCCGAGACTTTCTGAGGGTCGACGGACAATCACATCTGAAGCAACACACGATCGTGGAGGATCGAACGTGCGCTCCCGAACCTTTGCCATAACCGCATTCTATCTTTTCGCCGCCAACGCCCCTTCGGGCAAAGCCCAGGATCTGAAACTGGAAGCGAGAGGTGGAACCTATCCCGGCACTCTGCAACTGGAACTCGGTCCGGGAAAAACCGGAAAGGGCTGTGCCATCCTTCTGGGAATCACCCCCGGTCCAACGCCACTATCTCTGATCGATCCCAGTGATCCACGATTGCTTCTGGTCGGCCATCAGCTTCTCGGACTCAGTTGGGGCGGAGTTTTCCTGCCACCGAGCCTCAGCTTCAAAACGCCGGTGATGAAGGTCCCGAACAAACCTGGCTTCAAGGATGCTACGGTCTTCTATCACGGTATCGACTTCCCGGGAACGAAGCATCTCATCGGGCGACTCAGCAATCCAGCGGTCACACGTTTTGGAGCCAAGGGGACCTTCCGCGACCGCGGTGCGAAGCTGACCACCACACGAGCCTTCGCGACGGTCCTCCCCTACGGAAATGGGCAGTGGATGGTATCCGCCGGCGGCCAAGGCAACATCATGTCGCAGGTTCCGCTGAAGAGTTCGGAGATCTACGACGTCGTCAATGACCGATGGACGAAGGGCCCCGACCTGACCACGGAGCGCACCATTCATTCGGTCACCGAATTGCTGGACGGGCGATGGATGCTGGCGGGTGGGCTCGATGTCCAGCAAGCTCCCCAAGACACCGTTGAGGTCTGGGACCCCAAGACCCAGAAGTTCTCAAGAATCGCCCCGATGATCTACAAGCGAGGAGGTCACATGGCGACCCTATTGCCCAACGGCAAGGTCTGGGTGACCGGCGGGATCTCGAAACCTCCCAACGCGGGCAACATCGTGACGGTTCTCCTGTCGACACTCTACGAAACCGAGATCTACGATCCGAAAACCAACACATGGACACGCGGGCCGGACATGAACCATCCCCGTATCCAGCACACGCACATGAAACTGGCCGATGGCAGGATCTTGGTCGCAGGCGGCGCGGGGTGGAACTTCATCGGCCCGATCAAAATCCCGGCACTGCTGAAGGAATGCGACATCTTCGATCCGAAGACCGGCAAGATCACCAAGGGCCCGGCGATGGCCGACCCGCATGGCGGCTACTCCTCAATACGGTTGGACCCCCATCGTTGGCTGATCGCGGGCGGCGGTTCTTCGATGACCGTCACCGCTCCGGGAGCGCCCACGAACAAAGCCGAGATCTATGATTCGCGCACCAACCAGTGGACTTCGGCAGGCGCCATGTCCCAGGCCCGCATGTTCCATCAAGCCTTCGACCTCGGGAATGGCAAAAGCCTTCATGTCGGCGGCGCCAATGGCTCGCTGGTCGGCCTGAACGCCCTTCAATCGTGCGAGATCTTCGATGCCAAGACCGGCAAGTGGTCCCGCGGCCCGAACCTGACCACCCCCCGGGCAGGTCCCGCCGCCTTCGAGACTCCCATGGGCCAGATCCAATTCATTTCCGGACAAGGAGCGCGCAACCTCGGCAGCTTCTCGTCGGAACTCTTTTACCGGTAATCCTGCGCCGACAAAGCTCGCGGGGGAAAGCCTCCGTGGCTTCGATCTCTCGGCCGTGTCCCACACTCACACAGACTCCGAACACGGCAGACCGCAATCTCCTCCCAACTCACCGGATTTAGGATGATTCTCCTCGGGTCCGGGGCAGTTGGGAGATTGTGCTGACTCTGTTAACCTGTTCTTCTCCCGCATCTTCATCGGATCGCCTCAGAGAATCGCTCGCCTCAGAAACAAGGAACGTCTTCACCATGCTGAGAACACACCTCGCCTCGTCTGCCATCCTCGCAGCCCTCTCCACGCTGGCTCCAGCCCAAGATATCAAGCTTGTCGCCGAGGGCGGTTCATTCCCCGGTTTCATCAAGCTCTCGATGGGACCATCGAAAGTCGGCAACACCGGCGTCTTCTTGATCAGCATCACAAAGGGCCCCACACCCCTGTCGATCGTCGACCCCCGCGACCCACGCCTTCTCTATGTCGGCACCGAATCTCTGGCACAGAGCCCACGGGGCATCTTCTTGCCACCCAAGAACATGGTGACCACGCCGCCCCTCCCGGTGCCCAATAACAAGAGCTTCGATGGTGCCACCATTTACTGGCACGGCATCCAACTCCCCGGCACCAAATACCTCGTCGGCAGCCTCAGCAACCCCACCGCTACCCGCCTTGCGCCGAAAGGCACCTTCCGCGATCGCGGTGCCAAGTTGAAAACCCCACGCTCCTTCGGTGAGATTCTACCGACCAGGGATCACCGCTGGATGATTGCCGGCGGCGGACAAGGTGGCATCCTGGCGCAGATCGCACTCAAGAGTTCCGAGATCTACGACGTGAAGACCGACACATGGGTCCCGGGTCCGGACATGAAAACCGAACACTCGCTGAATCAAGCGACTGAAATGGCCGACGGACGCTGGCTGATCACCGGCGGGCTCGACATTCAAAATAGCCCGTCGAACGCAGCCGAAATCTGGGATCCCCAAAAGATGCAGTTCACAACGACCACGAGCATGAACGAAAAGCGCTCGGGGCACCGTTGCTACCTCTTGCCCAGCGGCAAGATCCTCGCACTGGGAGGTTACTCCCTGCCTGGCCAGGGCGGAAACTTCCTGACGATCTTGAACTCCACGCTCGATACGACCGAGATCTACGACCCCAAGACCGCCAAGTGGACCAAGGGACCCATCCTCTCGTCGCCGCGCGCCTCTCTCGAGTGCATCTGGCTGCCCAACGGCAAGCTGCTGATCTGCGGTGGCGTTGGCTGGATCGTCCATCCCGTCTTCAAGGTGAGGATCCCGAATGTCTTCGCCACCTGCGATGTCTATGACCCGAAGACGAACACTATTTCCGCAGGACCGACGATGATCACTCCGCGCGCCGCTTACGCACATCACGACCTCGGTGGCGGCAAGTTCATGCTCGCCGGTGGTGGTGAAACCATTTCCTTGACCAATCCGGGAACGCCAACGAACAAGTGCGAGATCTACGACTCCACGGCCAACAAATGGTTGGCAGCAGCGCCAATGAAAGAACTCCGCGCCTTCGGCGACATGTATTCGCTCGGCAACGGCAAGTACATCAATATGGGTGGCTTCAAGGGTGATCTGGTCAACTCGATCGGCTTGATCACGTGCGAGATCTACGATGCGAAGACCGATACATGGGCTGCGGGTCCCAACCTGCCCAGAGCATTGGCCTCCTACGCATCCTTCGAGACGCCAATGGGCCAGATCCAGATCATCGGCGGACAAGACTCGAAGAAGCTGGCGAGCAACTACACCTTCCTCTTCTATCGCTGAGGCCGCTCCTATCCGCTCACCCGAGCGGGCGGGGCCGTCCAGCTCGGATCACTCATCGCACGCCATCGGCAAAATGGCGTGCGATGTTCGTTTGGCTTCCTGCAGCACCGAAGCGGTGGTGCGCTGGGTCCCGAACCAGGTGGCAGGACTTCCAAGGCACGAGTCAGTCCCCGGCGCTTTGCCTGAATATCCTGAAACGGAACAATCTGGTCCGCTGCAGCACGAACTTCAGCGCCGTCAACACGGTTGTCGTGCCGTAGCGCAAGCTCCGCTTGAAGCTGATGCTCGAGGCTTCCGGGAAGTAACGGACAGGCATCGGCGCATCGCCAACCTTGAATCCATGGTGAACAGCCTGGGCAATCAATTCGGAGTCGAAAACGAAGTCCTCGCTGTTGTCGTGGAAAGGAATCGCCTTCAGCAATTCCGCTCGATAGACCCTGAACCCCGAATGAAATTCACCCAGGTTCTGACCGAAGACAACATTCTCGAAAATCGTAAGACACCGGTTACAGAAGTATTTCCAGACAGGCATGCCGCCCTTCAAGCACTCTCGACGTGTGCGGATACGGTTACCCAACATCATGTCAGCTGTGCCTCGAGCAACGAAATCAACGAAGCCAGGGATCAGCGACGCATCGTACTGGCCGTCCGGATGCAGCATGACGATCACATCGGCTCCACGATCCAGGGCGGCTTGATAGATCTGTTTCTGGTTGCCGCCATAGCCTCGGTTTTGCGGACTGCGCACCACGAAAAGGCCGAGTTCTTCAGCCAGTTCCGCCGTTCCGTCCGTACTGGCATCATCTCCCAAGATCAGATCGTCGTAACAGCCAAGAGGAATCTCACTGACCGCGTCACGAAGAGTCTTCGCGGCGAAGTAAGCCGGCATGCAAACCGCTACCTTGTATTCTCTGTCCTTGGTCATCCTCAACCTAACGGGTCCAGAGCAACCTTTTCTCGGCGACGGAAAAGCAGCTTGATGGGAACCTCGCGGCAGTCAAAAACCTCACGCAACCGGTTCTGCAAGTAACGGTCATACTGACCACGAAATAGACGGGGTTCGTTCACGAAGATCAGAATCGTCAAAGGCTCGGTGCCAACCTGAGTCGCATAAAACATCTTCGGGATCAGGCCGCGATTTCGCGGTTGTAGTTTATTCCGAGCCTCCTGCAAAACCTCATTGAGTCGCGCAGTCGGGATCTGGGTGCGCGCCTGCGCCCGGAGGTCGAGGATGATACTGAGGGTCTCGCTGAGGTTGGTCGCATCCAGCGCCGAGGCAAAGATGACAGGCGCATACCAAAGGCCCTTCAGTTGCTGCCGGATATAACCATCCCATCGGCCCAACTCCAGATCGTCCGCCAGATCCACCTTGTTCCCCACCAGGATCGAAGGTCTGTAATTCTCCACGCAAAAGGCAGCGAGCTTCTTGTCAACTTGACTGATGTCCGCAGTGATATCGAACAAGTGCATCACAACGCTGGAGCGGCGGATGCTCTCGACCGCTCGGCTGTAAGAGTAGTATTCAATAGCGTCCTGGATGCTTCGTTTCTTGCGAACCCCAGCTGTGTCAATCGCAATCATCTTGCAGTTTTCATACTCGAAGGCGACATCTACAGCATCGCGAGTCGTTCCTGGAATTTCGGAAACAATGACCCGATCTTCACCTACCAACTGATTGACGAGCGTCGACTTCCCCGAGTTACGCTTGCCAACAATCGAAAACCGAAGCGTCTCATCGTGATCAAGCTCTTCGGCCTCAGACTTCTCGGGCAGCATATCGACAATCCGATCCATCAAGACCGACATGCCGAAGCCCTCCACCGCACTGACCGCAAGAGCATCACCAAAACCTATTCGCGCCCACTCATGAACCGAAAACTCATCCCATCTGGATTCAACCTTGTTCGCAACCAGAACGACTGGCTTGTTCAGGCGGCGCAGTCGATCAGCAACCATCTGATCGCTCGGAACCAGACCCTCCTTGCCGTCAACGAGAAACAAGACCAGGCAACAATCATGGAGCGCCACTTCTATCTGGGTCTCGATGTGATCCCGCAGGAGAACTTCATCAACAAGCCCAAGCCCACCGGTATCCACCAGTTCAAAACGGCGATCCCCCCACTTCAGATCAGCGCTGACCCGATCACGCGTCACCCCAGCTGTCGGCTCGACAATCGAAACACGCCGACCGATGAGGCGATTCAACAGGCTGGACTTTCCGACGTTCGGACGCCCAACAATGACAACTCGGGGAAGAGACATGGAAAAAGATGAAACCTATGACCGACGAGCTTTCTCTCTCAGTGCATCATGATCGGCCTATGATCGCGATACACAGCTATAAGATGTACACAGATACTGGAATCTGAATGCCAATGTCCGTCCACGGAAATGTACCGCCCTCCCGCACAGCGATTGCCCTGCCTCTGATTCTTGCCGGGGCAGCCGCGGTCATGGCCATATATCTCGCCTCCGGCCACTGGGGTTCTTCCGACTCGGTTCCCCGACCCGTCACGCCCCGAGGCTCACTGACAGACGCCGAGAAGACTACGATCGAGATCTACGAACTCAACCGTTCGTCCGTCGTACACATTACCAGCCCCGAGGTTCTCGTCCGCGAATCCTTTTACGGAATCGCACGCCGCCCCGAAGGGACAGGCACCGGGTTTATCTGGGACGACAAGGGCTACGTGGTGACAAATCACCACGTCATCCAAGATCGCGAAGGTAGCAATATCCTGGTGCGGCTCGACAGCCAGAAAGAATACGTGGCGCGAATCGTCGGATACCGGCGAGAACTCGACATTGCCGTGCTGAAAATCCTCGACCCTCCGCAAGGGCTCCGCCCCGTCCTGATCGGGGCCTCTGAAAACCTCAAGGTCGGTCAACATGTGCTGGCCATCGGCAACCCTTTCGGCCTCGACCACACCCTCACAACCGGAGTCATCAGCGCGCTCAACCGGACGATCGAGTCGATCGTCCGGACACCGATCCGCGGCGTCATCCAGATCGACGCCGCAATCAATCCCGGAAACTCGGGGGGGCCACTGCTCGACAGTGCAGGTCGGCTGATAGGAATGAACACGGCAATCTACAGTCCCAGCGGCACGAGCGCCGGCATCGGTTTCGCCGTTCCCGTGGACATGATCAATCTCATCGCCCCTGATCTGATCAGTGGCAACTCCAGCATTCAGACGCAAACCTCGCGACCGATCATGGGCGTCGTCGTGCAAACCTTCGGATTCCGAGGGCGACCAAGCGGTGCCGAGGTCGTGGAACTCAAAGCAGGCCTCGGCGCGGCCGCGGCCGGCTTGCGCGGACCACAGCGATCTGAGACCACTGGCCAGTTGAGCCGTGGCGATGTCATTACTGCCGTTGACGATCAACCCGTTCGCCAAAACGAAGACCTCATCGCCATCCTCGAGAAACGCCAAGCCGGGGGCGTGGTCAAGGTCGCTTACACCCGTGGCATCCCCTACGAGCACGAGGAACGGACGGCGATGGTCCAACTCAGCAAGCAGCGATAGACACAGCGCGGAGCCTCGTCCAGTTGATCAGATTCAATCACCGTCGACAGGCAACCGGTCGGCCTCACCATGCTCGTGTAAACGACCCGCGACGACAACACCGCGCTTGACCGTCATCGCCACTGGATTGCCACCAAAGGTATAGCCGAGACCCCGGTAGCCACCCGGCAAATCAAGCACCGCCATGTCGGCCCACTTTCCCGGATGCAGGCTGCCAATCTCGTGATCGAGGCCCAAAGAAGCTGCCGGATTGATGGTTGTCGCATGGATACATTCCTCGGGCGTCATCTTCAGCAAGATGCAAGCGAGGGTGATGATCAGGGGCATCGACTGCGTATGGCACGAACCAGGGTTGTAGTCGGTCGCGAGAGCAACCGCGCAACCCTTCTCCATCAGCGAACGTGCGGGAGCATGGGCTGTCTTGCCGAGAAAGAAGGTGGTTCCGGGCAGCAAAACCGCAGTCGTCTCGGAACTGGCGAGAGCCTCCTGCCCGGCCAGCGAGATGCATGCAAGATGGTCAGCCGAATCAGCACCCAGCTCGACCGCAAGTTCGGCACCAGCCATGGGCTCGATCTCATCAACGTGCATCCGCAGGCGATAGCCTAGATCCTTGGCCGCCTCCATGACCCGGCGCGCTTGATCGCGGTCGAACACTCCTGGCTCGGCGAAGACATCGCACGAATCCGCCAGATCGCGGGCCGCGGGCAACATCTCATCGATCAGAAGGCGAACATACTGCTCACGCTGGTCAGGCGTTTCGCGATAGCCGAGCGGAAACTCGTGAGCCCCCAGAAATGTCCTGTGGATCGTCAAGGGGCTCCGATCTCCAGCGAGGGCCAACGCTTGAAGCGACTTGATCTCGGATTCGGTACTCAAGCCGTAGCCGGACTTCGCCTCAACCGTGGTCGTGCCATGCCCGAGAAATCCCTGCAAGTGATCGAGCGTGGCTTCCTGCAGGCTCTGCAGTGATGCCTGGCGAACCGTCTGCGCGGAGTTGAGGATGCCGCCTCCGGCCTGCGCAATCTCCATGTAGTCGGCGCCCGCGCAGCGCATATGAAACTCGTTCTCGCGGGTCGAGACGAAAATCGGGTGTGTGTGGCAATCGACGAATCCCGGCAAGACCGTGTAACCACCCAGGTCGATGACATCCCCGGCTTCGAATTCCTTGGCCAGATCGCCGGTCAGTCCCGTGGCCACCACGCGGCCATCACGCACCGCAATCGCACCGTCCTCGACCAAACCCACCTCGGCCATGGCCTGAAGACCTCGCCGTGCACCACGAGGAGGTCCATCCCCAAGGGTGACGAGATGTCTACAGTGGGTGAAGAGCCTGTCGACACGTTCCATCAAGGTCAACGATACGCGACCACGGCCTGCTCCCCTAACCCATATCCTGCCACCCCCCCCCTCGGCCACGATCCCGTCGACATGCCCGTTCCCTCGAGAAAAAGCGGCTATCGATCTTTAAAAATTGAGAGCCGAGACACACTGCCTCGGCTCTCAGTCGCCCTGCTTGATGGGGCGGAAAGCCCCCAGCCCTCTCGGGGGCCACACCGTCGAGCCCTCTCAGCCAACGGTGTGATAAATTCTTTGTCTCCTACCGACCTCCTGACTCACCGCAATCATCGGCAAGCAAGATCGCTTCTATATGCTTGAAAATGCGCTGACGGCCACGGAACACGATCATCTTCACGGCATCAGATCTCGCACCTATGAGTTCGCCAATCCGCGCATACCGCAAGCCCTTCACCTCTACCATCCGAAGCACGAAACGCTCGCGACTACTCAGACGCTCATAAGCAGCGAGGTAGACTTGCAAAAACACTCGATAAGCCACCGCCGTCTGAGCACATGTTTCGTTCTGAACCACAAGCAAACCAGGATCAGAGATCCGCGATGGCTCTTGAGCCAGGATCTCGGTCGGTTGCAACGATATCTCAGGTCCACTCCGTGGCTGACGCATATGCCGACGGATCGCATTGTCAACGATAGCCGAAGACCAGACCCGGAATGCTGATGGCTTGCTCCCATCAAACCTGCTCGGATACCGGAACATGTTGATGAAAGCATCTTGGAGCAACTCTTGTGGATCGACCCGCCCACCCAGGCTTCGACTCCGAACTCGCACACGCTGCAGCAACTGATCATGCGTCAAATTGATCAGAGCTTCGAACGCATCACGCGATCGCGTATCCCTGTAGGTGACCATGAGCGTCGTCGCTCGCTGGTCGAGGTCCGCGCTCACTGAACAACGACGGTTTTCCGCTGATTCCTCTGTGCCATGACGCCCACCACCTTGGCCGGAACAAGGGCGCGCCGAAGGCTGCAACCCATCATTCCGGGGGCAAGAATCGATGTGTGGCGCTTGCGTCTTCATCATGGCGAGGGACAACCATGCGAATGCCGGGCCAAGGAAGCGAAAATACGGGATCCCCCATGGAGAACTCCGTAACGCCTTTCCAAGGAATGCTTTGCGACATTTTCTTTGCGCAAGTATCCGACGCCATCGACATCTCGGAACCAACCACTGTCACAATCCGAACAGCATTTGAGCGATATGCCGCGCAATCCCGATGGCTAAGGAGAGGAGGACCCCGTCCGGGCCTCCAGGTCACATCAGCATGCAATCGGCCCCAAAAGCAGATATCTCGGCTCGCGAAGAGCCACAGGACCCTTTGCGTGGATTCGCCTCCATCCTCGCACTGCCATCCATCCGAGCGCGACTCGAAAAATCTTCCCGCGAGGGCGCCTGGACCAGCGATGAAACCCTCTCACTCCTGTCACTCGATCCACTCACACTCGTTCGGTTGCTCCGTCTGGTTCACGCGCCCATCGGCCAGCATGATTCTGAAATTCTTTCGGTGCCAGAACTCGCCAAGGCCCTCGGAAATCACAACCTCCGTCGGGCACTGAGAACTCCATCACAAGCCGTACCGGATGCCCCCGATCTTCGAAAACTCTGGCTGCATTCCGTGGCAACAGCACACGCAGCGCGAGATCTTGCCATGGACAGAGGCACCATCGACCCAGAACAAGCTTGGTTGTTGGGGCTTTTGCATGATCTACCCTTGTGGACGCAATGCCTTGGGCACCTCAGAGAATCCGATGACCCTACCATCGATTACCACGAATGGGCTAACGACTGGGGGCTGCCTCCGACCCTCTCGCTGATGATCGATGCTCGAATCAATCATGACGATTCGAGTTCGTCACCTGCTGCAAGCATCATCTCTACAGCCGAGAAGTTGGCCGAACTCGCAGGTTTCAGGCATCCGCAAGACAAGAACCTTCTCAGCGAACAAACACCGGCATACGACATGGAAGATCGGGATATGACCCGGTCACGATCACTACGCCAAAAGGTTCTCAAGAACCTCACGCGATTCGGCCTGGAAACAATGCTGGTCGAAGGCACCCTGGCAGTCGAAACCCCGGCTCCGATCGCAGCACCACCGGCAACGGCGCACCTCGCTGACATGGCGCTGAACCTATCAAGTTCGAACGAGGCGACCAGTTATCGAAGCATCACCACCATTGCGATGTCAGCAACGCTGCGCTACCTCGGCTTCGAGAGGGTCCACCATCTGCGATGGACGCGACCCCAGCCCTGGTGCCACATCAGAACAAAAGCCGACCTGTCCCCACGACGGCTTTCTCTGATGCAGATGGGCCTCACCAAACAAGAGCACTCGGCCTTCGAGGAAGCACGGCGGACCCGCATGCCCGCCATCATCGATCGCAAATCAGGGGGGCTGTTGCAA
>CAZIVO010000030.1:4230-6234 GCA_964542765.1 uncultured candidatus Brocadiaceae bacterium | reverse complement strand
GGCCTCGGCACGGATCAAGCGCTCCTGGTACCGGTCAACCCGGACTTCGGAGTTCCCACCTTCCTCATCCTTGATCGAGCCTATTCCGCATCACCCATCGTCATGGATCACGATGCCGTGGGAGCTCAAACCCTGGCAAGCATCACGACACTCCTGATCGAAAACCTGTTGCTGCGACAACGACAGGTTCGCACAGAAAGATTCGCATTGACGGACCCCTTGACCCGACTCTTCAACCGCGGAGTAGGGATCAGCGCCCTCGTGCAAGAACTGGCCAGGAGAAAGCGTACGCAAAAACCCCTGACCCTCTTGATGCTCGATCTGGACCAATTCAAAGATCTCAACGATACGCGTGGTCACCTCGTCGGAGATCTGGCCCTGCGAGCCACTGCCGATGTGATCCGTAAGGAGGTCCGACGATCCGACACTGTCTGCCGATACGGTGGCGAAGAGTTCCTTATCGTTCTTCCAGAAACTTCCGTGGAAGACGCCTCCATCACGGCCACGAGAATCTTCACGGCAATCTCCAATGAAGGCCACCGCCTGGGCCTGCCCCTGACGGTTTCGGTCGGGCTATCGGCAGCCACCTCCACCGAAGACTCCGTCGAGTCCCTGCTGGCTCGAGCAGATCGAGCTCTCTATGCCAGCAAGGAGCGTGGTCGCAACCGGTTCTCGATCGACCTGGCATGACCGATGAGGATGCCGCTAAACAAACCGCCCAGCCATGAACAGGGGCCGCCTGATAGCCTGACTGGACGTGGAGGGGTCACGAACCGTATGCTTATACTCAACGTGCAGAACTCCGATGGATCTGGCGGTCCGGGAGGCACCCGCTTCTGATGGTGACCAGCCTCCTTGGACCCGAAAGTAGCCTGCCCTACCTCAACACTGTCGCCGAGAACGCCAGGATCATCCTGCTGGTTCCAGCGCTTCTCTTCCTTCTGCTAGCAGCTCTCGGTGCCCACGCGGCAGCCGCCTTGCTCCTGCACTCGCCCAGCAAGCTGGCACGACGCCTCGACGATGAAGGCTTGGCGCCACTCGATGACTTGCGAGAGAACGCCCAGGAATTCCAGATCGCGGCATGGGTTTCCACTCTCGGCGGTGTCGTTGCAGCAATTCTCCTGTCGCAACAAGCTCTCGAAGGCTCCCTGTTCATTCCGATCCTGGTAGGTGTTCTGGCTCTGTTCTTCTGCGGCACCCTGCCTTTGAGCGTCGGGAGGAGGCGGGCGGAATCCACCGTAATCCGGACCCTGCCGCTGCTGCGCGTGATGCGCTCGCTACTGCGCTACCCGGTGGTGTTGCCACTGATGGCAATCACCCGCTGGGTCTTGTGGATACTGCGTATCCATGAGCAACCGCCTACCGATCCCGATGAAATTGCCGACGAGATCATGGCTGCTGTCACCGACTCCGTCACCGAAGACACTCTCCACGATGAAGAAAAATCCTGGATCGAGAACATCGTCGAACTCAAGGATCGGCATGTTTCGGAGGCGATGACACCGCGAACCGACATCGTGGCATTCGCCGCGGACATGGATCTTCGCGATGCCGTCTCCCGGGCGAGCGAGGCAGGCAACTCGCGCTATCCCGTGTTCGAAGACTCCATCGACGATGTTGTTGGAGTTTTCTATGCCAAGGATGCGCTGCCCAGGCTCGGCCGTGATGACGAAAGCCTGCCGATCCAAGAACTCATGCGGCAACCGCTCTTCGTCCCCAAAAGCATGCACGTTGTAGACCTCCTCGAGCGCTTCAAGGCCAGCAAAGTGCAAATGGCGATCGTGCTCGACGAATACGGCGGCACCGCCGGACTGATCACCATCGAGGATATCCTCGAAGAGATCGTCGGGGATATCAGCGATGAATACGATCCTGATGAGGAGGACCCCATCAAGGTCATCGAGGAAGGGCGAATCATCGAAATCTCCGGCATGGCACGCGTCGACGAGGTGAACGAACTCCTGGGCAACGTCATCCCCGATGGCAACGAATACGACACGGTCG
>CAZIVO010000030.1:0-4220 GCA_964542765.1 uncultured candidatus Brocadiaceae bacterium | reverse complement strand
GGGGAAATCCACAGTGGAGATGCACTCGAGGTCCATGTCCTGAGCGCCGACGAACGGCGCATCAACCGCATGCGCCTGACCCTCAAAATCGTCGAACCAACCGATAGCAAGACGTGATCGCCCACGAAGGACAGTCCCCCCATACCGACCCGCGCGATAAGGCCCCATAGGTTCCCATGCCCACCGCCCACCGCGCACTGATCTGGAGTCGTCATGACTTCCGCGAATCATCCCGCCTGGTCACGCTGCTGACTCGCGAGTCCGGAAAGCTCTCGGCCCTGGCGAAAGGCGCACACCGTCTCAACAGCCCCATGCTCGGCAAAATCGACCTGCTCAACCTCGTCGATGCGACCGTATCCGGCCGTCCAGGAAACCTGAAACTCCTCTCGCGCCTCACGCTGCTTCACGAACACCGCGAACTACGGGAGCCCAGGCGGTTCCTCGCAGCCTCCTATCTGATCGAACTGTTCGACCCGGCCTTCCCCCAAGGCCGCCAGGACCCGGAACTGTTCGACCTGATCGAGGGGGCCATCCGGCTCATCGACAGATGCCCACTGCCATCCATCCCGACCATCCTCGCCGGTATCGAACTAAGATTCCTGAGGACCCTCGGATTGCTCCCTGGTTTGCCCGGATGCCGGGAATGCGGCGAAGATGGACGCGCCATGTTCATGCCCAAAAGCGGCGCTGGATTTCTGTGCCCAAAACATGCTACCGGCGGTGAGGGGCGTGTCAGGGAGCCCATATCCAGATGGCTGGCAAGGGTCGATGCCACCCCTGGCAAGGACTGGGCAAGGCTCCAAAGTTCGGAGGTGGCGGAGGAAAGCCTGACCGTGCTCGGCAACTGGATTGCACGGGCCGTGGAGAAACAACCCCGACTCCGCAGACTGGCCATCGGGTGAAACCGGTTCGGGCGGTAAACTGACCCGCGATGCACAGCATGAATTGTCCAGCCCGAAGCCATCCTCGGTGGTTCATCCAGACGGCGATGACAGGCCTGATCCTGATTCTCGGAGCCTGCCGCGCGACCCCTTCCGTGGCCGACTCCCTCACTGGCCTCGCGCTCGCCGAGGAAATGATGGCGCAAGGAGACTGGGCCCGCGCAGTTGATCTCCTCAGCGAATTCGAAGCCGACAACTTCGAGGGGGAAGACCAGGAACGCTTCAAGCTCCGGCTCGCAAGATCCCTCATGGAGATCGGTGAGCCATGGGATGCTTTCAAGATCATCGAGAACTTCAATGAGGAACATCCCTTCGGACGCTACCTGTCCTCCGTGCAAGACATCGAATTCAAGGCCGGTGCGCAACTGATCAAGAGTGACATCCGCTTCTGGGTCTTTTCGTCGGATGAAGAAGATGGCCGCATCATCCTCGAGCACTTCACCATTCACCATCCTCGGCGAGGCGACCTCCTCCCCGATGCCCTGCGCCTCCTGGGAGAATGCGCCTTTTCCAACGAACAGTGGAATGAAGCACGGAAGTGGTTCCAGCGCCTGATCAGCAATCATCCTCAGAGCGAGTGGAAGGTCCTCGCCAGATTCCGGGTAGCGATGTGCCGCTTCAATCTTCTGGTCGGCCCGCAGTATGACATCGAAGCAATGTCCCGGGCCCGGAATGCCCTCTCAGATTTTCTCGAACTCGAGACAGAGAACCCAGCTTTCGTGGCCACTACAGGAGCAGCCCTCAGGACCGTCGAACGATGGCTCGCCCTCAAGCACATCGACATCGCCGAGTTCTATGAAACGGTCGGAAATCACCAGGGCCATATCCATCACCTTGAAAAAGCAGCTGCCGAATATCCCGAGACCCCCGGCGGCAAACACGCCCGTGAAGCCATCGCGCGGTTGAAAGCCAGATGAGAGCCCTCGAAGTGATCCACCGCGCCAGTATCTACACCCTCCTGCTAGCGGTTCTGCCGGCCGCTTGCGGCTATACATCCGGCTTCGACCTGGCATCTGGCGGAACCCGTAAGATCGCGGTTCAGATCGCCGGAAACCAAACCTTCCGACAACGGCTGGAGATCCCCTTGACCCATGAGCTGGTTCGCCAGCTGCCCATCCGCACAGGCCTGATCATCACGTCTCACAGTGACGCAGACGCCATCCTGGAGGTCTCGATCAATGATGTCCTGGACCGTACACTGGTGATCGGCAGCACTCCCGTCCTTGAGGGCGGACTGATTTTCGCAGTCAAGATGCGGCTGGTAGACCAAAAAACAGGCTCCGTCCTGCGGGAGCGGACGATCATGGACCGGGCAGAATTCCGCGTGCCCATAGGTGAAAACGCCGTTTCCGCTACCTCTGAAGCCGCCCACGATCTGGCAAGAAAAGTCCTCCTTGCCCTGGAATCTGATTTCTGACGATATCTTCGGAAGAATCTGACACTCCAGGGGTTCTAGGAGAAACCAGTTGAGATGACACCATGACCGAGAAGGACAGCAAACAACCTCCCAGCAAAAACGATGCTCCCCGCAAGCCACGAGGCTTGGGCGGAGTCGTGCTGATCATCGGGCTTTTGACAGCCCTGTTCATCGTTGTCTCATCGGCAGGCATGGAGGATCACAGCGGCTTGTATCAGTTCTATCAACGATTGCTGAACTGCCAGATCCAAGAAGCGCGCCTCGAAGAAAACACTCTGACAGCGCGTTACACAGACAACATGGGTCGCCCACGCCAGATGGAGATCGTCCTCAAGGGATTCGAGGAGGACGCTGAACTCATCCGCGATCTCCTTCCGCGCAAACTCGACGTCGACACCTACGCCAGTGATAAAGCTCTCGACGATTTCATCGCCGACCTGAAAAGTGATGAGATCGAGATCGAACGAGCCTTTTTCATCACCGAACTGGCCGGCCATGAAGACGTCCCCCAAGAAGGTGCTGAACCCGTTATCGAGAGCCAGTATCTGACAGCGATCATCCTGAAGGGCAATCAGCAGATCTATGTCCGGATCGATCCCGACCGATCCACGGCGACATTGCAAACCGCGAAAACGCTGCTACGCGACAAGAGCATTGAAACCAGATCTTTCCCCTTGTCGCTCAACCCCAAGACCTTCTCCATCACTCAACCCAACACCGCGCTGACCTATTTTCTATCCGCGATCGGACCCTACCTGATCCTCATTTTGATCATCTGGTTCTTCATCATCCGCCAGATGCGATCTCCCGGTGGAAGTGGCGGAGTGCTTTCCTTCGGGCGCAGTCGAGCAGCCCTCTACACCAAGGAGAACCGGACCAACATCACCTTCGAAGATGTTGCGGGAGTCGATGAAGCCAAGGACGAGCTTCGCGAGATCATCGAATTCCTGAAGCACCCGGGCAAGTTCGCCAAACTCGGCGGCAGCATTCCGAGAGGCGTCCTTTTGGTCGGAGCCCCGGGCACCGGCAAAACGCTCATGGCCAAGGCCATCGCCGGTGAAGCTGACGTTCCATTCTTCAATATCTCGGGCTCAGACTTCGTGGAGATGTTTGTCGGTGTCGGCGCCAGCCGGGTGCGGGACCTGTTCAAGCAAGCGCGTGAATGCAGTCCCTGCCTGGTATTCCTGGATGAAATCGATGCCGTTGGCCGAAAACGCGGTTCCGGTATGGGCGGTGGACACGACGAACGAGAGCAAACACTGAACGCCATCCTCGTCGAAATGGACGGCTTCGACAGTGACAAGGGCATCATCCTGATCGGCGCCACGAACCGACCCGACGTCCTCGATCCGGCGCTGCTTCGGCCCGGTCGATTCGACCGCCAGATCTCCATCGACATGCCAGATGTGCGCGGCCGCGAAGAAATCCTCAAGGTCCACGCCCGCAAGGTGAAGATGGTCCCCGAAATCGACCTGAAAAAGATCGCTCGAGCCACCGCTGGCTTTTCAGGTGCAGACCTGGCAGCTGTCATCAATGAAGGTGCGATCCTGGCGGCGATGAAAGGCAAGGACGCCGTCAATATCCACGAACTCGAGGAGGCTCGCGACCGGGTCCGCTGGGGCCGCGAAAAGCGGTCGCGTGCCATGGAAGAAGAAGACCGCAAGGTCACGGCTTACCACGAGGCCGGACATGCGCTCGTGTCCTCCTTGATCCCGGAATTAGATCCCGTCCACAAGGTCACCATCGTCTCTCGTGGCATGGCTCTGGGCGCCACCATGTCGCTACCCGAGCGTGATGACTATCACATGCGCAAGAAGAAGCTGCTCGGCATGATCGCAATGTGCTACGGCGGCCGGGTCGCC
>CAZIVO010000029.1:0-34926 GCA_964542765.1 uncultured candidatus Brocadiaceae bacterium | reverse complement strand
GCGATTCTTTCGTGCTGGCGAGGAGCCCTTCCGGATGTAATGTTTTGCGCTCGTCCGGTGTCCGCCTCAAGAAGGGAGTCCTCGGTGTCGCAGACGAAAGTGCCCCTGCTCGATCTCACCAGACTCGATCCGCAGGTGAGAGCGGAGCTGCATGATGCGTTCGAACGCGTCCTCGAAAGTGGTCGCTACATCATGGGGCCCGAAGTTTTGAGCTTCGAGGCCGAATGTGCCGAGTACGTCGGAGCTGAAGAGGCGATCGGTGTTTCTTCGGGCTCGGACGCCTTGTTGGCGAGCCTCATGGCACTCGGCATAGGCCCTGGCGATGAGGTGGTCTGTCCGACGTTCACGTTTTTTGCGACGGCTGGGAGTGTCTGGAGATCCGGTGCGAAGCCAGTGTTTGTCGATTCCGAACCGCGGTCTCTTTGCATCGATCCCCGGAGCATCGAGGCTTGCATCACCGAGAATACGAAGGCGATCATCCCGGTCCATCTCTTTGGCCAGTGCGCAGACATGTCTCAGGTTCTTGCTGTTGCACAGGGTCATGGGATTCCGGTGATCGAGGATGCTGCCCAGGCGATCGGGGCTCGCCATGGTGATCGCTGCGCGGGTGCGATGGGAATATCCGGCTGCTTCTCTTTTTTCCCATCGAAGAACCTCGGTTGCCTCGGCGATGGGGGCTTGATCACGACCAATGACCAGCCGTTGGCGGAGCGGCTTCGGATTGTTCGAGACCACGGCATGAAGCCGAAATACCACCACGATCATGTTGGTGGGAATTTCAGGCTGGACGCTCTCCAGGCTGCTTTTCTCAGGGTCAAGCTTCGCTGGCTCGATCGTCACGTCGAGATGAGGCGTGAGAATGCTGCTGCCTACGACGAACTGTTCGCCCAAGCAGGCATCGTCGCGGATCAGGGTGACCCGAACTCCGAGGTGGTTTCCGCGATCGATCCCGGGAAGATTGGTTTGCCAGTTCGAACCGGCAAAGGTCACACCTACAACCAGTATGTCATTCGGGTTCCCGCCGGAGGCCGCGATGAACTCAAGGCGCATCTCGAGGCTGAGGGCATCGCGACCGAAATCTACTATCCGGTCCCGTTGCACATGCAGAAGGCCTTCAAATCCATTGGCCATGGCGAGTTCCCGGTTGCGGAGAAAGCTGCGGGAGAAGTTCTGGCCCTGCCGATCTTCCCTGAATTGACCCGCAAGGAGATAGACCACGTCGCGGATCAGGTTGTCGCGTGGAGCGTGAGCAAGGGTCATCGGTGATAGGAATGAGTCGACCGGTATCGGGAGATCTTGTTCGGCATGCGATCCCATCCGGGACAGCTTTGTTCTTTCGTCGGTGGACCGGGCTAGCTAGCGTTCAAAATTCCCGCCCCCGGTCAGGTCTCAAAGCTTCTTCTCGATAGGTAAAGCCATTGCTCGCCCTCTTCCTCTTCGCCGCCACCCTTGCCCCCCAAGGCCAAGATGTGGCACCGCTGTTCCAGGAAGACCGCCGGATGGCGCAGATCGGTCGGATTGATGCGGCGGATGCTCCGAACTTCGACGGAAGCCTTGATGACCCGTGCTGGGCTCAGGCGCCGGAGGTGGGCCGCCTCATCACGGTGGAGCCGCGGCTCGGTGCTGATCCGGATCAACGAACCGTCGTGAAGATCTTGCATGACCGCCACAACCTTTACATGGCGGTTTGGTGCTTCGATGACAATCCATCAGGGATCAGGGCAACTCAGCGTTCGCGTGATGCCAAACTCGACCCCGATGATCGTGTCGAGTTTATTCTGGACCCATTCAACAGCCGCAGGAATGCGTACTGGTTCCAGATCGGTGCCGGTGGCAGTTGTGGTGATGCTCTCCTTGGCGGCAGTCACTTCGAGAAGTCTTGGGATGCGATCTGGGATGGGCGCGCCAAGATAACATCGAGGGGTTGGCAGGCGGAAATACGCATCCCGTTCCGGAGCCTGGCCTTCCCCGAGGGCGGCAGGGTTTGGGGTTTCAACCTGCGGCGTCACCGACGGCAGGCTAATAGTGAGTATCGCTTCACCAATATCGTTTTGGGACGCCGCTTCTTTCGCGTTGCTGACATAGGTCTTCTCGATGGCTTTGGGGAGATAGACACGGGGATAGGTCTCGACGTGGTCCCATATGCGGTCGGCGATATGGATCGTCGCCGCGAACTTTCGTTCGCAAATGATCCGACAGGTCGCGACTGGAACTCGAATGGCGATGCGGGTCTCGACATGTTCTATCGGTTGACGCCATCGATGACCTTTTCGATGACCTTCAATACGGACTTTGCGGAGACGGAGTCCGATGCGCGAAAGATCAATCTGACACGATTCCCCTTGTTCTTTCCCGAGAAGCGCGACTTCTTTCTGGAGGATGCTTCGCGGTTCCAATTTGGCGCAGGCAGCCGGAGAGAGACAACCTTCGTCCCCTTCTTTTCACGACGGATTGGGCTCGATAGCAAGGGTAACAAGATACCGATCATCAGCGGTGTGAAGGTCGCAGGTGAAGCCGGCCCATGGGAGGTCGGTTTCCTGAGCATCCTCCAGGATGAAAGCGCCGACGTTGGTTCGGAGCGCAATCTGAGCGTGGCCCGTGTAAAGCGCGCACTCGCTGACGAGACTGCAATCGGCATGATCGGAACCATCGGGCGCCCTCTCGACCGCGGCAGCAACTCGATCTATGGGGTCGATTTCTACCATCGAGAGAAGCGGTTCATAGGGGATTCGGATCTCCGCTTCTGGGCCAATGTTGTTGGCAGCCACACTTCTGGCGGTGATGGCAAGAAGGATGGCAATGGCATGATGGGAGATGTCCGGTTGCGCGGCGAGGCGAATGAGTGGCGATGGCACTTGGGGTCGCGATGGGTGTCCGATGACTTCAACCCCGAGCTAGGTTTCATCCGGCGCAAGGGGATCAAGCAATTCGATCAGGGCACCATGTGGTTGCCTCGGCCTGATACGGGCCCTATCCGGAACTGGGAGCTCGGTGTTCGGACGCGAGCGGTCACGGACGAGGCCAACGAGGTAGAAGACCTGGACTTCCGCCTTGACCCTGGCATTGAATTTCATTCCGGCGATGAGATTGGGATGACCTTCAGTCGACGCTTCGAGAGGGTGGACAAGGACTTCAAGGTCTTCAATGAGCAATTCGAAATCCCGATGGCTGATTACTGGGAGACCCGGGCGGACTTGCGATTCGAATCGTCCGAGGGTCGCCCTTTATCCGGTGAGGTGAGCTTGTCGGCTGGAGACCGCTATGCGGGGAGTAGCGAGAGGATCGGTCTGGATCTTGCCTGGCGACCTTCCCCGCTCTTGACGGTGGGGGCGGAGCTTGACTGGGAACGGGTCCGACTTCCGAATGCGAGATTCGTGGCTCGAGTCCTCGAAGGCAGGCTCGACCTTGAGTTCACCCCCAGAGTGACTCTTCACAACCTCCTCCAGTACGACAATGAGTCCCGGAATCTGGGGTTCCAGAGCCGCCTGCGCTGGGTTCTCGAGCCAGGGTCCGACCTCTTCGTCGTCGTGTCGGGGGGCTGGCTGGACTATCTCGATGGCGGCATGTATCCGCACAGCCAGGATCTGGCCATCAAGCTGGTCCACACCTTCAGATTTTAATTCGGGTGCGAGTAGCAGGGTTCGAGGACAAGGTTTTCACGCCCCCATATTTTTATGGGACCGGACATCGGTCCCCCGGTGGTCAACTCACAGGCGCCGGGCGGTTTCCGCAAGCAACGCGACGCCGAAACCGGTCGCACGGTCGTTCCGGAAGGCGGGTCCGGCGAGATCGATATGGCCCCAGCGGGCGTCGGTATCCTCGATGTGCCAGTGGATGAACTGCGCCGCACAGCTTGATTGTGCATTGCTTCGGTTTTTGACCGAGTTCCTCATATCAGCGATGGGGCTGGCGAACTCGCTTTTGTAGAACTCCGGTGCAAATGGCAGGGCGTGGGCGAGATCTCCGCTGGCGTAGCCAGCCGCCACGAGAAGTTGTTCGAGTTCGGCATCGTTGCTCATCACAGCCGCATGGAGGTTCCCTGTCGCGATCAACTGCGCACCGGTGAGAGTGGCAGCGTCAAGGATGGTGTCGCACTTGAGGACTCGCGCGGCGTAGCTGACACCATCAGCCAGGACGACTCTTCCTTCGGCATCGGTATTGTTGATCTCCACGGTCTTGCCCGAATGCATCGTCAAAACATCATCGGGCTTGTAAGCCGCCGGCCCGATCGCATTCTCCGCCAGACAGAGGAGGAGATGGAGTTTGTGCGGATAGCCGGTTGTCGTCAAAACTCTGAAAGCGCCGAGAGCGGCCGCGGCCCCTCCCATGTCCGCCTTCATGGTTTCCATCGAGCCACGCATCTTGATGTGGAGCCCTCCGGTGTCGTAGGAAATCCCTTTGCCCACCAACGCGATGGTTTTCCCACCAGATTTCTTGGGCGAATAGGTTGCCACCAGCATTCGCGGAGCCTCGATGGCGCAGCGACCGACGGCGTGAAGGCCTCCCAGTCCAGCCTTGAGCAGATGTTCGCCGACGATGACCTTTGTGCGGACACCCTTGACGCCTCGCAAGAGGCTTCGGGCCTCACGCTCGAGGGCTTTGGGATTCATATCGGTGGGAGGAGCGTCTACCAGGAGGGCTGCATTGCGGCTCGCCATCACGGTTTCGCGGATGATCTTCGTCGTTTGGATGGGTTTGCCCTGCCGTGTGAGCGCAAGCACCCGGAACTGTGCCCGCTTCTTTCCTCCCGTCTTCAGCGACATCATGGGCAGAGCTTTGCTGACAGCGTTGATGGCAGCCAAGGCGTGGCTTTCATCGTCGAGCAGCAAGACGATTCCTGTTGGTCCGGGATCCTCCTTGCACGCTCGCTCGGTCACCTTGCGGATGCACTCCGCGCGCGAGGGGTCCTGATAGCGTGATACTTTGTCAGGAATCATGCCGACCGAAAGGCCGCGGGGTTTGCTTCCTGTGAGGGTGGATGCCGTGGTGCCGAGAAGACCCGGCTCCAGATCCGTGGCCAGTTCGATCAGGAGGCCGACGGTGGCGGCATCGAAGATCTTGGGAAACTTCTTCTTGGTGAAGATTTCCCGTGGAGCAATGACGAGGAGGGAGCGAACTCCCTTGATCAGGGAGGCCGGGTTGGCGGAAAAAGAGATCAAGTTCACGCCGACACGTTACAGCCAAGCAAAACGGAACCGAACATTCTCCGCAATGAATTGACCGTCTCCGCGGGAGAGAGCCCTCTTGGACGCCGGTCAGCGAACGGTGATGCGTAAGGGCGTTTGCGTGCTGACGATGAGAGGGTTGAAGGTGCCCGAGTAGGCCGTGAAGTCGACGGTCCAGTTTCTCGGGAAGTTCCCTGGCACAGGGATGCGTATCTTCTTGGAGAGTTTTTGGCCGATGGAAAAAGTCCGCAGGTCGTTGTGCAGGATGTGTACGAGGGGGCGATTGTTGAGCGCATTGGCAATGACGACTCCGAATCCATCGAGAGCCGTACCGCTGTTGTTCTGATACGCCATGTCCAGCTCAACCGTGCCGCCTGGCGGCACGGTGACGGATTTTGCCGTGAACGTGCTCGGGACGAGATCCAGATTCAAGATGTAGCCGCCACTGTCGAGGTCGCTGACGAAGACCTTGCCCAGGGTCCATGGATACACGCCCCAGCAACCGGCGTAGATGCCGCCGAAACAGCCGTTGCTGGTGGGGACGTAGGTGTCGTAATGCGCAACCTCGATGGGGCGGGTGGGGTTCCTGATATCCAGAACCCGAAGGCCTTCCTTGTAGTAGGAGACGAAGGCGAGGTTGCTACGGATCTGGACGTTGTGAACCGTCCCCGATGATGGCCCGGTTTTCCATGAGCCGACCTGGCGGATGTTGGAGTAGTTGGAGATGTCGAAAATCCGAAGATGACCGTTGGCGGTTTCGTCTGTCGTGTAGAGGTGCTTGCGATCTTCGGTGGGCCACATGTTGTGGGTCCGCGAGCCCGAGTAGCCATGGCGGGCGAGCACCTTCGGTTGACGGGGGTTCTTGACGTCCCAGATGCTGATCCCGGAAGACCAGACCGAGTAATAGGCGATCTGATCGAGAACGATCACGTCATGGGCCGAGCCGATCGGAACGGTTCCGATGATGCTGGGTGCGCTCTTGTTGGTGATATCTACGATGTAACCGCGGTTCGTGTAGAGGGTGTTGTTCTTGCCATCGACCCACATGTTGTGGACCGAACTGACGCTCGTCAGGGTCGTCAGATACCGCGGGTTCATCGGAACCTTGGCGTCATAGATGTGGACGCCACCACGGTATTCGTCGGAGGCGTAGATGTAGCGACCGTCCGACTTGATGTCGCCGACCCCGTAGTTTCTCCCCGGTGCGGGGTATCCTGGAGGGAGGATGTTCTTGGTGATGGGATTCCGCGGGTTCGTGGCATCGACGACTGCAAAGCCTTGACCACGTCGCGCGATCAGCATGTGGTTGTTGTCGAGTGCCCAGACATCCCCCGTCGTGCAGGGTGAGTGCGGAATTTTTGACAGCAGAGTCATGTTGCGAGAACTCTGCGCGAGCAGAGAACCGGTCAGGGAGAGGGCGAGGATCGATGCCAGGGTCGAGGTGCGCATGGGTGACTCCGTGGTTCTGCGGGGGGTGCTTATCATCGTTGACGGGGGGGGATTCGGGAAGTGGCTCCGGTCAAGAGGTCTTCGGCGGGCTTTTCGTGGACTTGCGGCGCTTCATCGCCCAGCCGACGATGAAGCCGCAAAGGGCGATGATGGCCAGCAAAGGTGCCAGCGGCATGTCGACATCCCAGAACAGGAGTTCGACAGGGGCCGGGTCCATGTTTTGGAAAACGATGATCAAGACCATCACCACGATGATTCTGGCCAACCACTTTTTGCCTTGGTTCATGATGCTCATTTCCAGCGCTCCTTGATCTTGACGGCTCTGCGCAGGCTGTCGACGGACTGCAGGAGTTTGAGGCGGATGTCAGGCGCCATCTCCGTGTTGTCTTCGAGGACCGCGTCGACGACCTGCAGAGCGGCGCGGTTCGAATGCCCGTTTACGAAACCATCTATCCATGCGGGCATGAAGAAGATCTTTCGATTTGCCTTCACCCATTCGAGTTTGTCGAGCGCAGGCTGCAGCCAAGGCAGGGTGAGCTCTTCCTGGCCGGGCCAGTGGAAGAAGGGGAGGCTCCCCCCCATCCATTGCTCGGGAGGCTTGTCCGGGTCGAGATAGCTTTCGAAATAGCGCTGCTTCGTGGCGGCATCAGCGATGGCCGCGCGTGCCTGATAGGCCCATCGCGAGACGTCGCCTCCTTCGCTTCGAACCATTGCCTCGAGGCGTTCCTGTCCGCGCCCGTTGGCGAGGAGAGCGGCGAGGGCGGTGAAGCGGTCTCGGGTGCCGAGCGTCAGTCCAGGGATGCTGACCTTCTTGTCGAGGAGATCTTCACACAGTTTCATGACTGCGGGCATCTGGGTGCCATGTCGAGCCAGGAATCGGAAGGTTTGTAGTTCGAGGCCCGGCATCCCCGCACGGAGTTGTCCGTGCAGAAGGGTTACGAGTTTGGAGAGCAACGGCTCGCTCTGGCTCGATGAAAGATATCTGCCGAGGGTTGTCGACAGAGAGGACAACAGCCATTGATGAGACTCCGGGTCGCGCTCTTTCTCGATGAGCTGGATGGCGGATTTGGCATAGCGAGAAGGATCCATACCGCCATCGCGTACGGTTTCAAAAAGGCTGGAAAGGGTCACCGCACGAAGAAGTAAGTCGTCCTCCTTCTCGAGTCGCGACAACAGGAAGTCCTGACTCTCTTTGTCGAGCAGGAATTGGCCGTAGGCGATGTCTTGAGGGTTGAGCAAGACACCGCTCGGCTCCGCCGTCCCGACGAGTTCTACGAGTTCGGTCACGGCATCATGAGTTTCCACCGTGATCTTTCGGTGTCCTTGTTCGTCAAAGAGCAGAAGGTCGACCTTCAGTGGCCAGGTAGTTTCATTGCCTTGAACGCTCGCTTGAAGGATCTCGAACTTGGAGATTTGACCGTTGGTGGCATTCCACTGCGCCTGCACTCTTGGCATGCCGGCGGTGAGGATCCATGTTTCAGACCAGCTGCGGAGGTCTATCTTGGTGGTCTGTGACAGTGCTGCCAGGAGGTCCTGCCAGCGAGCATTCTTGAAGGCGTGCCGTTTGAGGAAGATTTGCAGCCCCAGCCGAAAGGATGCCGGGCCGATTCTTGCCTCCAGTTCGCGTAGAACGGCGGGCGCTTTGTTGTAGACGATGGGGCCGTAGGTAGATTTGGCATCCGCCAGATTGTCCAGGGCCTGATAGACCGGAGTCGTGCCGAGAGTGGCATCGATGTTGTATGCGCGAGGCTTGACTCGTTGCGAGAACCGTAGCCAGGCGTTTTTCTTCGGTTCCAGTGCCTCGACGAGTCGGTAGCCGACGAAGGTGGCGAAGCCCTCCTTGAGCCAGAGATCGTCGAACCAGACGAAGCTGACGAGGTTGCCGAACCACTGGTGACTGACTTCGTGGTAGATCAGCGTGCTCCGCCGCGTGAGTTCGCCCACGGTGGGTTCGTGATCGAACACGATCGCGGATTCGCGGTAGAAGATCGCGCCGGCATGTTCCATGCCGCCGTAAGGGAAGCCGGGCGCGAGCACTATATCGAGTTTTTCAAAGGGGTAAGGGACATCGAAGTAGCTCTCAAGCCATTCGAGCGATCGGCGGTGCATGCTGAACAAGGAGGCTTGATCGAGGTCTTTCAGCCGTGATCGACGCAGAAAGATTCGCATGGGAGCGGCGTTGCTGCGACCGGTCATCCGAGGCCCCTCGACCACGTGAAAAGGTCCTGCGGCAAAGGCCATCAAGTAGGTGCTGAGAGGCTTGGTTTCTCCAAATTCCCAGCGCACCCTGTCTTCTTCTATCTCTTCTCCGGGCCCCTTGGCTGGTGTGTTTGCGACGACGGCCCACTTCTTTGGGGCGGTCAAACTCAGTTTGAAATTGGCCTTGAGGTCCGGCTGGTCGAAGCACGGGAACAGTCGGTGTGCGTCGGCGGGTACCGCGAGCGTGTAGAGAAACTCCTCGCCATTTCTGGCATCGCGATAGACGGTCAGAGGCGTTCCTGTCGGCGCGACCCTGGAAACAAATTGAGCCTCGAAACTGTTCGTGCCGGAGTTCAACGAAGCGGCAGGAAGGATCAGATGGTTGTGTGTGTGGCCGATGTTTCCTTTGTGGCTCGTGCCATTGATGAGAATCTCGGAGATGTTTTTCCCGGCGAAATCGAGGATGACCGGGTCCTTCGGTATGTCTTCCTGCGGCAGGTCGAAATCGATGATGGCATGTCCTTCGACGGTTTCGCTGTTCTCACGCAGGTGAAACGTCAGGCGGTAGCGCGTGTTCGAGATCTTCGCCGAGCGTTTTTCGGCGAGCGCCTTGCTGATGCCGGGCGCGATGTCCTGGGGGGTTGGCGAGGCAACACTCATGAAGAAGGCCATGGTCAGGCCGATCGAGGACATGGGGAACAGGTTACCCGGTTGTTGCAGACAAGAGTTGTGAAGACACCGACATTTCTGGCCGGAGCGATGGCCGCTTCTCACGGCATGTTGTGATTACCGTCATCGAATGGGCTGACATGGTCTCGATCTTCTCCCCTTTCCGGATCAGCTCCCGGCATTTTCCAACCACTCGGGTATCGATGCCTCGTCATCGAAGAGGGTTTGTATTTCCAGGAACGATGCCAGGGAGTTGATGACGCCGACAAGGCGCTCTCGGATTTTTTCTTGTGGAGCATTCCGGCTCATGAGGAGCTCGGCTGCGAGGAGATGTTCGCGAAGGAATGCAATCCAGGAGGTGTAGCGAGGCAAGGTTGACGGATCTCGGCTCGCCTGATCGCCCCCTGCTCGGAGCAATCTGCCGATTTCGGCGGCGGCTGAAAGATCGGCAGGAGGCTGGTCTGGGTTCGCCCTTTGGGAATAGGCGGCTGTTCTCACGATCTGGTCGGTGTTGTTGAACCGCGACCCGATCTTCTCGATCAGGCCGGCGAGTTGTTCGGCTTCTTCTACCATGGCAAGGAGTTTACCCGGTAAGGCTCCTCCGGTATCCGACGCAGGTGTGTCAGGAGATCATTTGTCCCGCGGGGGGGCGTCCGGATGATTTTGATCCAGCCACAGTCGGATACGAGCAGCGGCACCTTCTCCGCCCAGGTCGAGGGAGAGCATGAGGCGGAACATCTCTACGGTCGCCGGCTTGAGTTCGGGTTTCTCCTTGAGCCGGAGAGCCACCTTGGTGAAGAACGCCTCGAGTTCTGTTTCGGTGGTGTTGTTGCGGGCCACCCCGAGCATCAGGAGGCGCAGGTCGGCGTCTTCGGGGACGGCGCCTATACCCCGTCGACCGGATCGTTCTTCTGTCCGGAATCCGCGTGGACCGCGGCCAGTGCCACGTGAGGATCGACCGCCCTGAGTGTTCGGGTCCAGTTGTTGCTGTAGCTGTTGAACTTCCAGCATCAGGCGAACGATCTGTTTTTTGAGTTCTTTGGGATCGTCAGGAAGTCGATCGGCGATCAGTTCCCGCAAACCACGCTCATCTTCGGGCATCTTGCCGGTGACCTCCTCGACCCAGCCTCGAAGACTCTCGACGGTGGGGCGTCCTGGGTCGCTGATGGCGATGGACCGATGGACCACGGCATCCTTGACCAGGACCAGAGTCAGCGGACAGTCCGGATTCAAGGAGTAGGCATCGAGGGACCCGGGGTTGATGGCGCTGATACTGATCGCATTGGCAAGGCGCAGGGCCCGGGAGACACTGGACATTCTCTCCTCGGCATCTTTTTCGGGATGAGAGCTCACGCAGAAACCCTTGAAGCCGAGGGGGGCGTATTCCTGCAGGAAGCTGTCGAAGGATCTGATCACGGGAGCGGTGACACGCGTGATCTGGTCGACGAAGAGCAAGGCTCCGGGAGACTTTCCAAGGGCTTGTGCTGCATCGAACTCGGTGCCGCGCTGGGCTCCGCTTGTCGCGCGGGCCTTGATCGGGGTCAGGGGGGCGCCCTTCTCAGGCCCCGAGATAGGGGTTTGTCCGGCTACAGGCAGTGCTGTGGCCAGCAATGCCAGGGGAAGTGCAAACAGGGAGATCCTCATCATGCGGCCAGTGTACCGCTCGCCCCTGGTTTTAGCGGAGAGCTCTCTTTGGGGATCTCATCTTCATCGTCCACGAATGGGCTGTTCCAGTCGGAGAGACAGTTGCTGGAGCTCTTCCTCGTTAGGGATAGCCCCCCGGATTCCGATCAGAAGAACACGCAGCGGCCCCTCTTGTTCGAGGCCCTCGCGCTTCAGGAAAGTGTCGATCGAAGCCCGCCCATTCTTGATGGATATTTCCCAGGTGCCTGCGGGGGGCGCGACAACGAGGGCTGCGTGTTGCGGCCGTTCGCGGATGTTCCAGCCGTCGAGAGATTTGAGCCTTTGTGAGCCCCTTTCGAGATCCGAGCGGAAGGGGATGGTGATGAGGTTGTCGCTGCCTTCTCTGACATATGCGGGCAGGCCATTTGCGGTTTGCCCGTGTTCGTAGAGAACCTTCGCAGCAGCATCGATTGCGCTTGCCCGCTGAGTCCAACCGCCGGGGTCTTTCAGGACAAGGATGGAACTCGCCGGGATCTTCTGGATCTCCGGAGTGGGAGGGCGATCTGCACCGTCGTCGACGATGGTCAGCGTTTTCGGCAAGGTTATTGGCTCGCCGCGAGGATGTGAGAAGAGCGATGATTCGAATTCGAATCCTCCGTCGGGGATGTGGATCCAGCGTTCGCCGAAGCCTGTCAGTCGGACGCGTGTGGCGTGTCGGGTGAATCCCGTATCCAGGAATTCCAGGAACTGCAGGGCTCCAGCTGGACCGATCAGGCTCACGGGGTTGCGCTTGGCAAGGTCGACCTCGAGGAGCCAGGTTTCACCGCTCTCCAGTTCGAGCGAGAGGGCTCCTGATTCTGTGGCTGATACTTTTGCGGCGATGTGCAAAGGGCGGAGAACAATTGCGCGCAGGTGGTGGCGGAGCTTGTGCAGATGAGCGAGGCGCGCGCCTTCGAGAGCCACCCCCTGATGATCGTCGGGAGGGTAGCGGCGTCCTTCTTCACGCAGCAGGGTTTCGATTGTGCCATCGGGGTGATTGACTCTGAGCCGATCCGGGAGATCGAGGACGCAGCTCGTCTTGGGACCTTGAGCTGATTCGCGGAGTTCGATCACCACGGCAGCCATCTGCTCGCGGATCGCCCCGTGGTGACGATGCAAGACGGCTTCGACGAGATCTTCCGGTTTGAGTGACCGGGTTTCCTGGTGCGGGGACGGGCTCGGATCCTTGGTGACTCCGCTTCCGCAGCCGGCGAGGCCGAAGAAGCTTGCCATGAGAATCAGTGTCTTGCCGGTCAACCGTCGCCGCGTTCGAAGAGCCGTGTCCACTCATCGACGTCGTATGCTACATCGACGCCACCGGCAAGGGCCATCAGCGCTTTGCGAGCATAGAGCCGCACGTTTTGATTGGTTTCACCCGGTCCGAGCATCGTCAGAAGGGTCTTGTAGCTGTCCTGTTTGCCGAGGCGGGCGAGGGCGACGGCTGTGGCGCAGCGGATGAGCGGTTGCGAGTGCTTGGCAAATCGCGAGACCGTGTCGACGTGGCGTGCGTCTCGCGTCAGTCCGAGACCACGTACCGCATGCAACTGAATGGCGGGATCGATCTCGTCGAGCGGGAGATACGCGAGGCGTGCCCATGTGAGCACGGCGGAGTCGCTGTTGTGCAGGACCGGTTGGAGTTCCAGCAGCGCATCCGAGGCACCAACGCGTGTCTCCAGGCGACCCTTCTCGTTTTCGATGATTTCTCCGAGTCTCGCGGCGGGCGTGCGCGGATCACGCAGCATTCTGAGGCCGAAGGCGGCATTGGTGATGACCGTTTGATTCTTCGATGCCAGGGCGTTGAGGAGAGGGTCGAGCGCTTCTTCTCGTTCGGAGAAGCCGAGCGCGGCGACGGCGATGGCGCGGTTCGAGACCATCATCTCATCTTGCTCGGTGGCCATGCTGAGCAGCATGGGAAAGTTCAACTGGACCGTTTGCCTGATATAGGTCGTCATGCTCTCGACCAGGTGATCCGCTCTTTGGAGTCCCTGGTTGGACAGGCCCTCGACATATTTATCGAGAGCCTGATCGAGCTTGAGGATGACCCGTTCCGGGCGCCCCTCATCCTCCAACCGCTGTTTTTCCTGGGTGTCTTGGTCTGCGAGTTGTTTCTCCAGATCGGGGTCGAAGGAAGGACCGCTGGAGCAGGCCGTAACAAGCAGTAACAGCGTCAGTATGGGGGATTTGCTCTCACTCATGATCTTGGTCCTGGGCATGACATTTCCCTTTGAGGGCAGAGAAGCCCTATCCCTTCCCTTTCTTTTGTAAATGATTGCCCCCTACGATTCATGGGGATGGATGCGACCCCCTTGGCTGTCAGGGATTTCGAGCGTGTGGAACTCCTCGAGGACCATGCGCAGGGCTGTCTTGCGATTCTCGCGATCCACAGCACACGCTTGGGGCCTGCGTTTGGCGGTGTCAGGCGCTGGGCTTATTCCACGATCGATGAGGCCTTGGCAGACGCTCTCCGCCTCGCCGAGTCGATGACGCTCAAATGTGCGATTTCGGAGATCGCCGGTGGCGGTGGCAAGGTCGTCGCCATACAGGCCCCCGATACTGACCGGGAGGCTGTGTATCGGATGATCGCCCGGCGAGTGAAGGAGTTGGGGGGGGATTTTTGCACCGGACCTGATGTGGGAACCGAGGCGAGCGACCTTGAGATCATGGCCCGCGAGACCGATTACGTTGCCCGTCCAGAGATTTTTGGCAACCTCGCTGTGCCTACGGCTTTGGGTGTTTTCGCCGGGATCGAAGCTGTTGCCGAGCGGCTTGGGTTCCATGGCCTGGCCGGCATCCGCGTGGCGGTCCAGGGTTTGGGCGAGGTTGGATACCGTGTGGCTGAGCGGGTGGCGCAAGCCGGCGGCCGACTCATCGTGTCCGATCTTCGGCCGGATCGAACCTCTCGCGCAGCCGAGCAGTTCGATGCTACGGTTTGTAGCGCCGAGGAGATCGCGTCGGTTGACTGCGACATCTTGTCACCCTGCGCTCTTGGAAGAGTGATCGATGAGGCTTCATTGCCGCGTTTGCGGGCGCGGGCGATCGCCGGCTCCGCCAATAATGCTCTTGCGACTCCAGAGATGGGTGTCGAGTTGTTCGAGCGAGGAATCCTCTACGCTCCGGATTTTGTGATCAATGCGGGTGCGCTGATCTATGGTGCGGAACTTCACCTGACCGGGTCCGAGCCGTCAGAGGCTCGAGTGCGCGACATCGGCTCCCGTGTCGGAGACTTGCTTGATCGCGCACGATCTGATGGTGTACCTCCAGAAGTTCTGGCCGAGAGGGTTGCCCGCGAGAGGGTTGAAGAAGGACCGAGAGTATGACTGAAGTACACGAGCATCGTTTGAGAGTTCGGTATTGCGAGACCGATCAGATGGGGGTTGCTCATCATGGCAGCTTCATCGACTGGTTCGAGGAGGCTCGTACAGAGTGGTTGCGCGCTTGCGGGAAGTCCTACCGGGAGTGGGAGGAGGAGGGAACTCAGTTGCAGGTTGTGGATCTCGGGGTGCGATACCTTCGGCCCGCCCTCTATGACGACCTTCTTTGCTTGCAGACGAGTGTCAGGGAGCGGGGGCAGGCTTCCATCACTCTGAGCTATGAGGTGGTTCGGGTGGAGGATGGTGAGATGCTTGCACAAGGAGAGACCAAGCTCGCTTGTATTGGCAAGGACGGCAAGTTGCAGCGTCTTCCAGCGGGCATGTGAAGGCCGTTACCTTCAGGCTTCTCAAGGGTATGCCCGGGCCCTTGATCGACGGATGTGATCAGCCGCCTATGAGCATGCTGGTGCCATTGGTGGTGACGATGCCCAAGGAGTTGACGCTGGGATCTATGATCAGCCACTGGTTAAACCATCGCACCCCGGTGAGAGTCGGGTCGAGGGGGATGGTGTAGGTGAATCCTGCTTGACCGGCCTTGTTGGTCAGCATTGGCAGCATGACGGCCATGTCGGTCAGACCCGTGCATCCTGGTGCGCCGAAGGGGGTGAAGTCGAGCGGAAGTGCGCTATTGCCCCAAGTGGTGTTCGAGTTGCCGTGAGCGAGCACGGCGGTGGCGCCCGCCTTTGCATGGATGAGAGAAACCTGGAAGGAACTTCCCAGCTGGGGTGTGCCAAGACCGTGCAGGACTGGTTTTCGGGACTGCAGCCCCGAACTCATCAGGCTCATGACAATGGCCAGGCTGTCCTTGTTGCCCTGTGCTCCGTTCGGGAGGCCATCGGTATAGATTCTCGCCAACCCTTGCGAATCGATTGCGTCGAACCACATCTCGAAAGGTTGGCTGTTTCGTGAATGTGTGCGCACGATGATCTCGACGAGCAAATGCTTGCTCGCTGTCGTTTGCACGGTGAAGGGCGTGTCCAGCGGAAGAACAAAATCCCAATCCTTCGATTCGGGTAGCCCGGAAGTGCCTGGGAAACTTAGCTTGCTGTTGTCCAGGACCTTGGTCATCGAGCCGAGGACATTGTTTGCGAAGGTTGTGGACAGGCTGGCGGATGTATTGGCCGTGTAGCCCAGATAGATTTCCAGATCGACATCGAACGAGGGGGAGCCTGCTTGCTGCTCATCTCGTCGGAATGCGATCTTGCTAAGTGTGGAAGAGTTTTTTATCCAAGAATGCTCGACAACTTGTTGCAGCCGTGTCGCTTGATAGCTGAAGGGCACGCGTGTGCGGGCATTTCCGAAGGCTACTGCTGCTGGCGGAGTCAAGATTCCGACTGCTGGGTCCGGCGCCGATCCCGGGCAGCCGCTTCCGAAAGTGGAGTAAGAGCCAGTTTGGCGACCGCCCCCCAAGTTTTCTCCATACGAGATCGAATAGGGGGTTGGAGCATTCAGCATGGTTCCCTTCACGTTGAGCGTGTAGGTGCCGGTCTTGGTCGCGGTGAACAAGATCTTTTCGTAGAGGTTGCGTTTTGACGCGGAGATGGCGATCAGCCGACCGTTCGGATCTTTGATCTGCAGGTCGAGGTTGTCCCAGTCCAAGATCGCAGTGTTCATGCGTGGCCAGACCAATGTCACGGCATAGGGCTTACCGGCCGCGACATTCATTCCGATGGTGTCAACCTTGCCTGTGGAAAGGAGCAGGCCTCGTGCCAGGGACCCCTTGGCCAAAGCTTCCGTGGCGAGATCGGTTCGCAGCATTCCAATGCCATAGTGCGACCGGGTTTTGGCTGGATTCAGCGCGGCGATGTCTTGCACGTTATTGAGAATGACGGCTTTGGCATCGATATGAGTCCAGGTTGGCTGCGCACTTCTGATCAAAAGGCTGGTTCCCGCAACCTGCGGAGCGGAGAAGCTGGTGCCGGTATTGAAGGCATGCCCTTTGAGATCGTCGATTTTCACGGAGGCGACACCGACACCGACAGCGACGAGGTCCGGAAACCACCTCGCACCATCTCCAGGAAGAGGTCCGAAACTCGAAAAGTCCGTTACCTGATGCGTGTTGGGTGCGGTATCGGGCCAGATGGCGCCGACGGAGATGCCGCTCGCGTTGGATTGACTGCTGGCGGTAGGGAAGGGCAGGAGACCGTCGTTGCCTGCCGAGGTGATGATCAGGACATCGCCGTAGAAAGCAACTTGGTCGAGAACCATTTGCGTTGGATGCAGAGGGTCGGGGCTGCCTTCATAACTCAGGTTGGCAACCGCGAGATTGTTCGAGATCCGGTCCTTGGCAACTTGATGCCAGGCAGCGATGACATCGCTGTCGTTGGCAGACAGATCCTTGCCCAAGGTGATCTTGTAACTGATCACCTTTGCGTCGGGCGCGTAGCCGTGATCGGAGACGGGTAGCGATGCACCCCAATCCTTGCCCATGGCGATGGCGGCGATCCCTGTGCCGTGCCCATTAAGATCTTCGGTGTCGGTGCTTTTGGCGATGCCCACCGCCTGGATCAGGCGTGACCCTGGTCCGCCAACGCGAAGGTCGAAGGCCGGGTGCGGTGCGTTGGTCGTTGCCGAGAGAGCGTCGATGCCAGAATCAAGCAGAGCTAGCGATGCGCCGCTCCCATACATTCCCTTTGCCTGCGCGCTGTCAGCGTTGTGGTTATTTGCGTTGGTTGCGATCTTGATGTGTGGCCGGCGAGCCTGATCGATCCAGACTTTTTGAACGTCTGGCAGCGTGCGAAGTTGCGGGATACTACTTTTCGGGATCTCGACGGTTGCGCCTGAAATAAGCCAGTAGTGTTGTGTTACTCGACCACCGATCTTCTTGATGTTGCTGGCAAAATTTACCTGCGCCTTGTTGCTGCCCTGCTCAAGTTGAGCAATCAGCGCAGCCGCGCGCGCTTGATCCTTGGCTATTACGGCGGCTCGATATTCGCCGAGCAGCGAGAGTTGGCCGGGGAAAATGTCGGCCCGCAGGGTGACGATGCGCCTCTCGCTCGTTTCGCTGGCAGGGCTCTGCCCCGGCATGGGCAGAGCCAAGGTACAACCCAGGGCCAAGACGAAGACAGGAGGGAGGCGCACAGATGTGAGTGTAACAAAGCCCCCACATATGTGTACTATGGCCGGGATTGAGGCGGGCAAGCATCGCCCCCGCCGACGTATAGATTTTTGGACCGGGAGCCTGGCAGGCGATGGCAGCGCGGCCTTGCGACAAAGAGACTTGTGATTGTGCACTTGCGTGTGTGGGGCGGCGTACCTTGACCCTGTGCTGCAGCGGCACGAAAAAGAAGCCCGTGAATCGTGAATCTCGGGAAGACCAAGGATGTCCCTGAATCCGGAACTTGCATTCGAGCGCTATCGCGAGCGACTCCTCTCCGTGATCTATCTTCGGATGGGTCCCGAGTTACGTACTCGAATGGACCCAGAGGATGTGCTCCAAGAGGTTGCTATCGAGGCAATCAATTCATGGCATACGTTGGCGGACCCCAAGAGCGCTGGCGCTTGGTTGGTGGTGTTGGCTCGCCGCAAGGTTGCCCGTATTCTCCGCGATCAGATCGGTGTCGCTGCCCGTGATCCGAAACGTGAGCATGTGATGCAAACGGATTTTCCTCTCGCCGACCGCCGCTCGGGGCCGGTGACTACGGCCGACCGAAAGGACCGCTTGGCCTTGCTCGACGAAGCGATCCGTCGCCTTTCTTCCGATCACCAGGAAGTGATTTTGATGTCCAGGATCGAAGGTCTTCCGGCCAAGGAAGTTGGCGAGCGGATGGGTCGTTCCGAGAATGCTGTCTATCTTCTTTTGGGCAGAGCGTTGAAACAGTTGGCGCAGGAGTTGAAGCGATGACATCGCATGAGGGCGATGCAACTGATCGTGAGAACGATCTCCGAATGGCGGAGATTCTCGCGGCCGACGAATCTGCACCTTCGCGTGTTCGCAAGGAGTTGCAGGCGGATGTTGCCGAAGAATCTGAAGAGCTGGTCGAGCGTCTGGACGCGATGGATTTTATCGACTCGGTGGTTGGTGAGATTCCCGAGATCCCGACCGACCTGGGCGATTATCAGATAACAGGCCTGCTGGGTCGCGGCGGCATGGGCACGGTATTCCAGGCCTATCAGCCATCTCTCGACCGCGAGGTCGCCTTGAAGGTCTTGTCACCGGCGTACTCTTCGGATTCGAAGATGCGTGAACAGTTCCGTTCCGAGGCGCGGGCGACGGCGTCTCTCCATCATCAGCATATCGTTCCCATCTACGATTACGGGGAAGCGGCGGGAATGCTGTTCTTTGCGATGGAACGGGTCCATGGCGTCAGCCTTGACAAGCACATCGGTGTGTCACGGCATGCGGGGAAAGCAGCCATGGAACCGCGCGAGGCAGCCGTCAAGTTTGCCGGCGTGGCGGAAGCTCTGGCGCACGCTCACAAGCGCAAACTTCTCCATCGTGACGTCAAGCCCGGCAATATCTTGATCAACCCTGACGGCACCTTGGCCCTCGCGGACTTTGGTCTGTCCAAGGTGCTCGGCGATGTCACCTTGAATCTTTCCGGCCAGGGATCTTTCGCTGGAACCCTGATGTACACGCCACCGGAGCAGGTTCGCGGCGAGGCTGTGACGCCAGCAGGGGATCTCTATTCGTTGGGAGTGACCATCTTCGAGACCATTTCGCACAGACTGCCGCTCGAAGGAAATACCACCGAGGCGATGCTCGATGCCTTGTTGAACACGACTCCTCGTCGTCTCCGAGAGTTTGTCCCCGGTGCCCCCAAGGATCTTGAAGCAGTTCTCGACAAACTGTTGTCGAAAGATCCCTCCGATCGTTACGCGGACGGTGAAGAACTTGCTCGCGATCTTCGCCGGGTTGCAGATGGTGAGCCTGTCCGCATCCGTCGGCAACCGCTCGTGGTACGCGCATGGCGTCGTGCCAGAAAAAACCCCAGCTTGACGACAGCTGTCGTGGCGATAGGGATCTTGGCTCTTCTGGTGCTCGGCTTGCTTCGCTCCAATTTTGTTGAGCGACGTAAGTCGGTAGAACTTCGACACGCTGTCCTTTTGCAGGATGCGATGGCCGAGGCGATGAGCGAGGCAGGTCCTGCCCAGGGCCCACCTGGCTTGCTTCGGGCCCTGACCGGTCATGAGGTGCGGCGTGACATCCTTGCCGAGGGAGTGCTAAAGCCTCTGCAAAGCGCTGAGGAACTCTTGCCGGAAGACCCTCTCGCCGGGCGTATCCGGCGATCGTATCTTGAAGATCCACATGCGCGGGCGACCGAGTTCATTGTCCGCGGTTCCGGTCGTGAGGCCCGCCTTCTTTACGATGAAGCCTTGGAGGAGGCGGGCACGGGAAGTGCGGCACTCGATGGTGCCAATCGACTGAGGCTCTTTCGGCTGCACACTGCGCGCGCAGTTGCCTCTCTGACATCGTCGGTTGCTCGCCCTGATGATGCGCTCATGGACCTCGTGCGTGCCGAGATGGATCGCCCTGGCGCATTTTTTCCCAGGTTGCTTCGCGCCTTCGTGACCTGGAACCCTGGTGAAGGGGCATCATCACTCACAGCGTCTGTGGAGCACATCGTTAGCGGTGGACCTGATGGTGCAGATGAGGTTGCGGGCTGGCTCCTGCTCACTTTTTCAGGCGTTCGCAGGCCACCGAAGGCGAACTTGATGGAGTTCGATCTGGATTACGCCGCGCGTAAAGAACTCTTTTCCGCAGCCAAAGGCTGGCTTGGCGATCGACTACCTCTTTCTGGAGTGCAGGGTCGAACGGGGTTCGAGCAGGAGTTTGTTGATGTTGCTCGGTCGTGCCTGCAGGCGCGCAGTGAGAGCCCGGAGTTGATCAAGAGCCTCAAACTTGGTGAGGCCTTGCTGGGCAGTATTCACCCGGGATCCCCTCTGTCCAGCTGGAGGTATGTCTACAATTTACTCGGCGCTCCGGGTTCCCCTTCTTGGGTTCCGGGGATGGGCGAGCGGTTGCCGCCCGAGTTACAGGCTCGTGCCTGGCGCGATCTCTTACGCTTGTCACCGCCTGCTTCGTTCTTTCGCTCTCGTTGCCAGAAGCGGATAGAGAAGTTGTTTGATCAATATCCGCACGAGGTGTTCGTGCCGGAATTGAGGGCGTTGATGCTGGCTCGGATGGGCTCTGGGGATCAGGCTCTTGCGGCGGCGGAAGCTTGGTACGAGTCTGATCCCGCCAGCACCGCCGCCCTCGAATGTCGGTTCCTTGCCGAATTGAGAATGGGCAAGAGCGATGCGGCTTCGTTTACGGCGGTCTTGATCCTGCAGCGCTCTGTCGATCCTGCTTCTGCTCGATCCAGAATCCACAAGCTCCTGGATGACATTCTTGGAGGGCCGGAAGTCGCCGCGCATGCTGATGAGTGGCGCCGTTTGAAGAGCGATCTGGAGTTGCGATGAGAGGGAGGAGAGGAAAGCTACTGGCGGTTTTCTTGGGCGTCATATCGACGATCTTGTTCACCGGGCTTGGCGTGAGTGGCGACGTGCCAGGTGATTCTGTAGCACCACGAACCTTGGTTGAAAGTGGCTTGCTGGCCAGCGAGAAAAGCCCCGGCGCAGGCTCTGTTTCGGTTGCCGAGGATCTGTCACCACGTGATGACGGGCGTATCACGGGGGTCGTGATCGGGCCTTCGAGTCAACCGGAAGCGGGCGTTGTGGTGTCGCTTCACCGGGCAGTGTCTCCGTGGTCGAGAGGCAGGTTGCGAGAGTTCCGCCAGCGTAAAAGCGGATCTCGGTTGCCACCGCCCTCGGCGTCCGAGGAGGTGGGGATGGGATATATGCGCGGACTTGTTGGCGCAGGCGCCTTCGCTGCGCAATCGACGGACGAGATCTCGGGTTTGGACTTGATCGAGGATTACGTTGAATCCGTTACGACAGCCGCAAACGGTTTCTTTTCCTTCAGCACATTGCGAGGTCCCAATCTTTGGGTTGAGGTCGCCAAGCCTGGTTTTGCAACGGTCATCCGAAACGTCTCTGAGATTGGTGGCAGTGTCACGCTGCGTATGCGGCACGGGTTCCAGGTCGAAGGTTACGTGAGGGATTTGCAAGAGGTTGGGGTTGCCGGGTGTGCTGTCTTGCTCGAGCCGGGGCCGTGGAGCGATCGTCATACGGTCGTGACCCGGACCGACCGAGAGGGCCGCTTTGCGTTCGAAGATGCAGAGGCGGGGCTGGCGCGGGTGTCGGCTCGTCACTCCAGATTCGCGCCGGCGACACTTTCGACCGTCAACATTGGTTCTGGCGAGGTGTTGGAGATTGTTCTCCGCCAGCCGAAATTGGAAATTCGAGGCCGGGTCACCGTCGCTGGACAGCCGGCGCGTCCGGTGGCCGGAGCTGTGGTCCGGGGTTTTTCTGGCGGCTGGAACAGGCGTTCGTTTCTGCCTCATATGGCAGAAACGAATGAGGACGGTGACTACACCTTGACAGGTTTGGGGAATGGAAACTTGCGAGTGGAGATTCGCCACCCGGACTTCTCTACCCAGTCGCGTACGGTGCCGGTTAGCCGGTCGACGACAGAGCAATCGTTCGAACTTGTTTCCCGAGTGAGGATTGCGGGTCGATTGATTGGAAATGTTAAACAAGCCGGCATCCGGCTTCGTCTGCACCAGCAAGGTGAACCGATCGTGGTAGCTCAAGTTGACGAGGAGGGGCGATTTTCCTTTGCTGAACCGTGTTCCTCAGGACGTTCGAAGCTGGAACTCCTCGACCGAAATGTTTGCTTTGCGGATAGCTCGGCTAGCAGTGTGAGCGTGCACATCTCTGAGGGAGGAGAGAGGCCCCTGGAGTTGGATATTACGAAGTCGTCTGCTGTGCGGGGGGTCGTGTATGGAGATGAAGGCCAACCCTTGGCCGGTGCAAAAATCCTGCGGCATGACTTGCGTGACGGCCCATTTTCTTCTGCTCCGGCCATTGCGGTGACCGATTCAAGGGGTCGTTTTGAACTGAGCGGCTTGTCCCCGTCCTGGCGGCTGTTGTCGATGGCTGGCCCGAGGTTCTATATCCAGGCCAATGGGTACGCTGTCCACGAGGTGGCGATTTCGGTCCCCCCGGTTGGCGGAGAATCCGAGCTTGAGCCCATCACCATGCTCCGGCCGGGTGAGATCGCCGGGTCGGTGGTTCGTGGTAAAGAGCCACTCGCTGGCGCCGTTGTGTGGGCGGTGCGAGGGGTTGTGCTGGTGGGGCAGGATATTGCGGATCGCGAGGGAAGGTTCGCCTTGCGAGGCCTTCCGCCGGGCGATTATCGAATCAAAGCTCGGTATTCGACCCTGCCCATCTTGATCCACAGAGAAATCGCGAAGGTTGAGTCGGGCTCCAAGGAGGGGCCTTTCATCCTTCAGTTTCCTAAAGGCCGCACGATTGATGGTGTCGTGTCGGATGAGGCGGGGAAGCCGGTTCCGAACGCACGAGTTCTTGTCCTGGGGATGAGCGAGTCGGGTACGCGAGCAGATGGATCAGGGCAATTCCGGCTGGAGATTCCGGCCGAACCCGTCCGGTTGCGCGCTCATGACAGCTTGGAGGTAGCGGTTCGTGCCGACTGTTCTGTTCCCATGGATCGCGATCGTGTGTCGATCACGCTTCCAAAGATTCCTCGTGGTTCGCTTTCTGCTCGCTTGCTCGGCTTTCCGGAAAAGCGACCGGTGACGGCGGGGATCTTGCGCATTCGTTCGCTCGACCCACCGTTGAATAATGACACCCACGATCAGCAGCGCAATGTTCTTGCGCGCTGGGTGGAGATGCCCAGTGGCCGCCTGTGGGTTCAGGATTTTCCGGCTGGGCGATCCGAGGTGACGTTGCAGTGTGACGGGTTTGGCCCCTTGGTGAGGGAGGTGAATGTCCGAGAGGGGGAGATCGCGGAACTAGGACCGGAGCATCTCGATCCCGGAGCGGTTGTTTCCGGCATCGTGGTAAATAGCGATGGTGATCCGATTGTCGGGGCCTGGGTTCATCTTGGTCTGGAGCGGGACCTCGACTTGTATGACATTCCGATTGGTTATCTGACGGGCGAGAATGGGGAGTTCCACATTGCCGGGGTGATGCCGCGGTCGCGCCAGCTGGTAGTGAGTGCTTCGGGATTTGCGCCCGCCTCCGTTGCTCTGAACATTCCGAAAGACCTCCTGCGACTGCCGTCCGATCCTCTGGTTGTCGAGTTGGGAGAGGGGGCGATCGCTCGTGTCCAGGTTCGCGATGCTGAAGGCCGCCCTGATGATGACGTTTCCGTTTTCCTGGAGAAACCTGGGCGCAAGGTCAGGAGAGGGGTGATGGGGAGAGACGGATGGTTCGAATTCCGCGGTCTGCCAAAGGGGGATTACGAGGTCGTGGTCTTGGGAGGCGTTGAGGTGCGTCGTCGTCTGGAGGTCGCGGCCGCCAGTGGAGACTACGAGATGATCATTGAGCGATAGGGGTGCTTGCGGAGCCCTTGTTCGCGGCGCTCATTTCTTCGGGTCAGCTGGCTTTTTCTGCTTCGCCAGAAGCCTCTCCGTTTGCTGCGTTTGCGGGTGGGTGCTTCCGAGTCTATTGGTCTGGATGGCCAATGCTTTTTGCAGGAGTTTCTTGCCCTCTTGCTTCTCGCCTTTGGCCAGCTTCACCATCGCCAGTTCGCGAGTGTGCAAGGCGGCGCGGGGATGATTAGCTCCCAAGCGTTGGTTGACGATACGCAAGCCCCGGAGTGCTGCATCGCCAGCTTGGGGCAGGTTGCCGTTCTTGCGAAGCACGGCGCTCATCACCATCAGTGGTTCTGCGGCCCACAGATGTGTCGGGTCCCAGTTGCGGGTCAGGTGATTGAAGGCTGTTTGCGCCTGGGTCGCGGCGCGCACGAGATCTCCCTTGTCGAGATAAACGCATGCGAGTTCGCCGGTTGATTGCGCGATGATGGGGTGCTGTGGGTCGAGGTGGGTGAGTCGTCGGCTCAGGAGTGTTTGGTAGAGTTCTTCCGCATCGTCGAGGCGTCCCTGGAGGCGGGCTAATTGAGCCTGCTTCTCGATACATTTAGAGACAACATCAGAGGTTCCATGGGCGCCTTGGGCGATGTCGCGTGCGCGCGTGTAGCTTGTCAAGGCGTCTGCATAGCGCCCTTCGGCGACATGGAGGTCGCCTTGCACGAGCAGGCCGAATGCGTGCTTGCTGCCGCCGAACTTGTCCGTTGCCTGCAGGATGGAGAGGCCGCGGTTGATGAGGGCCTGCACATTTTTGTTATCGAAAGTCTCGAGATGGAGTTGGGCGGTTTCGAAAAGAACCTGCGCGAGCCAGCTTTCGTGATCTTCAAACACCTTCACGGCGTCGTAGATCAGGCGGATGTAGGTGCTCATAGCTTCTGTGTGTTGCCCCATCTGTTGGAGCGACGCTGCGAGTTCCTGACGGCATTTGAAGGTCGCAGGATGAGCAGGTGACCAGAAGTTTGAGCGCGCTTCGGATTCCGATTGGACATCCTGTGCGGATTGTCGAGCCATCGCGATGGCCGTCATGGTTTTAGGAGAGCCGGCACGTAACCAGACCGAAAAAGAGCGATCACCCACACCATGATGGTTGGCTACCTGCAGGTGGTAGGTCTTGCCGGCTGCAAGCTGGTCCAGGACAAGTCGTGGGTGCTGCCGGAACCATCCGTTGTCATCTTCTGCGATGACCTTGCCGCTGGCGTCTTTGAGGATCAGGTAGGCATCGAAGAGTGCCGCGTGAGCCTCGATGTGACAGGGTCCAGCCTTCTCAAGTTGAAGTCGGTAGGTGAAGGTCTTTGGCGAACTGCCGGTGAGTGTCGCGGATTGGCGAAGTAGCGGTGCGTCTGCCGGAGGTGCGTCGATGGCAATCTCGGCATCGGCTTTATCGCCAATGCTCAGAAGCGGTGCTGTGTCTTGCTGTTGCGGAGCAAGCATGGCGGAAAGGATGGCCGTAACGAGCATGCTATGGTTTTAGCCTGCTTGCTCTGGCTCGAGATGGTTTTTCGCGGGGAATCCATGTCCGGTGCCCGAGCCATTCGCCTTGGTCTGTCAGTATTAGACCGGGCGTGAGCCGACCAATGACCCGGTCGCGCACCTTCTGACTGTTCTTCGCGATGACGAGGGAGTGCATATTGCTGTGCCGCATGCTCGTCGATGTCTCTGTCAATCTCGGAACAGAGCGATGACGGGAGCGTGGTCGCTGGTTCCTTTCCCTTCGCGAGATTTGGTGTCGACAAGCACATCCTCGCAGATCTCAAGGGACGGTTCCGACAGGAGAAAGTGGTCGATTCGCAGCCCTTGGTTCTTCTCGAATCCTCTTTCGCGGTGGCTCCACCAGGTATAGATGCCTTCTTCTTCGTGATGCTTGCGGAGGCCATCTTCAAGGCCGAAGTCCATCAGATGAGCCATTGCTTCGCGTTCGGGGGTGGAGCAATGGATCTTTTCTCGCCGCACATCAGGGTTATGGACGTCCCGGTCATCGAAGGTGATGTTGAAGTCTCCCGTCACGATGACTTTTTCATCCGCTCTGAACTCGTCATCGAGCAACTTTCGCATGCGCTTGAGCCAGGCGAGTTTGTAGTGGTACTGTTCGTGGTCGACCTCCCTTCCATTGGGCACGTAGAGGTTGAACACGACGGTGTCCTTCACGATGCAGCCGAGGATGCGTTTCGGTTCGCTGTCACCATCCCCGGGAAGCGCCTTGATCACGCCTTCCATCGGGTACTTGCTGAGGGTGGCTACTCCGTTGTAGGACTTCTGGCCGGTGAACTCGATGTTGTAGCCGGCGTCTTCCAAGGGTTCGGTTGGAAACAGATCGTCGACGACTTTGGTTTCCTGGAGGCACAGGATGTCGGGGTCGTGATCGGCGAGCCAGTCGAGCAGGAGTGACATTCGGGCGCGAACAGAATTGACGTTCCAGGTTACTATTTTCATGGTTTGATTGCCGGTTGGGCAGACATTCTGACCGCTGGAGCCACCGGATCCAGATCGGTGGCTTGCTTTCCTTGCCCGGTACAGTTTCTCTGGGTGGCCGCATGAGATTTTCCCTTGTTGTATCACTCACTCTGACCGTTCTCCCCGCCTGCTCAGCGACCAGCTTGGTCATCGATGGCTCCAGTGGACGCGCTGTTCGATTGGAGCAAGTTGTCGATGATGTGGTTACTGCTGGAGTGGTGTTTCTCGGGGAGGATCATGACAATCGCGTGGGCCATGCCTTGCAGTTGGAGATGGTCGAGATGCTGCATTTGCGTCGGCCTGACCTCGCTATTTCGTTGGAGATGTTCGAGCGAGATGTCCAGGACGACCTTGATCGTTATCTGAGTGGTCAGATCACCGAGAAGAATTTTCTGAAATTGTCACGGCCGTGGAAGAACTACGCCCCTCACTACCGGCCGATCGTCGAGTTTGCCAGGGCCAAGGGCCTTCCGGTCATTGCCGCAAACGCGCCAAAATCCATTGCCAGTCGAGTTGCACGCGAAGGAATCGGCGCGAGCGCGAACAGTCCCCATATAGCTCAAAAAACATCGGCCCCCCGTGATGCTTACTGGGAAGCTTTCAAAAAGGCTATTTTGGAGCCTTCGGAGGGGGAGGAGAGTGGACATGGGGCAGCGCTTGATGATGAGGCTCTCTACAGGCTGTATCAGGCGCAGTGCTTGAAGGACGACACCATGGCCGAGTCGATCGTCCAGATTCTCACCGCGTCATCTGACCAACCACGATCTCCTTTGGTTGTCCACTTGTGTGGGCGCTTCCATTCTGACCAGCGCATGGGGGCGGTCGAGCGATTGCAACAAAGACTGCCGGATCTCAAGATCGCGGTTCTCAGCATGGAGGCTGTGGCCGTGGTGGCGCCGCCAGGGCCGGACTTCGAGTTTGGCGGCGATTATGTTTTGTTCGTTCGCGAGGGGCCCAAACCGCCTGAGCCGAAGGGTAATCCCCACGCTCGTGCGACAGACCCTCATGCCAAGGCGGGAGAAGGCGTTGGCGCGCAGGAGGAGCAGAGTGGTGATCGCCCGGCCCTCGGCTTCATGCCGGCATACAGCGTGGAGGGTGGGGTGGGAGTCGAGTTCACGCGCGAGGATGGCCCTGCGGAGAAGGCCGGCATCAAGGCCGGGGACGTCATTATCGGTCTCGCCAGACTCAAGATAGCGGATATAGAGGATTACTCGGCCGTTCTGAGCACCCTGAAGCCGGGTCAAAAAGTGCGGGTCGTCGTCGATCGCGATGGCAAGAAGATGAGGTTCCGCGTGGTCCTCGGTGTCCGCTGATGGGCGGGCGAGAAGATGGGAACTGCACGGCTTCCGTGGATCTAGCGTGACACCAGAAGTGTCGTTGCGACCACTGCCGCGATGAGGGTCAAAATTTTGAGCGCCAGCAGAAGGCGTTGCTTTTGCTGCGCGGGCTTGAGATTTGCTGGTTCTGTTTCTTCCAATTCTCGCTGAAGGCGTTCCGATTGCTTGCGCCAGTGTGTGAGGATCCACTGTGCGTGGTCAGGCAAACTCTGGTTCTTGAGGCTTTGCAGTTCTCCCTCGATCTTGGTGCAGGCATCCTCGGAAATTTTCAGTTTTTCATGCGCCGCGTGGGCAGCATCGAGCAGCGTTTCCGCCTGGAGAGAATGTTCCTGCATGGCCGAGACAGTCAGTTCGCAAAGGTCTTTCGAGTAGAGATCTGCCCGATCCGCGTGCAGGTTTTTAGCCAGAAATTTTAGAATCTCACGCCGTTGGTTGAGGACATCGAGCCGGTCGCTGTACTTGCTCTCAGGGTTGTCGCGGAGTTCAGCGTAGTGGTTTGCGAGGCGAAGGTTGTTAGCGGTGAAGGTCTCGACCTTCTCTTTCTGGCGCCGCGCATTCTCCAGTTGCTGGGATAGTTGAAGAGCTCCTGTTTCGGTTTCGTCGTCGAAGGTGTCGACGGCGCGAGCCATATCGTAGAGAGCTGTTGTCAGGTGGCCTTTGTTCATGGCTTCTTGAGCGCCACGGGCGATGCGATCGCGGGTGGTGCGCGCCTGATCGATCCGCGTGCGAACCCGTTCGAGCTTGTCCAGCAGTGCAACGCGAGTCTGTTCATCCCGATCGACAAGGACCTCCAGGATGCGAAGGCTGTCGATACGGTTGATGATCGATTGCAGGGGCCGAATCGGAATGGGTGTTGAACTCAGCATCTCGGCGGCCTGTCCGAGGAGAATCCAGCTCATGTCGGTAAGACTTTCCATCGCCCGCGCGAGAGTCTCGGCTCCGTCATTGGCGATCTGATGAACATGTGGAAAGTCCTCGAGAAGATCTTGAAGGCTGCGCTGGAGAGTGCGCAGACCTTCGCGCTGCAGGCCCTCTTGCTGTTCATCGGTGATGTCTGCGCGCAAAGCACAGAGGCGTCGCAACGAGTGAAGAGGTTCGAGGTCCAGGTCGATCTCTGCCAACTCGAGTTGTTCTTGAAGGCTCTTCAGCGAGGGCCATGGTTGGGCGATGCGCTCGATGTGAAATCGCAGGTTGAGTAGTCGGTCCTTCAGGCCGGCGACAACTTCGCTGGCTCCGCTGTAAGCACGGGCAGCTTCTTTGAGAATGGTTTCCGCAGCCCCCAGGTCCAGTTGGGCTTCGGCTTCACCGAGTTGCCCCAGCAAGGCTTCGTGAGTTTCAGCGGCGGAGAGCAGATCGCTCAGAGCCGCCCTCAAGAAACGCTCGGGGTCGCGCCTCAGCGGACCTGTTTCAATGGGCAGGTGATGTTTGCGGCTGGATGGAGGCTGCGAGGGCAGCCCACGGTTTGCTGCGACTGCCGAGATTGCCGTGTCCAGGACCCCCACTGCTTCGGTAAATCGCGCGGAGCGTTTCAATTCAGCGATGGCTGGTGGGACTTTCTCGATCATGTGATCCAGCTCAGATCGCAGTTGTTGTCGTGTGGCCAAAGCCTCTGCATGGCCAGGGAAGCGCTTGAGGAGGGTGGCGATCTTCGGGGTGCTCGATGCGATCGTCTCGATGCGTGCAATGAGCGATTCCGGTAGCGCCGGGACTGCGAACGCAGGGATCCGCGCCAGCATCTTTTTTCGGCGAAGGGTCAGGGAGGACAGGATTGCGAGGCGATCTGATCCGGCAGCGGTTCGGGCTGCGGCGGCCAGTTCGCGCTCTGCTCCGGCAATGTTGCCGGCGTGAAGAAGAACCAAGGCATCATCCAGGAGCCGTTCACCGTCGGGCTCTTGGTCGAGAAACTGCTCCAACCGATTGGCCACCTCGGCGAGCGTTAGTCTGCCATCGGTTGCGAGACAGCCCTTGAGCAGCAAGAGAAGGTCTTCGGGCAGGAGATCCGTCTCCGGGCAGGGCACCCAGCTCTCCGCAATGACGCTCTCGACATCGATTTTTTCGCTGATCGGGAAGGGTAGCTTTCCCAGGAGCGCCTGATGAAGAGTCGCTCCGAGTGCAAAAACATCGAAAGACGTTGTCGGAGGGGCTCCCTGGTATGCCTCCGGCGGAGCGTAACCGTGGGTTCCTCCAGTGAAGTCATCAGAACCATGTTGGCTGCCCAGCTGCACCGCGTGTTCGAAATCCAGCAAGACGATGGACTCCCGGATAGCACCCTCGTCGTTCGACGGGGGTGTGCTGACCAGCAAGAGGTTGTCGGGCTTGATATCGCAGTGAACGATTCCATGAGGAGCGCTCGGTACCGAAGCGGTCGATAGCGACTGCAGGATCCGGGCGAGTTCGAGTATGAGACGCGCTGCATGTCGGGGGTGCAGCGGGCCATGAGAGGTGATTCTCTGTGCCAGCGTTCCTCCGTCATGGAAGTCCATGATGACGCAGGGTCGCCCCGTGGCTTCGTCGATACTCGCCCCGTGGTATCGGACGACGCCCTCGATGTTCAACTCGGAGCCGATGGAGGATTCCGCGCGGGCGTCATCCAGGGATCCGCGCTCGTAGATTTTCACGAGGACGGTTTTGCCGTGGTCGCGCTGCGCCATGAGCGTTCGGTCACGCGAGCAGGCGACCAACCATCGTCCGCCTTCGTTTGCGGCCGCTTGATCCGGTGGCTGAGCGATGGGGTCCGTCATCGACGAGAGGAGAAAATATCAGGCCTGGGATATCGCTGGCCGTGATTCGGCATTGCCAGATCGTTGTCTCCCATTGGGATGGCCCACTGTAGGGTTTAGAAGCCACCGCGCAAAGCTGCGTGGCACAACGGGTTGCAGTCCGTAGCTGATTTATTAGGGGTTCCTTCGCCCCTGGAGCTTGGCCACAAACTGAGCTTTGTGGCGGGATATCGACGGTAAGTCCCTTCCCGAACCGGGGATAATTGGCGAAAATCCGACACCATGGCTGTCTACGTGGAGATCAATACTGGCGCAGGCCATGTGCAGCACACGGTCGAACTCGATCGCTTCTGGGTCGGGACCAGCGGCTCTGGCTGTGATCTCGAGATGGAAATGCCGGGGTTCAGCGGCCGTTTGATCGAGATCATCCACGAGCCCGAGGGCGGCCTTCAAGTCCGGGTGGAAGCGGGCTTGCCTTTCCCTGTGCGTAGTTCGACTGGCACCGTCAGCACCCGCTTCGAGACGCTCCTCGAAAGTGATGTGCTGAATGTTGGTTCGGTCATGGTGAGTCTGCGCTCCGTCGTTGTCGGCGACGACCAGCGTGGCGAGGAGATTGACACCTCGACGCTTTTGAATCTGGAAAGCGCCGGGTCACCCGTGGGGAGTTGGTATCAGACCTTCATGGAGGTTGCGGATCACCTTGAAGCGGTCAGATCCCCCATGCAGATGATCAAGGCAGCGATGGGTGCCATTCTTTCCGCAACCGGGGCAGATCGTGTTTGCCTGGAGTTCGGCGACGAATATGCGATCGATGGTGAGACTAGTTTTTATCTCACTGATGGAGGTGATAGCGGCTCGTTCCGGATCAGTCGTTCATTGATTGATCAGGTAAGGGAGAGCGGGAACCTTGTTCATGTTCCGATCGCCAGCGCAGACCCTGTGGCATCGCAGTTTGTCAGTGTTCGGCGAGAGGGAATCAGTTCGAGCATCACGATGCCGATCCAGGCGCTTGGCAAGACCTTTGGCATCCTGCATGCGGATTGCGTTCGTGATGGAGCGATGTTGGCTCCGTCAGATCTCCAGCGAGTAGTTTTCATTGGCAGGCTTGTGGCGAGTGCTTTGGGGAATCGAGATCTTGTTACCAACATCTTCAAGTCGCAGCCCTCTGCGAATAACGAGGAACACTATGCCCTGCAGACCACCAGCCCTTCGTGCAAGGACATGGTTGAGCGGGTCAAGCTTTATGCTCCGGCGGACTACACGGTTTTGATCCGGGGAGAGACCGGCACGGGCAAGGAGGTCATTGCGCGTGCTATCCACGATCTCTCACCTCGAAAAGAGGGGGTGTTCGTGCCGGTTAATTGTGCGGCGATCCCCGAACAACTCATGGAAAGTGAATTGTTCGGACACGACAAGGGGGCTTTCACCGGCGCCACCCAAACCAAGCGCGGGCATTTCGAGGAGGCTCACGAGGGCACGATCTTCCTCGACGAGATCGGCGACATGGCATTGGATCTCCAGGCGAAGATTCTGCGCGTCCTGCAGGATCGAATCGTCACGCCGATCGGGTCCAGCAAGCAGATCAAGGTTGATGTTCGCATTCTCGCTGCGACCCATCAGGATCTCGAGGTGATGGTCAAGGAGGGGCGGTTCCGGGAAGATCTTTATTATCGACTGCGGGAACTGGAGATCATGCTTCCCGCGTTGCGCGACAGGAAAGAGGACATCTTGATGTTGTGTTCTCGGTTCCTCCTCAAGGCGGCCGAAGATCTTGGCTTGCCAGCGGCGCCTGAGTTGACGAGCGAAGCGCTCGATCACCTCCACCGTTACCAGTGGTCAGGCAATATCCGTGAGCTTCAGCACATGCTCAAAGGTGCTGCGCTACGCGCCGCAGGTGGTGCGATAGCGGTGGAACATTTGGATGCATCACCGCAGATGTCGCCATCCGCTGAAACTCCCGAGGCGGATTCCTCCAGCGACACCAGCACCTGGAAGGAGCGACTCGAGGGACAGGAGCGGTCCGCTCTTCAGGAAACCTTGGAGAGTGCGGAAGGCAATCTGACCAAGGGAGCGGAACTCTTTGGAGTTCCACGGACGACCTATCGCGAGAAGTTGATGAAACACGGGTTGCTGGAAGCGAAGTAAGGCTCTCGACCAGTCAGTAACGCTTCGCGAAATCTCTTGATGCCGCATGATCCAGCACGGGTATGCTCGATGAGATGACCTCCCGGGCTACGTTTCTGGTTGTTGGCGATATCCATAATTTTTGGCGACCGGAAGACGTCAGCTTCATCGAGCAGGGGAGCCAGGACCTGACCCTGTTTGTGGGCGATCTTGGAGATGAAGATCTGGGTATGGTGCGAGAGGTTGCCGGCCTGAAGGCTCCAAAAGCGGTGATCCTTGGCAATCACGATGCCTGGCAGAGCTTTTCCCGGCGCCGACCAACGCGAACGCTGGAAGAGAGCGTCGAGATCCTCGGTGATGATCATATTGCTTATGAGGTGAGGGAGGTGCCGCAGGCGGGGATGTCGATTGTCGGCGCCCGGCCGTTTTCCTGGGGGGGCAAAAGCATGCGTAGCCCCGAGGTCTACGACCAGTTTTATGGCGTCGGAGATATTGAGGCGTCGGCACAGAAGATCGTTCAGGCTGCCCAAAGGGCCTCTGCGCGCGATCTACTCATCCTTGCGCACAACGGTCCGACGGGACTGGGAAAGCAGTCTCATTCGATCTACGGGAAGGATTTTGGTCGGCATCCGAGCGGTGACTGGGGGGACCGAGATCTGGAACTTGCGCTTGCCGAGATCCGGAACTGTGGTCTGCGGGTCCGCTGCGTGATTGCCGGGCACATGCACCACCGCTTACTCAATCCCAAGGGCGCATCCCGGGTTCGTTTCATGACCAAGGATGGCGTGCTGTACGTGAATCCGGCGGTGGTTCCACGGATCAAGGAGAGCGGCAAAGGTGAGCGCTGGGCGTATTATTTACGCATGTCGTGTTGCGCTGGCGATGTCGTCGATCTGGAAGAAATCTGGGTCGATGATCAGGGGGAGATCCGAGAGGTTGTTGTTCCTGAAATCATGGAGACCTGAACAGGATGTGCAGAGGCTTCGGTCAAAGAGTCGATCACGGTTGGGGCCGATCACCAGCCGAGCACTGTTGTTGTCATGCGTGTGCTTGTGGCGTTAGTTTTCACCGACAGTGAACGTCTCAAGAATCGTGTCGCTGGTACCGTCTCTCACGGAGACTGTTTGTGAACTGGCCGCCGGGGACCGCCTGGTAGGGGTGACGCGATACTGCGTCGAGCCCGAGGCGACTCTCCAGGGTGTACCCCGGGTGGGGGGAACGAAGAATCCTGACCGCGAGAAGATTGCGGCACTTCAGCCGGACATCATCCTTGCGAACACGGAAGAAAATCGTGCCGAAGACATCCATTGGCTCAAAAAGCATTTCTTGGTGATGGAGAGCGCTCCAACCACGGTGGCTGAGGCTGCCGCACTCGTTCGAGATCTTGGTCAGATCCTTGAGGCGAGGGAAGAGGCCGAGGCCATTCTGCTCTTGATAGAGGCTCAGTTAGCCCGTGCCGAGGTGGAGAGTCTCGACCGGGAGGCTATCAGGGTCTTCTATCCCATCTGGAAGAAGCCCTGGATGACGATCAATGGCAACACTTACATCCACGACATTCTCGAACGCGCGGGTGCGGTGAATGTGGCGGCCGATCGTCCTGATCGTTACCCGACGATCGATCCGAGTGAGTTTCGGGGGTTGCGTGTCGAATTGGTTCTGTTGCCGGATGAGCCCTGGGTGTTTGACGAGCAACACAGGCAGGAGTTGGTCGCGTGTGGCTGGTTCGACGCCCCGATCCTTCTGGTTGATGGCAAGGATTTCAGCTGGCATGGGGCCAGGACCGGGCCAGGACTGGGGCGCGTGACCGACCTTCTGGTAGCTCACCGATTGCGTGGGGGAGAGCCTCTACCCGGTCAGTAACTCACTGGCCATTGTAGTCCTTTCCTTCTGCGCTCCGTGAGCAAGATGCTCGCCACTCATCGATCTGTGCGCTCATCTTTTGAACGAGGTTGGGATGTTTCGCGGCCATGTCGTTTGACTCTGCTCGGTCCTTGGAGAGGTCGAACAAGCTGAACTGTTGTTTTTTTGCCGAGCCGATCAACTTCCAATGATTGTCGACAAGGGAGACCTCGGCCCGTGATTCAAAGAAGATCGGTTGTGGTCGTCGGTGCATCTTTCCTTCGAAGAGTGGGAGTAGACTGATTCCATCGAGTGGCCGGTCATCAGCACGTTCCACCCCGAGCACATCGAGGATGGTGGGCAGATAATCGCTCGTGCAGGCAGGCACCGTGGTTTCTGTCCCTGGCTGGACATGCTCAGGCCAAACGACCACGCCGGGCACGCGCACACCACCTTCGAAAAGGCTCCGCTTACGACCACGTAAACCCCCAGTTTTTCCTGGAGCC
>CAZIVO010000028.1:0-34955 GCA_964542765.1 uncultured candidatus Brocadiaceae bacterium | reverse complement strand
ATGCGGAGGCCACCGGCTCCTTCGGTCATCTGGTGGTGGAGCCATCGCAGATCGAGATCTGTGAGCACTTGCCGAAGATGGCCAAGTGTGCGGACAAGTTTGCCATCTTGCGTGGCGTCAGCCATACGCTAGCGGCGCATGAACTGGGATCGATCTACATGTCGACCGGCAATCGCCCCTTGCCCTCCTTGCGGTACCCTTCCTACGGATCGGTCTGTTCGAAGGAGTTGAGTGCGCCCGAAGAGCTCCCTTCCTACATCGCAATTCCGAGTGCGGGTCGAGGCGGTGGCACAGGTTATCTCGGCGTGGAGTATGGTTCCTTTGATACGGGACAGACTCCTCGCAAGGGACAGCGCATGCAGATTCGCGGCCTGAGTCTGTCGAACGGCATGACCATGGAGAAGATAGAGCAGCGTAAGCAGATGCTGGCTCGCTACGACAAGGCGTTCGGCCGTTTTGATAAAGAAGACAGGCTGCTCAAGGGGATGAACGAGTTCAACGAGAAGGCCTTCTCGATGATGCAATCGACGGCGGCGCGCGACGCTTTCGACGTCACCAAGGAGTCGAAGTTGATCTCCGATCGGTTCGGCGAGAGTGCCTTCTCTCAGAGTTGCCTGCTGGCCTCAAGGCTGGTCGGAGAGGGTGTGAAGTTCATCACCATCGGTCATGGTGGCTGGGATACGCACGCTGACAACTTCAACAAGCTCAAGACCAATCTCCTGCCTGCGATCGACGATGGCCTTGCAGGCCTGTTCACGGCGTTGCACGACAAACAAATTCTGGATTCGACGGTGGTCTTCGTGACTGGTGAGTTCGGTCGTACCCCGAAGGTCAACGCTCGCGGCGGTCGCGATCACTATCCGCGTGCGATGTTCTGCCTGCTGGCAGGCGGTGGCATCAAGGGTGGTCAGGTAGTTGGTGAGTCGGATGCCAAGGGTGAATTGCCCAAGGACAGCCCGATCACACCTGACGATATCGCAGCATCCTTCTACGCGACTTTAGGGATCAGCCACAAGCGGGAATACGAGACGCCGTCAGGACGCCCGGTCATGATCGTGCGCAACGGCAAGCCGATTCGCCAACTGTTCAGCTGATTGTGGATGCACCGGCACGGGTGTCGCGCTCGATGGGAGCTTGCGCCGGTACGGAAACGAAGGTGTCCGGTATCATTGGGCTTGCCATGACGTCTCAACGGGAACCTTCTCTGTGGTTGCGCTGCTGGGCACCATTCGGCAGCAGGACTGGGATATGCTGCTGGCCATGAGTGCTAGGAATGTTCTGACTCTCGTTGCGTTCGGCGCACTGCTGGCTACCGGGATCTATTTGGTGATGTCCGCTGAGCAGTCGGTCCCGCCGGATGGGCAAGCGGGTCGCATCGACGCTGTCGGTGAGAGCGCTTTCAAGCCGGGGCGACCTGTTCACTTGGGGGTTGAGCCTGTGGGCTTCTTGACCAACAAGAAGTCGGATCGACCGCATCACAAGAAATCAAACTTGCCATGGGGCACGCGGCACACGATCAAGAACTTACCTGCGGTCAACAATGGGATCCCCTTGCCCGATGGGTCGTTCATTCCCTTCTTGAACGGGATGACCCATGCGCCACCATTGCACCGTGATCCCCGGCATGGTCCGGTTCCGCCGGTCGTGGCAAAGGTAGTGGATGATGAGGGATTCGAGTGGTGGGAACATGCTGACCACTCGGTGACGACGAGTCGCTACAAGGGTGTCGAGGTTGGCGGTGAGTCATACTGGGACCCTGGCACCGACCATCTGGTGCCGACCAAGTTCTTGCAGCCCGCAGCACCAGGAAGTGCTGGTCAGCAGAAGGGTCAGGGAGCTGGCAAGGGACGCTGAGCGTCTTGTTGCACCGGTTCTCAGTTGATGACGATGGGCTTGCTGGCTCCCGAGACTGCAATCCAGGGAGCGAAGATGGGGGCCTTGTAGGTCACGAACATGGCACGCATGGTGAGCCCTGAGTTCCTGAGGACAGGAAGATTAGGGATGCGTATGGCACCGAAGGCATTGCCGCTCGCATCGATTTTGCCGATTCCTCCGAGCAACATCGATGAACGGCAGGCATCGAGGAAGCACAGGAACAGTTGATCGTTTGGATCGAGAGGTATCGAACCCCATGGCGTCTGCGATCGCTTGGCGGCGCCACCGACGAGAGCGATGTAGTCATTGCCGGCATTGCCTGGCGCGATGAACTTCAAGGAGACGAAGCCACCGGGCGTCGCATTCCCTGACCAGGTCACGGAGACTTCCGGCTTGATGCAGGCGCGGATGATCCAGCTTCCTTGGATGATTCGGATGGGATGGTTGCACAGGGCGCGACCGTAGCCCATGTAGACCATCGGATCGAAGTAGCGATGGTTATTGGTTGGGTCGTCGATGACGTTGATGTCTCTAGGACAAGGAGTCGTCGGGTTCGCGTCGACGCAAAAACTGGTGCTGTAACCGATCGTGCAATTGCCGGCTGACGTGTTCTGCACCAGTCGGTAGCCGATGACGAGCTTGCCCGATGTCACCCTCACCGGTGTGGGAAGTTTGTAGTTGTTGATGCCTTGACTCTGGATCTGCAGGTTGCCGCCGCCATGCTTGCTCGATTTGTAGACCAGTTTCCCCATCGTGTACTGGCCTCTGGGCGACGATGTGATGCCATCGTAGATCTCCAGGTCGACGACGGCCTTCACACCCTGGGTGCTGCTGGCGTTTGCGAACATCACGGCGACCTCGTGGACCTGGACGGCGCCACCGGTATCGAAGACCGACATGATGGCGTCATTTGTACAGACGCCTTTGACGATGCCGAAGCGGACCGGTCCCTTGGGCACATCCGGAAGAATGTCGTTTTTGATCAGTTGGCCCGTCGAGCAAGTCTGGGCACGGCTTGGTGCGGTGACCAGTGCGAGTGTGATCAGGACAGAGGCTGCAGACAGAGAGATGCGAACAGAAGGGTTGTTGAGCATGATGCACCAGTGCCGGCACAGGGGGGCCGGATCAGCCCGCAGGATAAGGGATTCACATCTTCTTGGGAGCCCCTACCCCCGGAAGTTGGATCGGTGTGGATCAGCGGCCGGCCTGTGCCTCGTCGGCCTGCCGGAAGTGTCGGCTGAGTTTGAGTCCTTGGCCCTGGTAGTGGTTTTGCAATTCCCCTTCGCCATAGCAGATTTCGGGGGTCTCCATGGTTCTGAAGAACTGCAACTTGAAGAAGACTTGACCGTCTTCCACCAGGAAGGGCACGTCATGTGGGCGGACTTCGAGGACGGCGCGCGTACCGGTATCGCCACCGAAGCCATTGTCGAAGAAGCCCGCGTAGTTCGTTCGTAGCTCTCCTATGTCGATGTCATAGGCGATCATCTCGGCAGCCAGATTTCGCGGGATGCGAATTCGCTCCTTGCTGGCAAAGATGTAGAACTCTTCGGGTTCGACGATGTAGTAATCGTCCTTCGGCTCGTAGATGGGTTCGAAGTAGGCAGATGATTCGTAGCGGTTGACTTCGGACATGTCGATGACGTTGGTGTAGCGCCGTGCGGCATAGCCGATGGGTCCGCGAAGGTCGCGATCAGACTTGATGGCGATTCCCATGGAGAGACCGTCGTCGATCTTGACCTGTTCCAGGGGGATGGGAGAACCATCGTCGCGGAACAGGAGAGGTTCACGTGTGTATTCCTGCGCGATCTCGGCATCGGTGAGCATGGCATTGCCGATGGTGAAGCGGATCTGGCAAAGGCTCAGGCCCGTGCGCACCTTGACGGGGAAGGATCGCGGGACGATTTCGATGTAGAGAGGGCCGGTGTAACCCGCGGGGACTTGAGCAAATCTTCCGGTTTGATCGGCAAGAAGTCTGGTGAAGAGATCGAGGCGGCCAGTCGATGACCGAGGGTTTGCCCTGATCATGTAGTCCAGTGGCTTTTCGATGCGCTCGAGCAGTGGGATGATGTAGCAGTGCCCCTTCTCGAGGACTGCGCCATCGGTCAGATCGAAGGTGTAGAGAGTGGTGTCTTCGAGGCGATCGGCGACAGTGCAGTTTTCGGGAAGAAAGCCGCTTCGTACCCGATAGCCCCGTGTCGCCAGGCGGAGGTCGAGACTGGCTGGCTGGATCTGGGTGGAGCAAACCGATGGATTGCTGGTCAGGTAGCCCTCTTCCACCAAGGTGCGAATCTGCTGCTGGACAAGGATGCCGTTCATGTGAGTGCGAGGGTAGTCGGAGTGCTGTCTAGTTTCCCGAAGTATAGTCACAGTAGAGTTCCTGATGATCGGTTGTGTTTTCTATGTTGGCTCATGGTCCTGCCACCGATAGGGTTCCCCGCGAACGATGAAGATTCACGAGTATCAGGCCAAGGAAATCCTTCGATCGTTTGGGGTTCCGGTTCCCGAGGGCATCCTGGCGACCTCCGCAACCGACGCTGCGGCGGCCTTTGAGAAACTGGCGTCGCCGCTGGCCGTGGTGAAGGCGCAGATCCACGCTGGAGGGCGAGGGAAGGGTGGGGGTGTCAAACTGGTCCACTCTGCCCAGGAAGCCGAGGAGGCGGCTACAGGGATGCTGGGCAAGCCCCTGGTGACCCACCAGACCGGTCCGCAAGGCCGCATTGTCGAGCGGGTTTACGTCGAGAGGGGCTCCGAGATCGACAGGGAACTCTACATGGCCATTGCGATGGATAGAGGCCATGCGGCACCGGTCATGATCGCCTCGGCCGAGGGTGGGACCGAGATCGAAGTTCTCGCCGAGGAGCGCCCCCAAGCTATTCTTCGCGAGGTGTTGCATCCCGCCAAGGGGATGCTGGCCTTTCAGATGCGTCGGTTGGCGATCGGATTGGGGTTATCGGGGGCTGCCATGAAGGGGGCGATGAAGATCATGGCTGGCCTGACCAGGGCATTCGTCGAACTCGACTGTTCCTTGCTCGAGATCAATCCCTTGATCGTCACCCCGGGCGGAGAGGTCGTGGCACTCGATGCCAAGATCAATTTTGATAGCAATGCTCTGTTCCGGCACCGTGAGTTACTCGAATTGCGTGACCTGAACGAGGAGGACCCAAAGGAAGTCGAGGCTGACAAGCACGATCTCAACTACATCGCGCTCGAGGGCAATATCGGCTGCATGGTCAATGGCGCAGGTCTGGCCTTGGCCACCATGGATGTGATTCAACTCAAGGGAGGTAGTCCGGCCTATTTCCTGGATGTCGGTGGCAGCGCTGACAAGGAACAGGTGACCAACGCTTTCAAGATCATCTTGTCCGATCCGAACGTTAAGGGGGTTCTGGTCAATATCTTTGGTGGGATCATGAAGTGTGATGTCATCGCTGAGGGAGTGGTGGCCGCGGCTCGCGAGGTTCGACTCGAGATGCCGCTCGTGGTCAGGCTCGAAGGGACCAATGTCGAGAGGGGGCGGGAATTGCTGGAGACTTCGGGCCTGTCTTTGGAGACGGCTTCATCACTCGATGAGGCAGCCGAAAAGATCGTGGCGATGACGCAATGATTTACAGTGAGGGATCGGCATGAGCATCCTCGTCGATGAGGGAACGAAGGTCATCTGTCAGGGGCTTACCGGCGAAGCTGGGAGTTTTCATAGCCTCAATGCGGTCGCTTACGGGACCAACATGGTCGCCGGGGTGACTCCGGGCAGGTCAGGTCAGGAGGTCGAGGGAATCCCGGTCTTCAATACGGTCGTCGATGCTGTGGAGAGCACGGGGGCGACCGCATCGGTGATCTACGTGCCGGCAGCCTTTTGTGCGGACGCTATCTGCGAGGCGGTTGATGCCGGCGTTGAACTTATCGTGGCGATCACGGAGGGGATTCCGGTAATCGATATGTCCTGGGTGCGTTCCTACATGCGTGGATCGAAGAGTCGCTTGGTAGGTCCTAACTGTCCCGGCGTGATCACGCCGACAACCGCGGAGGCTGGCTGCAAGATCGGGATCATGCCCGCTTACATCCATAAGCCAGGCAAGATTGGAGTGGTATCGCGCAGCGGCACCTTGACCTACGAGGCCGTCTGGCAGTTGACATGCGTCGGCCTGGGTCAGTCGACATGCGTGGGGATCGGTGGCGATCCGATCAATGGCACCAACTTCATCGACTGTTTGGAACTCTTTCAGGCGGATCCGGAGACATCGGGCGTCATCATGATCGGTGAGATTGGTGGTAGCGCCGAGGAAGAAGCCGCAGCCTTCATCAAGGAGAAGGTCGACAAGCCGGTGGTGGCCTTCATTGCTGGTGCGACGGCACCACCAGGAAAGCGGATGGGGCATGCCGGGGCGATCATCTCCGGAGGGAAGGGAACAGCGGCCGATAAGAAGGCCGCCCTGATGGCGGCCGGGGTGACGGTCGTTGATTCGCCCAGCGTATTGGGAATCACGATGAAGGAACTTCTGGGACCATCATGAATCTGTGGAGACAGTCCGTTCCGCTCGTCTTGGTGGCAATGGCGTTCCTGGTGTGGTTCGAGGAGTTTTTGCCCGGGAGTGACTGGATTGCGGAGAATCTGGGCTCGAATTTCGTGATCCGGATAGTCCTGGGAATCTTGTGCTTGTGGGTGCTCGTGCAGGAGGCTGCGCGCCGCCATATGCAGGAATCTTTTCTACAGCTGATTACGGCCTTGCGGGGCTTCCAGGCATCGATGGCTGGCGGCGGCGAGGCTGCTGGATCGGCCGAGAAGCGGCAGGCCGTGGAGATCTTGATCGAGGCTTTGAGTTCCGGCGATCCCAAGGTGCGTGCGACTTCTATCGAGCACCTTGCGCGGATCACGGGGGTGAATTTGGGCGAGGATACTGCTGCGTGGCGCGATTGGGCTCAGAGGAACCTCGGGACGGATAATTCTGGCGAATAATGGAAATTGGAGCAAACAGAGGTGGTTGTTTGGACAGGGTGGCGTTCTGCTTGGATTGGCGCAATAATTCATCTGTCTGAGTAGGTTTTTTGCCCATGGTAGCATTCTTCGGTAGTGGCTATGAGTGGCTCATCGTCTTGGTGGTCGCACTCCTTCTGTTTTCCCATCGCATTCCTGGCATGGCGAAATCGCTGGGCAGTGGAATTGTCGAGTTCAAGAAGGGCTTGAAGGGTGATCCGGACAAGAAGGGTCAAGAGTTACCTCCTCCGGCAAGCGGCGAGAGCGTGTCTCAAAACCCGCAACATGATCAGCAACAAGATTCGGCAAAGCCCGGCTAGCCTGCCGTGACCCGGACCCTACATCTTCAGGACCTCACTGCTCTGGTTCGACCGGAACTCGAGCAGATGAATGTCGAGCTCGCGGATGACCTTCGACCGAAGGAGCCCGAACTCCATGCTTTGATCGAGCATGTGGAGCAATATCGAGGCAAGCAGCTCCGACCTGCTCTGGTCATGCTTTCGGGGAAGGCGGTGGGGACCTTGACCGCTGACCATACGACCGTGGCCAAGGTCGTGGAGTTGATACATACGGCAACCCTGGTGCACGACGATATTCTCGACGATGCCGGCATGCGTCGGCAGGTGCCGACCACGAACTGCCTGCATGGCAATGAGGCGGCGGTCCTCCTGGGGGACTACATTTACGCACGTGCGTTCCAGCTGTCGGTCAGCATGCAAGATCAAGCCTGCAGTCGGCACTTGGCCGAGGCCACCCAAACGATCTGTCAGGGTGAGATCATACAGATCTTGCATCGACTGGACTTCGATTGGACCGAGGATCAGTACTACCGGGTCATTGCCGACAAGACCGCTTACCTCTACGCCACAGCATGTCGCCTGGGAGGCTACTACGCTGGCGGTGACCCGGAACAACTCGATGCGCTTGCCACCTACGGCATGCAGTTGGGAATCGCCTTTCAGATCGTCGATGACTGTCTGGATTTGGAAGGCGAAGAAGGGGTGGTCGGGAAGTCTTTGGGGACGGACCTGATGAGCGGGAAACTCACCTTGCCCTTGTTGCACGTGCTGAACGAGCGTCCCGATGCCCGGGACTATCTCCAGAATCTGGCCGGACAGGATGATGCGTTAGCATGCTTTCGTGCCGAGTTTGACCTGGATGGGGCGATGGCATACTCGATGGATCAGGCTCGGGCCTGTGTTGCGGCCAGTCGGAGCGCTCTGGCCTCTCTACCCGAAAGCTCTGCGCGCGAGGCCCTGGAGCAGATTGCCACATTCGTCGTGCATCGCGATCAGTAGGTGACCCACTACGGCTTTGTAAGTGTTCGAAGAAGAGATGAGGAAACTCGGTTGGTCGTGATCAGGCTATCATCTTTGGGAGTCTTGCTGGGCGGCGTACTGCTGGCGTCCTGTGACGGCGGCGGGATCAGCTACGAGATAGAGAACTCGCGCCGATTCCAGCAGTCCGGTCGACTGGGGCCGGTCGATGATGCCAAGCGATTCGGGCTTGCTCCCAAGGAAGATGATGTCGATTCGAGGGCCATGCCATTCTCCTGGGATCTGCCCGCGACCTGGGAAGAGCTTCCGAAACAGGAGTTTCGAGATGCGAACTTCAAGGTGGCAGGTCGCGACGACGTCCAGTGCTACATGTCGATTGTCGGTGGTTCGCTTGACGACAATGTTAATCGATGGCGTCAACAGTTCGGGGAGAGTGCTATCACGAGCGATGAGATTTCGTCCTTGCCCAAAAAGAAGTTCTTCGGGCGGGATGCATCGTTGGTTGAAATCGAGGGACCCTTCAAGGGGCGGGCCGGACAGAAGTTGTTGGGGATGCTTCTGCAGGCACCGCGGGCTATGATCACCATGAAGATGACAGGGCCTGCAACCGTAGTGGATGAGGAGCGAAGCCGCTTCTTGGCCCTTTGCGAGTCGGTTCGTATCGCCGCTGAGCCGCCGTCGCCGACAACCGATTTTGACCGCAGTCGGATCAAGTGGTCATCGCCGGAGGGCTGGCAGCGGAAGGAATCCGGCAGCGAATTCCGGGTGGTGACCTTCACGATGGGCGCGGATGCCCAGGGCGAATGTGCAGTCTACGTTTTGTCCGGCGGTGCTGGCGGAGTTGCTGCCAATCTCAATCGATGGCGCAAGGAAATAGGGCAAGGGCCTCTGGGCAATGCTGCGGTCGCGGCCTTGCCGCGGGTGAATGTTCTGGGAGTGCAAGCCCCATGGGTGCATGGTCTCGGCACGTTTGAAGGGATGACTGGGCCGAAGCGGAAGGACTGGGGCATGATCGGAGTGGTGTGCCCACTCGGTAGTGTTACCTTGTTCGTCAAGATGACGGGCCCGGGAACTCTGGTGGTGGCGGAAAAGGCGCGTTTCTTTGAATTCTGTCGTTCCTTGGAGATGGGCGGTGGTTAGCAAGCTCGTCGATACCCTGTCTTCCTTCGGGTTGACCTGTCTGATCTTGATGGGTCTGTTCGTTTTGACCTTTGCTGGCACCTGGGCGCAGATTGACGAAGGGCTTTACGAGGTTCAGAAGCGCTATTTCGACTCATTCTATCTGATCTTTGAATTGGGCTGGTTGCGCGTTCCCTTCCCCGGAGGGCAACTTCTACTCAGCCTGCTGTTCATCAACCTCGTCGTTGGCGGCATCGTCAGGATCAAGAAGGCGAAGTCTCGCATCGGAATTTTGACCACCCATGTAGGGATCCTGATGCTCTTGTCCGGCGGTTTCATCGAATACTACTTTTCTCATGAAGGCAGCATGGCGCTGTTCGAGGGCGATCAATCGAGCGAATACCGCAGCTATCACCACTGGGAGATCGCGGTGATCGAGGATCTGGGCGGCGGCGAGTTCGAAGAGCACCTGATCCCGTACAATCAGTTCGTGAGTTCCAACCTGGCCAGGGAGGTGACCTTCTCATCTGGCTCCCTGCCTTTCGATCTTGTGGTGAGCGGGTACTTGCCGAACTGTTCGGTGGTTGCTGCTGGCCATGGATCAACCGATCCGAAGGGCTTCCGACTTCGTTCGAAGCGGCGAAACATGAAGACCGAACTGGACCTTGCTGGCCATCAACTCGTTCTGCGCGAAAAGGAATCCGGAAAGATCCATGAGACAATTTTATGGAGTGGTTCCCGCTATCCTTACGTTGTCGAGATCGCTGGGCGGACGTGGGGTGTAGAGTTGCGCAAGCAGTTGTGGCGACTCCCCTTTGAGGTCCACCTGGACAAGTTCACCCGTGTCCTGCATCCCCGTACCGGGATGGCGAAGTCTTTCGAGAGTGAGATCACCAAGATTTCCGGTGATGACAGTCAGAAGACCAAGATCTCGATGAACGAGCCTCTGCGCCATGATGGGTATGTGATGTATCAGGAGTCTTGGGGGCCCGAGGGTGCAGGTCCTGATGACCGTCTCTTCTCTCAGTTCGCGGTGTCGCGAAACCCGGCCGATCAGTGGCCCTTGTATGCGTGCTTGGTGATCGCTGCGGGACTCTTGCTGCACTTCAGTCTCAAACTCTTGCGCTACATCCGCGCTGAAGCGAGGGCGCAGGCATGAAAACGCTATTGCTGACGGTCACAGCGTTGTTCGCAGGTGGCGGTGATGAGTTGAATCCGCCGAGGCCATCGTGGGACGCGGATACGGTCAGCCTCTTTGCGACCTTGCCGATCCAGGACCAGGGGCGGATCAAGCCCATGAGCACCTATGCGGGTTTCATGTTGCTGCGCTTGAATGGAAAGAGGTCCCTGACGACGCCGTCAGGTGAGCGGATCGATGCGATGCGTTGGTTCCTGGATCTTGCCTTTTATCCCGAGATTGCCGAGTCCTACGAGTGCTTCCGGGTCGAGAACGACGAGGTGATGGAGGCGATCGGAGTCGCGCATGAGGGCAAGGAGAGGTTCGACCGATATTCCTTCAAGGACATCGAGCCAAAGATCAGCAAGCTCTTCGACCTTGCCGAGCGTTATGGAGAAATAGACTCGAAGGAGCGCACGCGAGTCGAGGAACAGATTGTTTATCTGAGTCACAGCGTCCTTCGGTTCTTGCTGCTTCGCCGCCATTTTGATTTTGCACGGACGGATTTTTCGACGGCGGGGAGTGAGCAGCTGAAGTCGCTTTTCGGCGGTGTCGGCGAGGTCTCTTTTTCTCAGGTTCTGTCCAAGATTGGTCCGCTCAGAGATCTCTATCGGGATTTACAAGAGGGCAAGGCCGCGGAGGGGAGCGAAGAAGCCAGGCAGCTAGATCAAGAGAGGCAGGCGGTTGAGGTTCTGCTGACATCGGCGGGGTCGGTGGGGGGGCGTTCGCGCGGGCTGGCCTGGATTCCGCCGACCGAAGATGTGGCTTCGGCCGCTGAGTGGCTCAGCACCGCGGATGTGATGATGGCGGTGCCGCCTGAGGTCGAGCACCTGGGATGGTTGGCAAACCTGGAGCGCTTGGTGTCGTCGCGTGATGAGCGGTCGGTCTTTCGTGAGGAACTGGAGAGGCTACACGGCGGCATCGCGGATGCGGCCGATGCGCGCGATGAATACGGCGCGGTGGCGCTCGAGGTGTTCTACTACAAGGGCGATTTCTTCTATCGGGCGCTGGTTCTTTATCTGATCAGCTTCCTCTTGATTGCCGTGTGGCTGTTGCGGCCAGCATGGAGCTTGCTCAGGCGGTTGTTGTTTCCGGCGGTGGTTCTGCCAACGTTGCTGGTTGCGACGGGTATCACCCTGCGGTGCGTGATTCAGGGTCGTCCGCCGGTTCTCAATCTCTATGACACGATTATCTTCATCACGCTTGTTGGCGCGACTGTGAGTCTGATCACGGAGTGGATCAATCGTCAGCGTGTTGCTTTGGTGGTGGCTTCCTTGCTGGGCAGCTTGGGGATGTTCATGGCTGGTCGCTATGAGGTGAATGTAGATGCTGCTCAGGGCGACACCATGCGTTCGATGGTGGCGGTTCTGGACACCAATTTTTGGTTGGCGACGCATGTGACAACCGTGAATATCGGCTATGCGGCGGGTCTCTTCGCGGGAGCTTTGGCGCACGTTTATATTCTGGGGAAACTGTTCGGGCTGAAGAAGGGGAGTTTTGCCTTCTATCACAGTCTGTCGCGCATGCTGTACGGCGCTGTGTGCTTCGGCCTCCTCTTCTCGGTGGTGGGGACCATTCTCGGCGGGATCTGGGCGAACGATAGCTGGGGGCGTTTTTGGGGTTGGGACCCGAAGGAAAACGGCGCACTGCTGATCGTGATCATGAATCTCCTGATCCTGCACGGTCGGATGGGCGGTTACTTGCGTGAGTTCGGGATTGCCTTGTGCGCCGTGTTCTTGGGCTGCGTGGTGGCTTTTTCCTGGTTCGGTGTCAATGAACTCGGCGTTGGTCTTCACAGCTATGGTTTCACCGAAGGTGTGGTCTATTGGTTGTTGCTGTTCTACGGCATCGAAACGCTGGTCCTCATCGCCGGGTTGTATGCGCGCTTACGCGAGAAGCATGAGCGACAGCTTGCCGAGGCCAGGGCTAGCGGGGGTTCCTAGCGCGAGTTCTACAGGTCGATACCGGCGGCTCGCAGGGTGTTGCGCATCAGCATGGCCACGGTCAAGGGGCCAACACCACCAGGGACCGGACTCAGGAAGCCGGCAACGTCGGCAGCTGTTTTGTGATCGACGTCACCGACGACCTTGCCATCGACGAGATTGATGCCTATATCGATGACGACGGCTCCGGGCTTGATCATGTCGCCGGTCACGAGTCCTGCTTTACCAACGGCGACGACGAGGATGTCAGCTCGTCGAGTGTGTTCGGTCAGGTTGCGCGTGCCGATGTGGCAAACCGTGACGGTGGAGAGGTGGTGGAGGAGCAATACCGCGACGGGTTTTCCGACGATTTCGCTGTGGCCGACGACAACCGTCTCGGCACCGCGCAGATCGACGCCTGTCTGGACGATCAATTCGAGAGCAGCTGCCGCAGTGCAGGGTGGCAACAGGGGTTCACGGTAGAGGATGGCGCCCATGTTGGCCGGGTTCATCCCCTCGACGTCCTTGTGGCGGCTGATCGTCCCCTGGACTCGTCTTGGATCGATGTGCGGGGGCAGAGGCCTTTGCAGGATGACACCATGAACGGTCGGGTCATCATTGAGGCTGCTCAGCACTTCGAGCAGGCCTTCCTCGGAAATGTCCTCGGGAAGGATCTTCGTGGTCAGTTCGATCCCGACTTCTTCGGCGGCTCTCTTCTGGCCCCGGATATAGACCGCTGCGGCCGGATTCTCGCCGACTTCGATCGAAATGAGTTGTACAGGGCTACCGCCGCGCTCCCGCGCTGCCCGAAGTCCTTGGCGCATGCTTGCAGCCAGGTTTTTGCCGTCGATGATCTGTGCGGGCACTTTGCTTAGGATCCGAAGGATCTCTTGCCGGGAAACATAACCGATGCAAAGCAGTGGACAATACGGAGGTGGATACGGGATGGCTCTTCCCAGGGTGACGCCTGGAGTGAAGTTGCTCCTCGCCATCAATGTCCTGGTGTTCGTCCTCAATGCTCTCGCGCAGGGTGCTTTGAGTGGAAGCTCAAGCTCGGGGTGGCTCGCCCTGTGGTGGGATGGGCTCTGGGAGGGCTACGGGCTGGGTTTGGTGAGGCTGGTGACCTACCAGTTCACCCATGCCTTCGTGAGCCCGATGCACCTCTTGTTGAACATGCTGTTTTTGTATTTCTTCGGCACCTTCGTCGAAGAGGCTGTGGGGCGTCGTCGGCTGCTACGGCTCTACCTGGCATCGGGTCTCATCGGCGGAATATTGCACATGGTCGTGGGATTTGCGACCGGCAGCGGTGGCTGGCTGGTGGGGGCGAGCGGAGCGGTTTACGGGATCATGATGTATGCCGCGATCCTGGCCCCGCGGATGCGGGTGATTTTCATCGTGTTTCCGATCGAGTTGCGCTGGCTGGTGGGGGTCCTGGTGGGGATAGGTGTCTATCACCTCTATGTCCAGTTGGTGGTGTCGGTGGGGAGTCAGGTTTCGGATAGCGCTCATGTCGGCGGTGCTCTGGCGGGCTTTCTGGTTCACAGGCTCGAGCGATCATCCTCGAACCTTTCGATCCTGGGAGGCGTCAAGCGGCGCTGGGCGGTGCGTCGGAATCGTGAGCTCGACCGTAAGCAGGCGATCCTGGACGAGCTGCTCGAGAAGGTCCATCGTCAGGGTATCGGTTCCCTGACGCCGGCGGAGAAGCGGTTTCTGGACAAGGCCAGCGCCGAACTACGCGGTAGAGACCGTCGCTAAGGCCCGCTGATATCGGTTCGGGCGAGGTTCTGCGGGCATGTGTGCAGATCGAGCTGTTGGCCGTATACAATCCCGAAGCTCTTCCCCTATTCCTCGGATAGATATGAGATCGTTACTTATCAGTTTCTGTGTTCTCCTGGTGTCCTTCACCGCCCACGCCCAAGACCCGAAATTCAACGACTTCGTGAGCAAGTTCACCAAGGCGATGGAGTTCGATGACACCAAGAGCATGGATCGTGCTGTGCGCAGCGGGCCCGAGCCAGCCCTGCGGTATTTCAGTGGTATCTGCTGGTCGTGGAAGGAAAAGAACGACGACGCCAACCGCAAGATCCTCGACACTCTCAACGCATCGTGGAAGCGAGTATTCGATACCGAGACGCTGGACAAGTACGAGCGCTATATCAGTGGTGCATCGGAAAAGCTGCGCAAGAGCCTTCACGAATATGAGGTTGTCCGTAACAAGATCTTGACGGGTTATTATGCGATCCGAGCTGATGAGCGGCGCCAGGAGTTTGAGTCGTACCGTGACAGTGCTCTGAAGCTGGCGGAGGCATGTGAGAGTGTCGGCCATGCCTTGTTCGCTGCGGAGAACTGGTCGCTGGTCGCGGTCATCCTGATTGCCATCCCCGAACGAACCGTGCAGGACAGGGAGTATGCCTGCTTCGCCATGGAGCAGTTCATCTCCCAGCGCAAGAACTGGGACTGGACCGAAGATACCAGCTACAAGCAGAACGTGGCCTGGTTGAAGGGGGAGCGGGGCGCGATCGTGGAGGCCAAGAAAGAGGAGGCCAAGCGGGCCGATGCTGGCTTCAGCGGTGATATCAAGGGAGCCGAGGGGTTGGTCGATCCCATGGCCGAAGAAGAGATCGCGAGCTTGGAGTTCGCAGTTCAGAAGAAGGAGCCTCAGGACATGTTCGCGCGTGGCGGCGGGGTTCGTGCACTGTGGCTCGGAACGCAGACGAGAGAGGGGACCGGGCCAACCAAGATTGGCTGGTTTCGTCAGCGGGATATTTTTCTCGTTCGCACTGCCGCAACCAAGTTTGCGGTGACCACGGACGGGAACAAGCCCGACGGAGGTCCGGGACGGCAGGCGATCGAGGTTTCCTCGAAGTACAGGCCTAGCGAGTTCTTCATTACCGCCGACAAGTCAGAGCGCTATGCCATGTGGTTTTATCTGGGTACGGCGAGCGAGTCGGCGATGGGGCTCAGCCATCACCTCGCTCCGTACCAGGGCAATGCTACCGTGTATTACAAGAGCGCAGCGAGTTGGACCACTTCCTTGGCCGGTGAGAAGATGACCTTCTATGACGACAATTGTGATGGCAAGCTGGCGCCGACCCCACCATATGATTATGGGCTGAAGTTCAGAACCTTCGGTGATGTTGAGAAGGAGGTGTCGGTGGTGGCCTTCGACTCGATGGCGATAGGAAAGGGGAAGCGCATTCCTTGGTCGAGCTTCGTCAAACTCAAGGACAGCTGGTTCCATCTCCGTGGCAAGGACGACCCCAGCAAGATGGGAGTCAGGCCACTCCACCCTGAGTTCTTCAGTACCGGGACGATCCAGATGAAGTGGAAGGGTTCGCGGACGTTGAAACCAGCTTTCCTGATCGTGCGTGGAAGTGACGAGTTTGGTGATGCCAATTTCGATATCGCTTCCGGCAAGGCTGTCGAGGTGCCGGCTTCTACCTACCGGATCGCATTCGGGCGGATGACATCGGGCAAGGGGGTTCGCCTTGTTGAGGGTCACATCTACCAGGGCGACATGCCCAAGATTGAGGTGAAGAAGGGTGAGAACACCGTCATCACACTCGGTTCGCCGTTCCGACTCGATTTCAAGCGTGGTGGCGATGGTGACAAGGTGTCCATCGATGCGACCTCGATCCGGATACTCGGGGCAGCTGGTGAGCTCTATTCTCGGATGAGCGGGGCCACGCCGACGCCCGAGGTTGTGTGTGCAAAGAGCGATAGCGGTAAGGGGGCGAAAGCCATCGCCGAATTCATGATGATGGACATCGAGCAACTGAACCGCCTGTCGTCGAAGTCGAAACTCAACATGGAGGTCGGCTTCTATCCCGTCCTCAAGGGAGATCTGCAGGGAAATCAGGTCTTCGAGGGCACCCTCCCTTTCAAGGGTGGTGTAGTTGGCTTGCGGCAGAAGCGCCACAAGGTCTTCGGCAAGTTCGATCCTATCTGGAAGTAGGGTGCCGTGTCCGGTTTCCGCCCGGTATCGGGAAGAGACGCTTGCCCGGACTTGGAATCCTGGGCTTCGTGTCTAAGCTTCTTCCGTCCTGATGGTTGCTGTCATCGGCTGAAATCCGTCCATGCTCGATATCAAACTGATCCGAGACAATCCTGATGCTGCGCGCGCTGGCGCGCTCAAGAAGCACTTCCCCGAGCGAGCGGAAGCTGTGGACCAGGTGCTGGCTCTCGACCTTGCGGTGCGCGAGTTGATTCCGCGTATCGACGGAATGCGTTCCGAGCAGAAGAAGGCCTCGAAGAAGTTGGGCAGCTTGTCTGCCGAGGAGCGTGCGGTTCACCTCGACGGGCAGAAGCAACTCAAGGAAGAGTTGCACGAACTCGAAGAGAAGCAAAGAGGTTTGCGTGAAGCCATCCACGAAGCCCTCCTGCTGGTGCCGAACATTCCCGAGGATGATGTCCCCGAAGGCAAGGATGATGCTTCGAATGTGGAGTTACGACGGCATGGCGAACCGCCTGAGTTCGATTTTACTCCGCGCACTCATCACGAAATTGCCGAGGCGCAAGGATGGCTCGACACTCTCAGAGCTGCAGATATATCAGGTAGCCGCAACTACATGCTGTTTGGTGAACTGGCGATGCTCCAGGACGCAGTGTTGCGTTTGGCCGTCGATCACATGGTAGGCAAGGGCTTTGTCCTGGTCGATCCGCCACTCTTGGTCCGGGATGCGGCGATGGTGGGGACCGCTTTTTTCCCGGGCGGGGAGGAACAGACATATCGATGCGACAGGGATGGTCTGAATCTGATCGGGACATCGGAGGTTCCGGTGACATCGATTCATGCTGGTGAAATCCTTGCCGAGGACTCTCTGCCCAAACTCTATGTCGCGCGGTCGGTCTGCTTTCGCCGGGAAGCCGGAACGTATGGGAAGGATACGAAGGGACTCTATCGTGTTCACCAGTTCCACAAGGTCGAACAGGTCATTGTCGACGTCAATGATGGTGAGCAGAGTGAGCGTCATCACGAGGCCATCGTCGCCAATTCCGAAGAACTTCTGCAGGCGCTCGACCTTCCCTATCGAGTTGTCAATGTGTGTGGCGGCGATCTGGGTGTCCCACAGGCGAAGAAGTTCGATATCGAATGCTGGATGCCATCACGTGAGAGCTGGGGAGAGACGCATTCGGCTTCGCGTTTCTACGATTATCAGGCGCGCCGCATGAGTCTTCGGTACCGACGCTCCGAGGACAAGAAGATGGCTTTCTGCCACACTCTCAACAACACGGTTGTGGCTTCACCCAGGATTTTGATCCCGCTGCTGGAAATCCATCAGCAAGCCGATGGGACGGTGAAACTTCCTCAAGCTTTGGTGCCCTACATGGGCGGTGCCGAAGTGCTGGGGAAACCTTTGATCTGAGCCCGGAGGTGATATCGACGGGATGGGCGGTCAGGGTGTGCGCCCACCACCCCCGCGATTGCCGAACAATTGGTTGAGGTTGCCGCCTGAGCCCTTGAAGAGGTCGTTGAGGTTGAAGCGCCCACCGTTGTCGCCGCTATTGCGACGCCCGGTTTCACCGCCACGTTTGTCCCCGCCTTGACCGCCGGACTTATTACCGTCGGGACGAGCATTGCCCCTGTTGGTTTGACTGCCGCCCGCGGCACCACCCCCGGCACTACCACCTTCTTCTACGGGGCGTGGGGGAGCGATGGGTATCAAGGCTACACCGGCCTTGAGGATGTCCGGATAACGCCGGTCGAGCACGATATGGCGTGAGTACTTCACGATGGCTGCGTTGGCATCGGTTGAGACTTCGAAGCCCGACACCCGGTTGCGATTGGCGAGCTTGCGCTCCAGAGCGAATTCGATCTTCATCCGGCGAGGAAGCGTGTCTTCGGCGCTCGAATCCCAGTCAAGCACATCCTCTGCATCGTGTCCCAGCGTTTCAAAATAGGTGATGTTGAAGTTCTTCACCCGATCGTGAACCAGCTGGAACTGTCCTCCGGAACGTAGGTCGTCATCGACCATGGCATCCTCACGGCGCCAAAGTTCCAGCAGGCCCGGGATGTCCTGGTTTTCCTTCAGCCAGTAGCCCACTTCACAGACGGTGGGGTTTTGAGCATGGCCGTCGATGTCCTGGATGACACCGACAGCATCCGTTGTTGTGAGGAAGTCGATCCGATCGGCATCGAAGCCGGCAACGTTCATGTTGCGGGCGAGAAAGACTGCGTTGTCTTCAACGTTGTAGTGCCAGAGCCCTTCCAGATCGCGTTCGAGCAGGGCGAGGATTCTCGGGCCCGCCTCTGTCGATTCAGAAAGGACCTCGACTTCTTCGCGAGCTTGCAACAGGCCCAGGAATGCGCCGCTGACCGAAACCATGATCATCGCCGTGATCGCGATCGCTACCAGAACCTCGACCAAAGTGAAGCCGGTTTGTCGGAGCAGTTGCTTCATCTCTTTCCTTCTTGGCCGCTCTGGCTGCCGCTGGAATTGCTGTTGCCGGAATCATTGCCGGCGTTGGAACTTCCGCTGCTGCTCAGATCCGCCGCGTTCTCATTCTCCCCCGATCCCATCGAATCGGCAAGAGCCTCGGCCTGTTCGGGCGTCAAACCTTGCAGGGCGAGGGTCGAGACCTTGGTTTTGAGGGAGTAGGTTACTTCGGGCTGGCTGCTGTCTTCGCTGATGCGGACGTTGGGGAAATAGACCACGACGAGGACGTCTTCGTAGTCATCCTCGCTGGGAACTTGATTTTCTGGATCATCGTCAGCTCCGTACAAATCGTCCATCCGCTGTTCCTGGTAGTCCAGATAGCTCATGCCTTTTTGGCGGGCCATCCGCAGGTCGTTTCGCTCCCGCTGATACTGGAGGCGGTCAACCCGGTCGTTGTCCGATTCCATGCTCATCATGTTGGCTTCGTGATCCATGATGAACTCTTCACCAACGATGAACTGGGCATCGAAGTCCTGGTAGCCTTCGATCGGGAAGCGTTCGCCACGCGTAGGCGGTAGTTCTCGGGCTCCGGCGCGGAGCTCGGACATCAATTGATAAGCTACTTCCTTGGCGAGGCGTTTGTTGCGACCTTCGGCGGCATCGATCATCGCTTCGGTTCGAGAGCCTAACAAGGTGAAGATGTACAAGGCCAGGATGCCCATGGCGATGACCACCTCGATCAATGTGAAGCCGGCTTCGGCGCGGTTTCTCATCAGAAGGCAGCCTCCTCGATCTTCGGCAGGCCCTGTAACTTGCCATCGAAGTCTTTGAGAATGTTCGAATGGCCGGTCAAGCCTCGGATCTGCACGGACCAGACCATCCGATCATCTTGTTCGAGGGAGAGAAAAAGAGTTTGGTCGGCGGCGAAACCATTTTCATCGAAGTGGACAGGCACCAGACCGCTTTTGAGCATCTGGCCTCCAGCGATCGAATAACCGATTAATTTGGCGCCGTCGGGGAGCTTGGTCCAGCCGAGCCCGAGGGATTCCTTTTCGACTTCGGAGGCTTCTCTTCGCTCTTCGATGGGCATGAGCGTTTGGTAGCGACTGTTGGTCAGGTCGAGTTCGAGCGTGTAGGTCTTGCCGTTCAGCCGGGCTTCCGATCGAAGGAAGTCGTACTTGGCCACGAGGAGGGTGGCTTCGCGATCGAGGATCGTTGAAGGGATCATGGCACCCAGGTTTGCCGATGCGATCTGGTAGAGGAGGGCCGCTACCGAGATGACGACGAGGAGTTCGATGAGAGTGAAGCCCGAACAACTCGTGCGCGATGGCTTGTTCTTGTGTGTGTTCACGGACCGAGGCCTTTGCCGGTTCGGTTACCCGTCCTCGTCGGCATCCAGGTTCTTGTTTGTGATGTCGTCATCAGTCCCTTCCTGTCCATCGGGGCCGAAGGACATGACCAGGGGGAGATGGTCAAATTCAGGATCGGTGGTGATGAGGTATTCATTGCCCCATGCATCCACAGGTGGCTTGCTCAGTTCCAGGTAGCTATGTCCACGCTCATCAGGCGTGGTGAGGTCTTCCCATGTAGGGATTTGGGACCGATTCTGGGCCATGTAAAGCTTGACCGTTTCGTAGAACTTCCCGACCTGCATCTTGCTTGTCTCGAGCTTGGCCGTTTCGGATTGGCCGAGCACATTGGTGCCGACGATCGAGACAAGAAGGCCGAGGATGACGATGACCACCATCAACTCCACCAGGGTGAAACCACCACGCTTGTTTTGTTTATCGCTACGCATCACGGAATCCCTTCAGCAGAATCGATTTTCGAACAGTTAAACTTACATCGACAAGGGCATTGCGGCTACTCACGTCAGGAACAGACGCACGAAGAGGCTTAATATTCCCGTAGTGGGATTGGTCGAGCGGGATGGGTGGGTGCTGAAAAGGCCTTGAGAGGGGGTGCGTCCGCATTTCGCTCGAGAACATCGGCTAGCGCATCTTCTGCAATTGCATCAGTGGCATGACGATGGCGATGACGATACACGCCACGACTCCGGCAAGCAGCACGATGACCATGGGCTCGATCAAGGAGGTGAGTTTCTGAGTGGAGATTTCGACCTCCTCATCGTAGGAGTCCGCGACTCGCTCCAGCATCTCCTCGAGATTCCCCGCCTGTTCACCGACGCCTACCATGTAGCAGACCATGGGCGGGAAGGCATTGCTCATCTTCATGGGGGTGGCGATGTCGGTTCCTTCGACAATGTGGTCATGGACATCTTGCAGGGCATTCGAGAGCACTCGGTTGTCGACGACATTGCGCGTGACCTGCAAGGATTGCAGTGCCGGCACGCCCGAGCGCATGAGAGTTGCGAAGGTGATGGAGAAGCGTGCGACGGCTTGCTTACGCATCAGATCGCCGAAGACCGGTAGGCGCAGTTTGAAGGTGTCCCAGGCCAGTCCGCCCTTGTCGGAGTTGACGAAGAGCTGGAATGCGATGGTGATGGCAAGGATGCCGAAGGCCACGAGTAGCCAGTAGTTCTGCAGGAACTCGCTGGAGGTGATCAGGACCTGGGTGGCAAAGGGAAGTTCTTCGCCGCGCGAGACCAGCAACTGGGTGACTTTTGGAACGACAAATGTCATCAGGATGGCGACCACGATGAGTCCGATCACGACCATCACGGCTGGGTACATGAGCGCCGCTCCGACCCTGTTCTTCATGCGAGCTTGTGATTGCAGAAAGGCTGATAAGCGCAGCATCACGTTGGGGAGAGCGCCCGAAGACTCGCCGGCGCGCACCATGTTAGCGTAAAGATCAGTGAAGTAAGCGGGGTGCTGCATCACGGCATCTCCAAAGCCGATGCCCTGCGTGACTTTTTCACGGATGTCACGGAAGGTGGCTTCCATCTTCTTGTCGGGAGCCTGTTCGATGACCATTCGCAGCGTCTCGGCCAGAGGGATTCCCGCGTTCAGGAGAGCGGCTATCTGTCGCGTCACCGCCGCTATCTGCTCGAGGCGGGTTTTGTTAGGGACTTCGACACCGGTGATGCCCTTGATGGCGAGTTTGCGCTTGCGCTTGCGCTGACTCTCCTTGATGTCGGTGACGAAGAGGTTGTCGCTTCTGAGTTGCAGTCGAGCTTCCCGTGGCGAATCCGCATCGATGATGCCGCTCTTCGTTTTCTTATCGGAATCGACAGCCTTGTATTCGAAAATCGGCACGGTGTTGCTCAGAACACGTCACGCTGGGTCACGCGCATGATCTCGGCGGGTGTGGTCATGCCCGCCAGAAGTTTTTCGATTCCATCCGTGCGCAAGGTCTTGAGTCCGCGTTCGACGGCTTCGCGCTTGATCAGGCTGGCGGAATCCTTGTTGACGATTTGCTCCTGGATACGAGATTCGATCGGCAAGACTTCGTAGATCGCGGTTCGACCCGCAAAGCCGGATTGAAAACACTCGTCGCAGCCGCGACCGATGGGGATGCCATCGGGGAATTGATCGGCATCGAGTTTGAGGTCTTCGAGTGCGAAGAGAATATCCTCATCGGGTTTCACGCTCTCCTTGCATTGAGGGCAGATGGTGCGGATCAGGCGCTGCGCGACAACGAGGAGCACCGACGATGACACCAGATAGGGCTCGATGCCGATCTCGAGCATCCGGGTGACGGTGGAGGCAGAATCGTTGGTGTGGACCGTGGAGAAGACGAGGTGCCCCGTCAGCGCCGAGCGAATTGCGATGTCGGCGGTTTCGGCGTCGCGTACCTCGCCAACCATCATGACATCGGGGTCTTGCCGCAAGAAGGATCGCAGGCCGGCGGCGAAGTCGAGACCCTTTTTGGTGTTGACCTGGACCTGGCTGATGCCGTCCAGATTGTATTCCACCGGGTCCTCGATGGTCAGGATGTTCAGAGCCGGTGAATTGATGTGCTCAAGACCCGCGTAGAGTGTCGTTGTCTTTCCAGATCCGGTTGGACCGGTGACAAAGATGATGCCGTGTGAGTAGCGGATGTAGCGTTCGATCTTCTTGCGGTTGTCTTCGTTGAGTCCGATCTGATCGAGGCTGTAGACCTTGCTGGTCTTGTCGAGGATTCTGAAGACGATGCGTTCACCGTAGGTGACCGGGACCGAGGAAATACGAACATCGACATCTCCATCGCCGATCCGAATGGATGCTCGGCCGTCTTGGGGAAGTCGCCGCTCGGCGATATCCATCTTGCCCATGACCTTGACACGCGAAACGATGGCCTCCTGGGCTTTTTTGGGGATCCCCTCCGTGTCATAGAGCACACCATCGATGCGCATGCGTACTTGTAGTCGATCCTGGTAAGGGTGGAGATGGATATCGGAGGCACGCAATTTCAGGGCCTGGAACAAGAGCATGTTCACCAGCCGGATGATGGGCGCCTTGTTGGCCACATCGAGGAGATCTTCGGACTCTTCGATCTTCTCCGCCAGCCCGATGATGTCTTGTTCCTCGATGTCAACCAGTGCCTCATCGACTCCGTCAGCTTTGTGTCGGTAGGCGCGATTGATGAGGTTGGTAATCTCGGATCGGGGCACCAGCACCGATTCCAGTTCCGCCATCATCATGGTCGCGAGGTCATCCATGGGTTGGACGTCAAGCGGTTGGCAGGTGGCGACCTTGATGATGTCACTGTCATCATCAAGCGCGATCAGATTGTGTGTCCGTGAGAACTGGACAGGGACATTTTGAATGAATGCGTTGGGGACCTTCGCTCCCTCGAGACTCTCGCGGAATTCGAGATCCAGAAAATCACCGAAGAATTGAAGGCAGCGATTTTCCGGCATCAGGTCCTTGGTGATCAGGACTTGATCGAGGGTTTGGCCGAGTTGTTGTTCGGCCAGCAAGGCATCGCGGATCTGCTCTTCGGACAGGCCTCCCTGACGCAGCAGGCCCTGTTTGATCAGGTCATGCATCCTCGTTCTTCCCCGAAGATGTTTCTGGCTTGTTCCGGGCACTCTTGTCCTCAGCAGCCTTGTCCGGCTTCGTGGCCGCAGGCTCTGGCGCCACATCAGGCTGAGCATCCGGACGTCCGGGGGCCGTGCCTTGGGAGGCATCGGAGCCTGGGCGTTCGTAGATGGGAATCAAGAAGCCGCCGCGCTTGTCGAGATCCTCGATGGTGGCGCCGGCATCGTCGAGGGTCTCGGGCTGGCCTTCACGCCACTTGGAATCGATGATTTGCATGCGGCGATGGCCGATGTAGGTCGACGCCTCCAACTTCTTTCGGAAGGTTTGCAGGGCGAGATCGGAGAAGTCTTCTTCGCGCAGGATATGCGGGGTGAGGAAGAAGTAGAGGTTGGTTTTGCGCTCGTCGGAACTCGCACTCCGGAAGAGGAATCCGAGCAGGGGGATATCCTTGAGATAAGGAATGCCATCTTCCGAATCGGCAACCGAGTCTTCGATGACCCCGCCGAGGACCATGGTGTGTCCGCTGGGTAGGGTGACTTGTGTTTGGATCTGCCGGACAGTGCTTCGGCCTGCCGTGACGGATGTGGGATCGAAGGTGTCGAGGAACCGGCTGACTTCCAGGTTGATATTGAGTCGCAGGTAGTTGTTCGTGGAGATCGAGGGTGAGATGTTCAGGGTGATACCAGCATTACGCTCCGGGCCAGCTCCCGTTTGTGATGAGACGTTGCTTTGTGATGTGACCTGAGTGGGACGACGTTCCTCGGTCCGGACGAGCGCCTCTTCGTTGTTGTTCACGACAACGCTGGGGAGGCTGAGGATGTTGGCTTGCGTGTCACCGGCCAATGCATTGACGACGATGGGGATCGCAAAGTCATCATTGCTGATGATGCCACCGGTGATCCCGCGCAAGGGATTCTCGAAATCAGGCAGTCGGGTGTCCGGCAATCCGTTGTCGTCCGTGTCCTGGAAGGTCGTCAGACCGAAGGACGTGAACCCGAATGGCCGCGTGAAATCGCCGTCGTCGACGATGTCGAGGAGGCCGAGTTCGATGCCCAGTCTCGCCACGGATTCGGTGGAGAGTTCGACCACCGCGCATTCAATCAGGACCTGATCCTGGCGCTTGTCGAGTTGCTCGATCACGCGTTGGACCTGGGCGAACTTGGTCACGGTGCCCGATACCAGCAGGCTGTTGCTCTCCTCATGGGCGATGATGACGGTTTTTCGCGGGCGCCGCTGGGTGGCGGCAGCCTGGCCCTGCTGGGCCTGCTGTTCGGCCTGTATGTCTTCATTGATGAAGCGGGTGAGCGTTTCTTGAAGATCCTTGGCGAGCACGTTCTGCAGTCGGATGACGTGGGTGTCGCCGCCGGTCAGTTCGACCGGGACATCCAGCCGTGCGATCAGATCCTGGGTTTCGAGAATCTGCTCTTGCGTGCCAGACACAAGGATGGCGTTGAGAGTGCTGTGCGGCACGATCTTGAACATGCCGGCAGCGGATGCCAGCGGGGCACCGCTGGCGCCGGCAGCGGGATTTTGAGCTGCGAGTCGATTCTTCTCTGCCAGGATCTCGTTGAGGACGGGCTCGAGTTCCTCGGCGGAGGCATGCTCGAGTCGGAGCACGCGGATCTGCTGGTCGAGAGCCTCGGGCGGGGTGTCCACGATCTTGAGCATTGTGTAGGCAGCGTTGACCTGGGGGCCATAGCCCTGCAGGACCACGTTGTCGTTGCCGACAACCCCTGGGTTCAGCGTTTGTCCGCCTCCGGCGCCAGCCATGAAGAAGGGCCGTATCGTATTGACAACCTGAGCCGCCGGGATGTACTGGAGCTGGAACGAGGTCAGGATCATCACACCCGTCTGGGCGCTGTATTCCTCAATATCTTCGGGCTCGACGTAACGAGCAGCGGCCTGAATCTCGGCTCGCTTGGGCCCTTGCATGTAGACAATTTCGGTGATCTCGGTGTCTTGGTCCCCGCGGATCAAGGTGGCGAAGCCCTTGACGTAGAGCATCGTCTGGAAGAAGGCGAAGAAGTTGCTCTTCCTCATCTTCTTGGTTCCGACGAAGCTGATCTTGGGATCGGGGGCGCTTTGGAGGTCGTTATCCGAATAGACGAAGACCTTGCCGGTGATTTCCTGGCCCATCTTGATGAAGGCCTTGATTGGCATTCCCTCGGTCTCATCGACAGTGAAGAGGAGGTAATCCCCTTCGGTCTTGAGCTCGAAGGCCTTTGGCTCATCTTGGGCCACTGCCATCGACGGCAGTATCCAAGCGAGCATGAGCCCCCATGCAGTCAGGTGGTGAGTGCAGGATGAAAACAGTGGTTTCGACACAGTGCGTTCTCGCATGCTCGTGGACCCCTCCTAAGACCATCGAGGGCAAATCCGATCGAACGACGGTGCACAACGGGTGCCCCGCCAACCGGACGTGCGCCCTCGGACGAACGTCGTAACCCTATTATTTCCTAAGGCTATCGAATCAAACTTGGGATTTCCTGCTTTCCATTTGCGGAACTTGACGCATCTCTTTCCCATTCATGCACTTCGGTCTGATACCTGCCCCCCATGTTCTTCGTCACAGGCAGCGACAATGAAGCTTTCTGAACTCCTGGTGCCGGACCTGATCATCTTGCCGATGGAAGCTTCTGACAAGTGGGAGGCGATTTCGACTCTGGCTGTAAGGCCTTTTGAAAAAGGAATTTACAGCGAAGATATGGCATCCGAGGTGGAGGCTGCCCTGGTCCGGCGAGAGCGGAGCATGACGACCGGGATGGAGCAGGGAATTGCCGTTCCCCATGCGGCCGTGGCCGGCCTTTCGGAGTTGATCGTGGTGCTCGGCATCAGTCGCAGGGGGATTCCTTTTGATGCTTTTGATGGTGAGCCGACCCGGATCATCGCTGGCATGGCGATTCCCCGTGCCCAGAAGCTACGAAATATCAAAACCCTGGCGGAGGTCGCCAAGTTGCTATCCCAGGAATCGGTCCGGGAGAGAATCCTGGCATCCGAGACGGCCGAGGAGGTTCTCGTGGCGATTGGCGGAGGGGGTGGCTAGGCACCGCCCGCCAACCTCCCCTTCGCATCGGCCTGCGGGCTTTCTGCGGGGGGGCATTTCCGGGAGGATGTGCTCTCGCCCATGATCCACCTCGCAGCAGCTCTGGCCGGATTCGCCGGCTTGCTCGCCGAAATGGTGCTTGTTCGGCGGCACGGTTCCTTGCTCGGGAATACTGCGGAGGCGTCAGCTTTGGTCCTCTCGATCTTTCTTCTCGGGCTGGGGCTGGGGGGGCTCATGGCTGCGCGAGCGGCTGCTTCTTGTCGAGGTCCGCTGGCACGGGCGGCTTTGCTTTATGCGGGAGTCGCCGGGTTGCTCTTGCTGACCGATCCCTGGATCCGCGACGCACGGCCGGCGACAGGCATCTCAGGAATGGTGCTCGTGCTCCTTTCTCCTGGTTTGCCAGCGCTCTTGATGGGGATGGCCTTCCCGCAACTCTTCGCCGGGCTCTCTGCTGGAGCTTGGCGGCAGGGGTTGGTGGTCGCTGCCAATTTACTTGGGTCCGTTGCTGCGTGCCTGTTGGGAGGCCATGTCTGTATTCCCACGTGGGGGCTGACCGTTTCATGTTGGTCGAGCGCGGCCGCTTACGGTCTCGCCGCGCTTTGCCTGGCGTGGCCGGCGCTGCGTGAGTCGAGGGGAGGTAGAGACAAGGGCGATGCAGTGCCGGTTGCCCTGGGCCCTGGTACTGCTGTTCTGGCCTTCGTGTCCGGTTTCGCCATCTTGGGCTTCGAACTGCTATGGCTGCGCCGCCTGCCCTTCTTTCTCGAAGGTTTTGCACCGACACTCTCAGGTGTTCTGGCTGCCTGTCTGATCGGACTGACGCTAGGGGCAGCATTGCTCGCGGGCCCGATGGAGCGTTTGCTCGGTCGCCGGGCTCCAGCGGTCGCGGTGGCGATGGCTTGTCTGGCGGCCAACCTGGGGTTCCATGAATGGGGTGCACAGGCCTTGGCGCAGACTTCTGTTCATTCCGAGGCCGGTATGCACCTGCGTATTCTGCTGGCATCCGCGGTAGCGGCTGGACCGACTTGCCTGTTCTTGGGGGCGGTCATTCCCCTTTGTTTGTCCTGTTCGGACGGAACAGGTTCACGGGTTGCGCGGGCCGGGCGACTCTTCTTCTGGCAAGGGCTGGGTTCGGTGCTGGGGGGGTACTCGGTCGGTCAGCTGTTCCCGGCTGTATGGCCGGAAGGGTTCTTCGTCCTGACGCCGCCCCTGATCGCCGTGGCCGTGCTCTTTCCGCTGTGGAAGGGCGGTGGTTGGGGCGTGCGAGTAGTGGCCATCAGCGTGCCCTTGCTGGCCTTGTCGGGAGTGGGAGGTGCAGGCAGTCTCCTCGATGTTGAGTCGCCGATCAGGGGTTCGCGCCATGATCGACCCGATGCGTATCGCTATCTGGCACACCGAACGGACAATACGACGACGGCCTCGGTGGTCTATGACCAGAAGCGCCACAGCATGCTGCTGTTCACCGATGAGTTCAGGGCGGCTGAGACGGGGCCGGGAACGGATTACATGAAGGCGCTGGGTCATCTGCCCTTCCTGCTTCGTGATGGATTGCGCCGGGTTGCCATCATCGCACTCGGTACCGGCACCACCGCGGCTGCGGTTCGAGAGTGGTCGGACCCCGAGGTGATCGATGTCGTTGAAATTTCACCTGCGGTACTGGAACTCGCTCCGTATTTCAGCAGCGATGGCCCTGTCCATGCGGTGCTGCAGCAACCTGCTTGGCGCAAGGACTCCAGGACGCGAGTGCATGTGGCCGATGGTCGCCGGTTTCTCGCCATGCAGAAGCCAGCCTCGCTGGATCTGGTCACCATGGAGCCCTTGTTGCCATACGCCCCGGGCACGGTTCCTCTCTACACCGAAGAGTTCTATACCCTCGCCGGACGGGCGCTCAGCGAGGAGGGCTTGCTGGTGCAGTGGGTCCCCACGCATGGGATGCCGGCGGAGTTCTTCGCGACTCTCCTCGCTACTTTCGCTCGCAGCTTCCCACACCATTCCGTGTGGTTGATCGATCAGGCGACGCTCCTGGTCGGATCCCGTCAGAAACATCTTCCCGATGCTGATTGGCTGGAGCAGCGATTCAAGAGCTTGCCGATCGCTGCGCAGCAGGCTTTGCACGCTACCGGTCTGGCGCGACCGATCGATCTCCAGGTGGCCTTGCTGGCCGAAGGCGTCGAGGGCATCTCGGATTCCGCGTCGATTTTGCGTGACGATCGCCCGTTCCTCGAGCGGATAGGTTACTGGGACGCGGGCGCCAAACTTTCCTTCTATCCAACCTATCTGGAGCAATTGAGAGAACTCGTTGCATCGAGCAGGGAAGGGCTTTTGGGTGATGTTGTCGTGGCTGAATCCGTGCGCGCTCGCTTGCGCGGGCTGCGTGCACAGGCGGAGTCCCGCTACTACTTGATCTTGGCCGAGGATGCTGCTCGCGAGCATGCTTGGCTCCTGGAGCATGCATCTGCCGAGGTGGCAGAGGCAGCTTTGAATCGTCAGCTTGCTCTCGCGGATCTGGCGCGTCTGGCGGGTGAGCGCGCACGGGCGGAGTTGTTGCACGCCCGTTCGCTGGCGCCGGGTTCGGTGATCCTGCATCGCGAGTACGCGCGTATTCAGGCGAATGACCCTGCCGGCGGTGTGAATTCGGGAAGGGTGGAACCCGGCAATGGTCCGCTCGATCGCCTGGGCCACTTACCCCGTGGGCGTGAACTTGCCGAGATCGTGAGTTCCGGTCGCCGTCGCGGACAGGATTATGCGGCGGCCTTTCCCTCTCGATGCGCCTGGGCCTTGATGGAGGTTCTGAGCCGACGCGCCTTCACGGGGATGGAGCGGGCAGCCTTCTTGCCTCTCCTCGATCCCGCCTTGCTCGACGAGGCGACGGTGCGGGTCCTGGCGAGAGGCGGCTCGGTCCGTGAGGAAATTTTGAGCCTGTGGGGCGAGGGCTTGCCGATGCCCCTGCCGGTGGCCGCGATGGCGAGTGGCGAGAAGGGTGACAAGCTCAGCTTGCTGGCGGTGCTCGAGGATCGTTCCGGTGGCGGCGTGGGCGAGTTGATCGCCGAACTCCTGATGGACCGTGACCTCGAGGTTCGAAGCGCTGCGGGAGTGGCATGCAAGCGTGCCTTCGGGATCGATTTTGATCCGCTGTGGAGCGAGGCCAGACGAAGGTCCATCGCGGAGGGCTTGCGACGATAGGCTCTTTCGGGCCTGGGCTGGCGTGGTCAGCTGTAGAGCGTCGTCTGATGACGATTTACTGATAGACGCAGAGTCTCGGTGGAGATGTGGCGTGGACCATGGTTCAGGCCTTAGCCTGTGGCTGCCGGCCTTGGGCCGGACTACTCGAGGAACGAAATAGTCATGGCAGAAACAACTGTTGGGGCATTGGCGGAGTTGGTGGGTGGCGTGGCCCATGGTGATCCAGATCGGCCGATCACGGGTGTGTGCGACTTGAGGATGGCCGGGCCTGAGCAGATTGGGTTCCTCAACGATGTAAAGTTGGAGTCGGCAGCAAAGACGACTGGTGCGGGGGCTCTCATCGTCAAGAGGATGATCGAATCTCCTGCCAGCTTGATTGTCGTGGACAGCGTGTATGCATCGTTTGCGAAGGTTGCCCTTTGGTTCCATCCGTTGCCACGAGCGGCCCAGCATTCCTTGCACGAATCGGCATGGATCGATGAGAGCGCCAGGCTCGAGGAACCGGTCGAGATAGGCCCGCGTTGCGTGGTGGAGTCGGGAGTTTCGATCGGTAGCGGCACTGTCTGCAAGCCGGGGGTGGTGCTTGGTGAGGGCTGCAGTATCGGCAAGGATTGCGTTCTATATCCTGGGGTGATCCTCTATCCCGGCGTGACCTTGGGCGATCGTGTGGTCCTGCACGGTGGCTGTGTCATCGGCGCTGATGGATTTGGCTATGCCCGCGAACGAAGCGGGCGCTATGTCAAGTTCCCGCAACTGGGCACGGTGGTCATCGAGGATGATGTCGAGGTTGGTGCGAATACGGCGATCGACCGTGGTGCCTTGAACGTGACGCGGATTGGTCGTGGGAGCAAACTCGACAACCTCGTCATGGTCGGGCACAACTGCCAGATCGGCGAGGATGTCGTGGTGGCTGGCTGCAGCGCATTCTCGGGGAGCACCGAGGTGGGTGATCGGTCTGTCATCGGTGGCCATGTGGTCTGTAGTGGTCACCTGAAAATTGGCGCGGACGTACGTGTCGGTGGTGCTTCGGTGATCATCCGCGATTTGAAGGAGCCGGGAGATTACATGGGGTACCCCGTGCTCGAGAAGCGTCGTTGGCTGCGTGGTATGCGTTCGCATGAGCAGCTGATAGACATTCACGCAGAGGTGAAGGAACTCAAGCGCCGAGTCGGCTTGTGATGGGAGTTCAGCCCTTTTGCTCGGCGTCGAGGTCGAACAGAGCAAGGATTTCGGATTTGCGCTCCGAGAGCGCTTCGACGATTTGATCCCTGGCCTGCTGATAGGTTTCAAGTTGGGATCCGAAAGGGTCTTGGATGTCAGCCCCGTCTTTTCGTAGCAGCTTCACCTTGTTGTCGTGGTCATGCGCGATGTTCTTGACATGTTGGTAGTGGTGGGAGGCCAGGCAGTAAATTGCCGACGCACGGAAGATGTCGCCAACGGACAGGGGTGTTGCTCGGTGTTTGCTGAGATCGACCCCTATATCGGCAGCGGCGGCGATTGCGTTCTGGCTGGCAGGTAGTCCGGCGAAGGCGCTGATCCCGGCGCTTTCGACGTTGATTCGGCGCGCCAGAAGGTCGCCCACTTCGCTGTTCAATCGCTCGGCGATCTGGCTCTTGGCGGCGCCTTCGGCGATGGGCGAGCGGCAGGTATTTCCAGAGCAGACGAAGATGATGGTCGTGGCGATGGTCTTGGCAATGTCGTTTCGGTCGAGGATGCCTTCGCGCAAGACTTCAGGTTCCGGGCCAGTGAGGCGGACCACCGTTGATGCGATACCGAGATGGGGAGGCCCGGCATCGAAGATGACGTCGATGTCGGGGAATTCGGTGGCGATCTCGTCTGCAGACAGCAGGGGTTTCTCGCCACTGACATTGACGCTGGACAAGAAAATGCTGCCCCCGAGTTCTTTGATGACGGCTTGAGTGAAGGGCTGGGCGGGTACGCGAAGGCCGACAGTGCCGCCATCGAGCGCGTTGAGCACGACTGTCAGGGGGCCTGGCCAAAACCGAGCCAGCAAGCGTTCGACATATGGGAGTGGTGAGCAGGCAAATTTCTCAAGTTGTGTCCGATCGGAGATGTGGTGGGTGAGTTTTTGTTCGGGTGGGCGCTGCTTGGTCTGGCGCAGGCGGGCGATGCTGAGATCGTCCCCTGGCAGTGCAACAAGGCCATAGACCGTTTCCGTTGGCAGGACCACGCGGTCGCCTTTGCGGATGGCATCGACCGCTTCCCTTACCAGGGAGGGGTCGACTTGTGTGGGGGAGAGCTTGATCTGTCGCAATGGTATGTTTGACACGAACAGCCCCCAGCCGTCAGCTATTCAGTAGACAGTTGGCTGCCGTTGATTGCGGTAGCTGCGGGTGGTGGACGGTAGAAACTGATGACTGAGGAGAAACAGAGTCCGGCGGAGAAACTGGCGCAACTGGGCAGCTTGGTTGCGGGATTTGCCCATGAGATTCGTAACCCGCTCTCGACCATCGGGCTCAACCTGCAGTTGGTCAAGGAGGACTTTCTGAAAGCGGAAACTCCTCGCGACAAACGAACCCACAAGCGTCTGACCGTGGTTGAGGGCGAGGTCAAGCGATTGCAGTTGATCCTGGAGGAGTTTTTGCGGTATGCGCGGCGTCCAGCGATCTGCCTGTCATCTGTGGGTTTGAATGGGTTGCTCGACAGTATTGTGGAATTCGCCGTGCCGGAGGCCGAGGTCAAGGGAATCGAGTTGCGCTTCTTTCCTGGTGAGGGAGTCGGCCAGATCAGAATAGACTCTGACCAGTTTCGGCAAGTCATGGTGAACTTGCTGCTCAATGCTCAAGATGCCTGTTCGCAGGGCGGTGAGATCATGGTCGCTACACGTCGGCGGGACGTGGACATCCTCGTGCAAGTTACGGATACCGGAGATGGCATGGATGCTGATGCACTGAAAAGGGCTTTCACGCCTTACTTCAGCACCAAGAAAGCTGGTAGCGGGCTGGGCTTGTCTATTGCACGCGGGATTGTTGAAGGGCACGGTGGAACGATTGCGGTGAGTTCGGAACCCGGGAAGGGGACGCAATTCACGATCACGCTGCCGACCAATATAAAAGCATCCTCTGGTGCACATGAGGAGGAAGAGTGACGACGGACCCGATTCTTCTCGTTGACGATGATGAGCCCTTGCTGGCGACCTTGACCGAGGCTCTGGAGTCTTTGCCGGTCGAGATCACTGCTGCAGCGGGTGGCGCTGAAGCGCTTGAGCGTCTGCGTGAGCGGCGCTTCGCCGTCGTGGTCACCGATATAGTGATGCGTGGTAGCGATGGATTCGCGGTGCTCGAGGAGTCTCGGTCCCGTCATCCTCAAGGTCGCGTGATCATGCTGACAGGGCATCATCGGCGAGAAGTCGCTGTGGAAGCGATGCAGAAGGGAGCGACCTACTACATCGAGAAGCCTGTCGATCTGGCGGAATTGCGCACAAAGGTGGAGAAGTGCCTCGCCGAGCACAGCAAGGATGTTGCTTACGAGGATCTGAGAAGCCAGGTCGATCGGAGCTACGGGTTCGAGGGCATCATCGGGCAGGACGAAAAGATTTGCCGCATCGTGGATGTGTTGCGCCAGATCGCTCCGACCAATGCTTCGGTTCTGATTCTGGGTTCTTCGGGAACGGGAAAGGAGCTCGTTGCACGGGCGATCCACAAGTATTCGCCTCGGAGAGATCGCCCTTTTGTGGCGCTCAATTGTGGCGGCCTGTCCGAGGGAACAATCGAAAGCGAGTTGTTCGGCCACGTCAAAGGTGCCTACACCGGGGCGGCGGGAGATCGGGAAGGCAAGTTCGAGTATGCCGATGGTGGCACCTTGTTTCTCGACGAAGTTGGCGAGATGCCGCCGGCCACACAAATCAAGTTTCTTCGTGTGCTCGAGGAGCGCGAGATTTCACGCCTGGGCTCAAACCAACAGCGCAGCGTGGATGTGCGAGTGGTTGCTGCGACCAATGCAGATTTGCATGCGAAGGTTGCCGCCGGGGAGTTTCGCGAAGATCTTTATTACCGGTTGAAGGTTGTGACGCTCGACCTCCCCGATCTGGCCGAGCGCCGCAGTGATATCAAGCTGCTCGTGGATCACTTCATGACTGAATTCACACAGGCGCATGGCAAGGATGTGGAGTCGATTGATCAAGAGGCTCTGGTAGCTCTGGTTCAGTATGATTGGCCGGGCAATGTTCGCGAATTGCGCAATGCGATTGAGAGCATGATCGTTCGATCCAGTGGGAACATCCTGACGATGCGAGATCTTCCTCCGGAGATCTGGGCTCCAGGACCATCACGTGAGGATCCATGGGGTTGGTTGGCGGGCAAATCTGCCGAGGAGGTCGAGAAGAACCACATTCGAGTCAATCTGGAGTTGACCGATGGCAACAGGGTCAAGGCGGCCAAGGCCATGGGAATCAGCGAGCGAACTCTGTACCGAAAGATCAAAGATTTCGAACTCTAGATGGTGCCTTTGTTGGTTGCTTGTGGGGCGGGTTGTCTCGCCGGGCGTAAAGGTGATCTCGCCCCCTCTGTTTTGCAGAGGCTCTGGACAGAGAAACCTGTCTGCTCGACATTGATGCGATGTGCGCTGCGAACATGGCGACGAAAATGCAATTCATGAGACTGCCCTTGTTGCTGGTAGTGCTGCTCGCGTCCGCCCCTTCGGCGCAGGATGACTTCTATGCCGAGGATCTGGAGGTGGCGGAGTCGTATCTGCTTCAAGGTAGGCTTTCGCGTGCTCAGAATGTCTTCGAGGAAATTGATCTCGCCAACGAGGAGGAGCCCCCGGAGGATCGGCCGACGGCGGGGCAGTTGCGGGCGGCGCATCAGGGCCTGCTTCGGATCAAGTTACGGCGCGGGGGTTATGACGAGATCGTGAAGGCTTGCGAGGCGCTTCCGGCAGATGAGAGCAAGCATCGAGGGTTTTCGATCCTTTACGCACAAGCCTTGGCTCGCAAGGGGCTTTACGAGCGATCATCGACAGTTCTGGGCGAACTGCTCGCAGCCGATGAACTGGATCAGGAGGCGAGATACCGGCTCGGTCTTGTGAAGTGGGAACTCGGCGAGACCGGGCAAGCGCGCCAGCTATGGG
>CAZIVO010000027.1:0-35155 GCA_964542765.1 uncultured candidatus Brocadiaceae bacterium | reverse complement strand
AGGAGGCTCCGTAATAAGGAGCGTAGTCGTCATAGTCGACGTACCACACGGAGGGCATGTAGTAATTGCGTGGCCACCACCAGCATGCTGTTTGCCACGATGCGTGGGAGTTCCAGTAAACGCAGAAGGACATGCGGTTGTAGAAGTACCAGCGCGGCCAGTGGCAACCGTAGTAGAAGGGATACGAGTAGAGGCCCCAGTTGCACCAAGAGGGTCCGCCACCAAAGCAGAAGCGGAGGGTGCTGTAGTGAGAGTTCCAGTGATTGCTGCCATAGAAGTATCGAGTCGAGCCACCGGTGAAGTGGCGTGGACCGCGGCGCCTTGGGCCGAGATCAGGCCCCTTGATAGAGCCTCCACCGATAAGGCCCCCTCCGGTTTTTACATCGCGGTCGGTGCGTCGTCGTAGATCTGGGCGTGGCAGGGGTTTGTTGGGATCGACAGCGACCAATCCTGGTGGCGAGATACCGGGGACTTCGGGGGCGGCCGGACCCTTGTCCAGCTTCGTGGGAGTGGCTGGAGTGGGCAGCGGACGTCCTGGAACGAGATAGCGGTCTGCAGCTTTATCACGGATGATGGGTGCTGGGGGACTGGAGCGAGGGCTATCGCCACTGGCATCGGGATTGCTATTCGGCCTGGGTGTTGAGGCTGTCGGAGATTTGCTACGTGCCGCTCCCGCATCGACGATCGGCACTCTCTTTTTTCCCGGCGTTTGAACGGGGACCGAATCATCGTTGAGTTTTGTGTCGTGTTGGATGCGATAGCGATTGGCGAGTGTGTCGCGATAGCTCGGCGAACTGCTGCGTGGTTTGGTGCCGCTGTTCGAAGTGGGCACTCGGCTATAGAGATCGCGCAGACTCGTTCGGTTATTTCCACCGATCTTCGTCGTTGTGATAGGAGTTGTTGTCGAGGGCGTTCGAGTTTGAACTGAGATATTCCGGTTCGTACTTCGCGTGCTGGGTCCTAGGTAACGGCGGGTGCTCGATGGCGGCGTGTAGGTTCTGGTGCTCGACGGAGGCGTGTAGGTCCTGGTGCTCGATGGCGGCGTGTAGGTTCTGGTGCTCGGCGTCGGCGTGTAGGTTCTGGTGCTCGATGGCGGCGTGTAGGTTCTGGTGCTCGGCGTCGGCGTGTAGGTTCTGGTGGGGGTGGATCGAATTGGAGACGAGCTGCGTGTGGGTGTGGATCGTGTTGGCGTGAAACTGCGTGTGGGGGTGGATCTAATTGGAGATGAGCTGCGTGTGGGGGTGGATCTAATTGGAGATGAGCTGCGTGTGGGTGTGGATCGAACCGGAGACGAACTGCGCGTGGGTGTGGATCGAACCGGGGTGGAGCTGCGCGTGGGTGTGGATCGAACCGGGGTGGAGCGGCTCCCCCCCACCCGGACCTGGGCTGTCAGATCGCCTGCGGCCAGGAAAACAGTCAGAGAGATGGGCAGGATCAAGCGCATGATGAACTCCGATGGCAGTATGCCATCCCGGAGAAGATGCAAATAGAGTGCCTCCCCGACCTCCCTACATAAGGCTATTGGAATCAGCACCTTGTGAGATTAGAGGTAAGGAGCGAGCCTGTTTTTTTGGTCAGTTGTCGCCCCAGGAAGACACGTGGTGCTGCGGTTTGACACCACGGATCTTCTTTTGAGTGGTCGGTTGCTCGACCTTGCTTTTCAGGGCCGGTGTAATGGGAGTGGCGAGCCAGAGTTTGCGCATGGGAATTTTGCCCGATCTTCGCGGAAGGCACTGCCTGCGCCCCCCTCTTTTCCTTCCCGCGGGGGGAACGAGCCGAGTTCGTTCATCCTCTCCTTGTCAGACCACGCGCCGCTGGGACTGGTCTCTCGGGCCATGAGAGTATCGCTCCGATGGCTCTCGCGGTCAGGGGCGGGTGCCGGTAGCGGCAGCCATTCTTACCGACGGGTGGAGGTCCGGCCCTCGACGAGATAAGGGCATCGGCTAGGCTAGGGGCGGTTCTGCTTTCGAGTGCACATGCGAACATCCATCGTCTCAGGCTTTCTTGTCTTGATCTCGTGCGTGGCGGCGTCCTTGCCCGCGCAGGATGTCGATATCTACGACGAAACTGTTCTGCGCAAGGTCGACCTGACCTTCAAGCAGCAGAACTACTGGCAGTTGTTGACGCAGAGTTGGGCGACCAAGAAGTACATCAAGGCCGACATGAAGTTTCTTGGCAAGACCTACAAGGACGTTGGCGTCAGGCTGCGCGGCAACTCCTCGTACAAGGCGATCCAAACACAGAAGAAGCCCTTCAAGATCTCGATGGACGCGTTCGTCCCGGACCAAAGGTTGCACGGATATCGGACCTTGAACCTGAACAATGGTTACCGCGATCCGACCTGGGTTCGCGAGGTCATCGGCTTTTGGATGTATCGAAAGTTCAAGCCTGCTTCGCGCTGCAACCATCTTGAACTCACGATCAACGGCAAGAGCTGGGGGCTCTATATCAATGTCGAGCAGATCAACAAGGACTTCCTCAACAAGTGGTTCGAGAGCGACGATGGCAATCGCTACCGCGGTGAGCGTCAGCAAGGTGCGCCGAAGAACGCGTCCGCGCTCGTGTGGTTGGGCAACAATCCCAATACCTACAAGAATGGTTATGAGCTGAAGAACGCCTCACCGACAAATCCCTGGGTCGACATCATGCAGCTTTGCAATGTCCTCAATAACACGCCGGCGAACCGCCTGCGGACCGAGTTACCAAAGGCCTTGGATACGGATGTTGCCCTCTGGTATCTGGCGTGCAACAACGTGGTGCCGGCTCTCGATAGCTACGTTGGTGGCGGCGCCCACAATTACTACATCTACAACGAGCCCCACCACGATCGCTTCGTGTTGATGTCTTGGGACCTCAACGCCAATTTCGGGGCCAACGGCTTCGCCTTGCCGCCGACCAAGCACACCTGGGACCCTTTCCATCTGGCGGGCAATGCGAACAAACCCTTGATGGGGAAGATGTTTGCCGACGTCGATTGGCGTGCGCAATATCTCGCGCACATCCGCGCGATGCTAGATGAGGTGTATGACTGGAAAGTGCTCGGGCCTCGCATCACGCGGCTTCAGAACCTGATCCGTTCGGCGGTGCAAAGGGATTCGATGCGGCTGTATTCATTCAGCCTTTTTTCGACGAATGTGACCCGGGATGTTCAGATCCTCGTCAATGCCTCGCGCACGGCCACAATCCCTGGCCTGAGGTCGATGGTGAACACCCGTCGGAGCTTTTTGTGGAACCATCAAGACGTCAAGGTTCGCGGCCCCAGCCTCTCTAACCTCGCGCACAAGCCGTTGGCGCCCACCGAAAAAGACACGGTCTGGATCACGGCCAAATCCAAAGGTGGCTCGACTCCTGTGGCAAAAGTCATCCTGCACTGGCGAGCGAAGGGCCCTTACACCGAGACCAAGATGTACGACGACGGCAAGCACCATGACGGCGGTGCTGGAGACGGCGTGTTCGGGGTAGGGATACCCAAGCAACCCCCCAATACGCGGGTGCAGTATTTCGTTGCCGCATCTGCGTCTGTCTCACATCGCTACGCGATGACCCTGTCACCGATCTCCTATGCCATCAAGCCGCTTGAATATCGTGTGGAGTGGCCGAAGGGTCCCCCGAGCGTGCGGATCAATGAATTCGTCGCGCAGAACACGAAGGGCATCAAGGATCAATCCGGCGAATACGAGGATTGGATCGAGCTGTTCAATCCGCTGGGTTCAACGGTCAATATCGGTGGGATGTTCATGACCGATGATTTTGATGTGCCGATGAAGTGGAAGATCCCGCAGGGTTGGTCCTTGCAACCTGGCGCGAGCCTCTTGGTTTGGGCTGATGAGGAACCCAAGGAAGGACCCTTTCATGCGACCTTCCAGCTGTCGTCCATGGGCGAGGAGATCGGGCTTTTCGCCAGGGATGGCAAGACCCTGCTCGACCGCGTGCACTTTGGCCGGCAGCAACCTGACATCTCGACGGGTCGGTTGCGCGACGGAGCCCTACCCTGGGTGACCTATGCAGCGCCAACCCCGCGCACCAGAAACGCCCCTTTGACTTGTGGAACCCGACGTTTTTCTGCCCAGGACCCGCGAGGGCACAAGATCTCCTTCGATCTTGTGGGGCAACCCAAGCTGGGTAATCCGGTCAAGTTGAGCGTGCGATCGGCACCCGCGCAGACCACGGTCTTCGCCTTCTTCGGGCCGGGCGGCGGTCACACCAAGCTCGATGGTCGGGTTTGGTTACTGCTTTCGACGCCCGTGAGCGGGCCTCTGTCGATGCCGATCGATGCGCAGGGAGCCTTCGATCTGCCCTTCAGCATCCCGAATGATCAGGCGCTGGCGGGCAAGCGTTTGGCCATGCAGGTCTTCGGTTTCGATGCGTCAGGGAGCCAGGCATCGGGCGCCTTCGAGACGGTTTTCTGTCGCTGATCGAGCGCCGGGGATGAGCTGCTCGGCGTGCCCAGAAGCTCTGGTTTGCGGTCGTCACCGTGTTGATCTTTCAACCGCGACCATGGAGGACTAGGGTGGCATCTGCCATGGCAAACGTCCATCCGTCCGCATTCGTTCTGGCTTTCGCCTTCGTGACCACCGCCTGCCTGCAGCCACCGGCAACTTCGTCCGGTAGCTGGCTCAAGGGGAACATGCATACACACTCGCTGTGGAGCGATGGCAACGACTTCCCGGAGATGATCGTCGATTGGTATCGGCAGCGGGGCTACCGCTTCTTGGTATTGACAGATCACAACATCCTCAGCCGAGGTGAGAAGTGGATGCTGGTCAGCGAAATCGTCCGTCGCGGCGGGCGGAAAGCCTTGGCGGATTACCGCCTCACATTCGGGGAGGATTGGGTCGAGACTCGGGGCGAAGGCAAGGACCTCGCTGTCCGGCTCAGAGGGCTCGAAGAGTTTCGACCCCGCCTGGAACAGCCTGGGAAGTTCATCCTGATCGAAGGCGAAGAGGTTTCCGATCGTTTTGGGAGCCTCCCCATCCACATCAACGCCAGTAACCTGACGGAGTTGATCAAGCCGCAAGGGGGCAAGAGTGTCCGTGAGGTGATCGAGCGGAATCTTCGCGCAATCGAGGCGCAGGAAAAGAAATTGGGGCGTCCGATTCTCGGTCATCTGAACCATCCCAACTTCCATTACGCGGTCACGCCCGAAGATCTTGCCCATGCGGTCAGTGAGAATTTCTTCGAGGTCTACAACGGCCACCCCAGTGTCGCTCAACTCGGTGATGCCAATCATCCTTCGATCGATCGTCTTTGGGATATCGCCAATACGATCCGCGTCGCGAAACTGAAGAGCCACCCCTTGTTCGGCCTCGCTGTCGATGACTCGCACAACTATCACAACACATCAGGATCTTCCCCTGGTCGTGGCTGGGTAATGGTGCGGGGCGATGATCTGAATGCTGATTCGATCATCACGGCGATGAAACGCGGAGATTTCTATGCTTCCAGCGGCGTGACTCTTCGTGACGTCCGCTATTCGGGGGAGGAAGGCTTGCTCGAGATCGAGGTGGATCCGGTGCCGGGCGAGAGCTACAGAACCGAGTTCATCGGCACGCTCGTGGGCTACGATGCGGCTGTCGAACCTGTGGAGATGAAGGATGCGGGGGGCAAGGTGGCGCGCACGCTGCACAGATATTCTTCGGATGTCGGCAAGGTCTTGGCCGAGGCGAAGGGGGTGTCAGCGAGCTACAAGCTCAAGGGCAACGAGTATTACGTGCGGGCGATCGTGTACTCGAATGCAGTCCCCGACAATCCTGTCCTCAAGGGGCAGGTCAAGCAGGCGTGGACCCAGCCGGTGGGCTGGAGCAAGCACGTTCGGTGAGATTTCCAGCTGTCGTGATCACTTGATCAATCCGAGTTGGCGGTACTTCTCTCGGTATTTTTTCGCCAGCTCCGTCTGCTTGTTGCGAAGGTCAACACGGCGACCGTCGATGAAGGCTGCGGTCACGTTGGTGGTGATCTCCATGGGATTCCCGCTGGTGATCAACAGGGTTGCAGACTTGCCGGGGTCCAGGGACCCCAGCCTGTCGCCGACACCGAGGATTTCTGCTGCGGACAGGGTGATGGATCTGAGTGCCGCCGCTTGCGACAGCCCGAAGGCCACCGCCGTTGCGGCGTGATAGGGGAGGTTGCGTTCGTTGTAGACGCTTCCATTGCTCGCCAGGCACCAGCGGACGCCCGCTTTGTCGAGCGTGGCGGGCAGTGCGAAGGCTTCCTCGAAGACGCTGTCCCGTCGTTTGGGGGTCTTGTGCGTTCCTGTTACCACGACGGGGACGTCATGGCGCACGAGAAGGTCGGCGCAAAGGGGTGCATCGCGTCCGCCGATGAGAACGGGTTTAAGCCCCTCATTGATGGCCCACGACACAGCTGATTCGATCTGCTCGATCTCATTGGCCAGGATGAACACCGGTCGCTGCGAGTGGCCTTTGCGGCTGAAGATCGAGGCAAAGGCTTCCCAGCGGAGGTCGGTGGGCATGTCCGGGTCCGCTCGTCGCGAGGCGAGATAGGCGCGGGCCTCGGTGAAGGTCTCGGCCATTTCCCGCCGCAGCTTGTCGGCGTTGTTATCCGAGGTCGAGTCTTGGCCCCGGTGCCGCCGACGGGAAGAACTTTGCCGTGCTGGCCAGCTGACGACCATGCCGGCTTCTGCCTCGATCGTCATGTCTTCGGAGGTCCATCCGTCGAGGTGGATGATCGATGCCCGCCCCGGGATGCGTCCACCTGTTGGAAACACTCCCGCGACCAGGATGCCGTTGCTCCGTGCGACAGGGATCAGCGTCGAGTCCGGGTTGACCGCGACAGCGGCGCGCACTTCGGGCTTGATCTCTCCCAACTCCTGGTGGTCTTGAGTGGATCTTACGGCGCCGACTTCCGAGAGGCCGAGTTGTGTGACTGCGCTGATCAGGCCCGGATAGACATGTTCTCCGTGGGCATCGATACGCTCGGTTTTCGAAGGCGTTTGCGCAGGCTTGCCGGCCCCCAAACTGTGGATCTTTCCGGCGATGATGAGGACCCAGCCCTTCTCGATACGACTCCGTGTGACGGGATGGATGGTGGCGTTCTCGATCAGGATAGGGATCGTTTGAGCGGGAGCCTTTGACAGCAGATCCTGGGAGGCGAGATGGCCGACAAACATCACAGCAGAGGCGAGGCTGTAGATCAGGGATCTCATCGTTTGCCCTCCTTGTCATCGCGACAGCAACTTGTGTGGTCTTCATGCCCTGCACGTCCGAGTCGATCGGCTGGCTTGGAGGCATTCGAAGTTTTCGCACCGGATGGTTGGTGAAGGAGGACCTTCTGGATCAGTCGCTGCCTTTCCTTGTGCGCCCAGTCTCGCAAGGCGAGGTCTTGTTCGAGCGAGAAGTAGGCCTTGCCATCGATATAGGTTGCTTCGCAGCGGCTGAAAGAACTCAGAGGGACTCCGGACCAGATCGTAAAGTCGGCATCCTTGCCGGCTTCCAGCGAGCCGATTCGATCAGCGACACCGAGTTGCAAGGCTGCATTGTAGGTCACGAACTTGAGGGCTTCGTGGGGGTCGACGCCACCATACTTGACGGCTTTGGCAGCTTCGGTATTGAGCCTTCGAGCAAGCTCGCCGGAGTCGCTGTTGTAGCTGACCGGGACACCGACCTCGTGAAGAATGGGGCCTCCGTAGGGAATCGCATCGACCACCTCAACCTTGTAGGCCCACCAATCGCTGAACAAGGAGGCACCGATGGAAGAACTCTTGACGGCTTCGGCCACCTTGTAGCATTCGAGGCCGTGTTGAAATGTTCCTATCTTGAAGCCGAAGTCATTTGCCACCCGGCAGAGCATCAAGATTTCATCTTGTCGGTAGCTGTGACAGTGGACGAGCCTCTGGCCGCCGAGAATCTCCGTAAGCGCGTCGAGTTCGAGATCGCGGCGCGGTGGCATCAAAACGAGATCGGGTGAACTCGATCGATGGCGTCGAAGCTTTGCTGCGTAGTCCCGCGCCGCACGGAAGCGATCACGGATGAAGGTCTCGACTCCCATGCGGCTGGCGGGGTAGCGGGTTGCGGGAGAACTGCTGTTCGATCGTTTCACATTCTCACCGAGCGCGAACTTGATGCCTGGCATGGCGCCGCGCATCGTCATGTCGCTGGCGCGGAGAGCACCCCAGCGGAGTTTCACCACGCTGTTCTGGCCGCCGATCGGATTTGATGATCCGTGGAGTTGATTGATGGTGGTCACGCCGCCGGCAAGTTGGCGGTAAAGGACGATGTCACCAGGGTCGACGACATCGCTGATGCGAACCTCGGCGGTACAGGCTTGCGTGCCCTCGTTGACGCCGCCGGAAATTCCGGAGTGGCTATGGCAGTCGATCAGGCCTGGCGTCAGGTGCTTGCCCGAGGCGTCGATCACTTCCGCTCCGGCAGGCGGCTCAGCTCCTTCAGAAGGGCCTACCCAGGCGATCTTGCCCTTGTCGATGTAGATCCCGCCCTTGTCGATGATGCCCATTTCGCCGCCGGTCCAGATCGTTGCATTGGTGATCCAGAGGCTCCGCTGCTCGGGTGGTTCGAACAGGCCGAAGGCGCCGAAGGGCCGGGGAATGTCATCGGGCACCTCGGTCGCATATGGCTTTGAAGGCTTCTCGTTTCCGGAAGCCTCTCGGGATTGCGAGATGCGTTGTGCAGTCCAGTGTGAGACAGCGCCATCAGGGCGGAAGGTTCTGCCGAACATCTTCTCGCCCTCGGCGATGGCGCGGATCACCCATGCTTGCTGCGCGTCCTTTCCCTCCTTGTTAGCAGAGAGTGAGAGTACACAGTCGATCCCATTCTTGGTGATGCGAACCTTACCAGCCTTGCTCTCCTTCGTATCTTCATCGGATGGGTCGAAGGTGACGGTCTTGCCTTCCGAGATGATCAGCTTGCCAGCCGAACCCGAAAGTAGTGCGCCAGCGATCGCCCAGGTGCCATCCATGGATTGTTCTAAGACTGGGTTGACGATGTACCGTTGTCCCCGGACCCAGACGGAGCGAATGGCCTTGCGATCGAACAGCTTGCCATCGGTGATCACCAGATTGGCCAGCATGCCAGGTTCGACGGTGCCCAGCTTGTCGGCGACTCCGAGCGCCGAGGCGGGAACCGTGGTGAGCATTTCGAGAGCTTCATCTTCGGTCAGCCCGTGTTCGATGGCTCGCCGCAAGTTATCCAGGAAGCCATCTCGCTTTTCGAGACCATCGGTTGTGAGCATGCCCCTGATGCCGGCTCGAGTGATGCGCCGAGGATTGGTGGGGGCCTGTTCCCAGGCCATCAACTCACGCAGGCTGGCTCTTTCGATGTCGCTGATGCTTCCGAGAGCGGGCGGTTCGGGGAAGCGGAGCGGCAAGACCAAGGAGGTCTTGCCGAGAGCCTCGAGGCGGCGGTAACCGTCACCATCGCCCAGGATGATGACATCACGGCCGAACTCTTTACCCAGCCGCTTTGCTACCAGGGCCTCGTTCGCATTGCCGACATGGATGAGCAAGGGGGCTTTTTTTTCGGCGGAGGTGCCGAGCGTGTCCAGCGCGACATTGGCTTGTGGGGGCTCGTGATCGGATGCTGTCCGGCCATACACTCGTGCGCATTCGGCGTGCCACTCGGCATCGAGCAGGGTCTGTCGGATCAGGGCGATCACGCCCATGGTGGAGCGAGGATAGTTACCGCCGCCACGATCGAAAGCCACACTGTGGTAGACGCGTTCCCTCACAACGGATACGTGTGCGATGCCCTCCTTGGATGTGGGTTCGTCGAGCAGGACAACAGCACCCGTCCCACGAAAGATTCCATCAGCGGGAGCGATGGCGGCGGCAGTGAAACCGAGCCCCCTCAATTCTTCTCGCACCTCGACATCGATACCGTTGCTGGAGAGGGCACTCCTTTGTGCGAGGACTTTTTCGTTCCAGTGCGCACCGGCAGATCCGCTTTCGGGGTGCGGTGTTTCGACAGGGACGTGAGCGTCGATCAGACCCGCGTGTACGGTCAGCCCCTTGCAGTCCCAGACCCGAGCACCGGCGGGAGGGGTTCCTCCGGCTTCTACCGTCACGATGCGGCCGTTGCGCATCACGATGGTGGCGTTTTCGATCCTGGTTTTTGGGCGCGGGATGAGGGTTGCTCCGACGAGGGCATGCCACCTCGGATCGATGCTGCGGGGTCCATTTGTTGGTGCGACCTGCGCCGGCAAGAGGCCGGCGAAGAAGATCGCCGCTATCAGAAGATGGAGGTTTTTGCGCGGGCGACTGAGAATGAGCCGCGAGATTCTCTTTGAGTGGAACATGCTTTGACCGGAACTGCGGAACGGCCCGATAGCATACGCAGCGGCCCAGTCAGGGAGAACTCTGTGTGAGCTCTGTCAGCGGGCTCGGCGGTCAGCCGCGCGGGCATGCGCTTCCAGGCCTTCCAGTCGAGCTATCTGCGCAGCATCGCGAGATAGTTCCCGGGCGCCGTCGGGGTCGTCGATCTTGAGCCAGGTTCGCACCCGGAGGAAGTCGAGGACCGAGAGGCCGCCGTGGAGGCGGGCGGTACCTCCCGTTGGAAGGACATGGTTGGGCCCCGCTCCATAGTCCGCGAGCACCTCGGCAGCGCTGCTGCCGATGAAGAGCGCCCCGTAATGCGTGAGGCGCTCCGCGGTGGGCTGGGGGTTCGAGAGGTGTAGGTGAAGATGTTCGGGAGCCAGGCGGTCACAGACCTCGATGGCCTCATCCAGATTTTCTGCGACTACCGCGAAGCCCCCGTTACACAAGGCTGTGCGTGCCGTCGAGGCCGTAGGCAGGGTCGAGAGTTGTAGCTCCAGTTCGTCTTCAACATTCTTGACCAAGGTTTCCGACAGTGAGATGAGAATGGGGCGAGCATCTTCGTCGTGCTCGGCTTGGGCCAGTAAGTCTGCGGCGATGAGCGCCGCGTCCGCATCGCTATCAGCGAGGATGGTCAATTCCGATGGGCCGGCGAGGAAGTCGATCTTGGTTCTGCCCGCTATCAACTGCTTTGCGGCAGTGACCCATCGGTTTCCGGGGCCTACGACGATGTCGCAGGCGGGGATCTCGCCAGCACCGAAGGCGAGGGCAGCGATTGCCTGGGCGCCACCAACCGCGAGCAGAGCATCGGCCCCGGCGATGGCTGCAGCGGCGAGGGTTACCCGGCTGGGCTTTGGCGAGGCGACCCAAACTTTTTTGACGCCTGCTGCGCGTGCCGTCACCACTGTCATGAGAACCGACGAGGGCAGAGGGAATCGTCCGCCGGGAGCGTAGCATCCGGCGGATTCGATGGCGGCGATCTTGTGGCCAGACCTGCCTCCAGGGATGGCGATTTCCTGCTCCGAGAGACTTTGGCGCTGGGCGTCAGCGAAGCGGCGGATGCGTTCGGCGGCGCGGTTCAGCACGCTCACCTCATCTCCAGGGAGGTCTCTCAAGGCCTGATCGAGAGAATCCTTGCCGTGGATGAGAGGCGCTTCCGGCGCCAGATCTTTGAGCCTTTGGGCGTGTTCACGCAAGGCGGCTTCGCCGCGTGCTTTCACATCTTCGACGATCACGGCCGCTGCCGCCAAGGTTTGGGCGTCGACCGGTTCTACCTGCTCATGGATAGCATCTTCGGGTCTGATTCTTCGTAGCAGGGTCACGGTTTTGCATTTCCGGGCCGGCGTGTGACTTTTCGGCGGCGTCGATCGAGTTCGGCTTCGACGTCGGCAAAAGGCAGGCCCGCGGCCGCGAGCTTGACGAGTGTGAAATAGAGTAGATCGGCAGCTTCGTGTCGTATCTCGTCGCGGGAGTCCGCTTCGACGAGTTCGCGTGCCTCCTCCTCTATCTTGCTTGCGAGGAGTCCTTGATCTTCGAAGAGGCGTTTCGTGTAGGACCCTTGAGGAGCTGACCGATGCCGGTTTTCCAGGAGTCGGGACAATGCGGCGATGCCGCCAGCATCGCCAAAGCATGTGTCGGAGCCCTTGTGACAGAAGCCCTGACCGTGCTGTCGGACCGTGAAACGGAGCGTGTCGCGGTCGCAGTCCGTGTCGATGCGCAGGAGTTCCTGGATATTGCCGGACTCATCTCCCTTGATCCAGAGCCCTCGCTTGCGTGATCGATAGGCTCCTTGGCGGTTTCGGACAGCAGTGCGAAGGCTTTCGGGATCCGAGTAAGCGAGGCCGAGTGCGACGCCGGATTCGTCGGCCACAAGGGTGGGCCAGAGACCATCTTCGCGGTCGCTGACAAGAGGGGCTGCGATGGAGTCTGCCAGATCCAGTTGCCCCGTGTAGATTGCCATCCCGACCTGAGCATCTGCTCCCAGTCGATCCAGGGCGGCGATCTCATCGGTGTTCGTGATCCCACCCGCGATGGTCACGCGTGCGGGGGACGCGGCTTTGCAGAGTCGCTCGACAAGTTCGAGGCCTGCGGTTCCGGACATACGCCCTTCTCGCTCGACGATGGTGACAAGGAAACCATCGACGTGATCCTTCAGTTCCTCGATGCGGGTGAAAACATCATGTCCGGTGCCTTTCCTCCAGCCCTCGACCACAACCTCCCCATGCTTGGTGTCGAGGGCTGCGATCACTCGTTGTTTTGGTAATTGAGAAAGGAATTCCGGAGTGGCGGCCGTGCCGATCACGACCTTTGTTGCGCCGAGATCGAGCCAGTGACGCGCTGTTTCCAGATCTCGCACACCTCCCCCGACACGGCAATCGGCCACGCTCAGGAGCTTCTCGATGAGGTTGGTGTTGTTTCCTTGGCCGAGGGCGGCATCGAGGTCCACGACTGCTATCTCGCCGGCGACACGGAACTGTTCGGCGATGGCGATGGGGTCCCCGGCGTCGAGGGCCTTCTCTTCGCCGCCGATGAGTTGAACGGTTTGTCCGCCCATGAGGTCGATAGATGGAATGATCATCGCCTCACCTCAACTTGATTGTCGGACAAGAATTTCTTGATCTCGTTCACTGTGTATTCCCCGAAGTGAAAAATCGATGCGGCGAGCACGGCGTGGGCACCGGCGCGCAGCGCGTCGAGGAGGTGCTGCGGGGTGGCCGCCCCGCCCGAAGCAATCACCGGAACTGTCACGGCATCGCTGACGGCGCGCAGAAGTTCCCCATCGTAGCCCGACTTGGTACCGTCTCGATCCCAGCTTGTCAGCAAGATCTCGCCGGCCCCTCGATCGACAGCTTCTCCGGCCCAGGCGATGGCATCCTTGCCAGTGCGTTCAGCTCCAGACCGGGTCACGACTTCCCAGCCGTTGTCTTGGTTGCGAGCTGCGTCGAGCGCGAGCACCGTGCACTGACAGCCGAATCGAGACGCCAGTTCATCGAGAACCTCCGGTCGTTCGACCGCCGCCGTGTTGATGCTGACCTTGTCGGCTCCAGAAGCCAGAAGTCTTTCGGCGCTCTGCACATCACGAACTCCGCCGCCGACGGTCAGCGGCAGGGAGAGCACGTTGCGAACCCGCGCAACGGTTTCAACCTGATGGCCGCGCCCTTCCGGCGTCGCGGAGACATCGAGGAGGACCAGTTCATCAGCTTCCTGCTTCTCGTAGGCGCGAGCGAGTTCGGCTGGATCTCCGGCATCGCGAAGCCCCTGGAACTTCACGCCCTTGACGACGCGGCCATCTCTGACATCGAGGCAGGGGATGATACGCGCGGCTAGCACGGGGAACCTCCGGTTTCGAGCCAGCGGGCGAGCAGGTCGTGACCCCATCGGCCTGACAGTTCGGGGTGAAACTGGCATGCCAGAAGGGTGTCTCGCTCGATTGCGGCGACGAAACTACCGCCGTGTTCGGAAGTCGCGCATGCCCAGTCGTCCGGAGCGAACTCTAGCCGGTAGGAATTGGCGAAGTAGGCGTAGCCGTCGGCGAGCAGCTTGCATCCGGGTGGAACAGAGATCTTGTTCCAACCTAGTTGAGGAACCAGGACATGATCGGGGAATCGCGTTGCCTCGCCTGGGATCATGCCCAGGCCGCCGATGCCCGGGCTTTCCTGGCTTCCTTCGAGCAGCAGTTGCAGGCCCAAGCAGATGGTGAGGGTCGGCTTTTTGTTCGTGATGCGTTCGCGCAAGGGATCGATCAGATCAAGGCTCTGCAACTGTTCCATGGCAGCGGCAAAGGCACCGACTCCCGGCAAGACAAGACGGTGTGCGTTACGCACATCATCCGAGTTGGTGGTGACGGTGGGAGTTGCGCCGAGTCGCCGAAAACCCGCTATGACGGATGCGATGTTGGCTGTGCCGGTTTGTACGACCGCCACATCCATCACAAGGAGCCTTTCGTACTGGGTATATTTGCGCTGCCGCCATGCCGCACCGCCTGGCGGAGTGCCAAGGCGGTGGCTTTGAACGCGGACTCGGCACGGTGGTGGTCGTTGCTCCCCTTGATCAGATCAACGTGGAGAGTCATGCGACTGGCTGTGGCCAGCGAGCGCAGGACATGGCCTACATTCTCGGCCGCCAGCGAGCCGAGCTTTGCCTGCGCCAGCCCGATGCTGACGCTGGCAAACGGCCGACCCGAGAGGTCGATCACGGCGCGGGACATCGATTCGTCGAGGGGTGCGTAGGCATGGCCGAACCGGGTGATGCCGGCGCGGTCGCCGAGGGCCTCATCGATCCCAGATCCGATGGTCAGGGCACAGTCTTCGGCCGTGTGGTGATCATCGATGTGAAGATCACCTTTGCAGGTCAAGGAGATATCGATGCCTGAATGATGCGACAGGATTGTCAGCAGGTGATCCAGGAAACCTATTCCCGTGTTGATGTCTGACTCACCTGTCCCATCGAGGTCGAGGGTGAGATCGATCGAAGTCTCATTCGTCTTGCGTTGGATAGTGGTCTTGCGGGAAGTCATCGGAGGAACTCCTCGATTTGAGAGATGTTTTCGAGAACGCGTGCGGCGCCAGCGCCGAACAAGGAGTCAGTGACGGAGGGTGCAGGGTCGCCGGGAGCGATCACGCCGATGGGAATCACCCCGGCATTGCGTGCGGCTCTGATGTCATCGGGAGTGTCGCCAATCATCCACGCTCGGTCGACGCCGAGCCTTGCGAGGGCCAGGCGGACACCGGCTGGATCAGGCTTGGCTGGCGCATCTTCCATGCAGATGGTGGTGCTGATGACATCGCCGAGATGATTGTCGTCGAGGAACCTTTGCATGTCTGTTCGCGGTCGTCCGGTGACGACACCGAGAGTTACCTTCGAGGCGAGGGATTCAAGGGTTTCAGCGGGGACCAGCAGGCGTTCGGTCGTGTGGAGTCCAGCTCGCTCGCCGGTGCCTTGGTAGAGCTCTTCGAACTTCTCGGTGACCGCCTCGATCGACGCGCTCACGCCGCGCTCCGCGATGAGTCGGTGGGTGAGTTCCCAGTCGTTGTTTGCGGAACCGGAAGCCTTCGCGAGCTGGATATCTTCGCGGTTCAGGTCCACATCGAATGCGGCAGCGGTTTCGACGATGGCGCGGCGGTAGGAGCCCGAGACATCGGCGAGGACGCCATCCATGTCGAGCAGGAGGGCCTGTGGTTTGAGCGTGGTGCTCAGGCCGTGGCGGAGCCTTTCGAAGTCTTCGTCATTTCCTGGGCAGGTGATCCGTACGGCGTCGTCGAGGTTGTCCCGGTCAGGGAAGGCGCGGACACCGATTCCCAGGCCGGCCATTCCATCGCGTAACCACAAGGAGTTCTCGCATCTCGTCATCACGAAGTTTGCTTGAGATGGCAGGGGTTCGGTGCCGAGGTCGGCGAGGAGGGAGAGGAGGCTTTCGCGTTCCTTGTGGATCTGGAGGATGTGGTCGTGGACATCATCATCGTCTCGAAGAAGTCGGGCACAGGCGATGCTGAGCGAGGGTGATGAGACAGAATATGGACTGCTGGCAGCGCGCAGCCAGCCGATGACCTCGGCTCTGGCTATGGCATAACCAAAGCGCAGACCAGCCAGGCCATAGGCCTTGGAGAGGGTGCGGGTCACGACGACATTGGGTAGTTGCAGGGCCAGCCCTGTCAGATCTTCGCCACCGTATTCGATGTAGGCGTGGTCGATGATGATCAGCGCATGCGGCGCTGTTTTGGTGATTGCCTGGAGATCTTCAGCTGTTGCACAAGCGCCGGTGGGATTGTTGGGGGAGACGATGGCGATGGCCCCGGTGCTCGGGGTGATGGCAGCGAGGACACCATCCAAAGGAAAGGGTCCCTGCGGCCAGGCGATGGATTCAATTTCAGCTCCCAGGATCGCGGGATAAAGCGAGAGCATCTCGAAGCTCGGCTCTGGCAAGATCAGGGATCGACCTGGGCCGAGTGAGATGCGACAGATTCTGTCGAGAGCATCATCGGCGCCGGCGGTGATCAGAATTTCGTCGGCCGAGATTCCCAACCTGTCCGCCAGGAGTTTCTCGGCCGGTTTCGGGTCGGGATAGCGCCGGAGAAGTTCTGGATCGCTGGCCGCGAGGTCTCGGAGAAGTTCCGGCGGCGGTTGCATGCCCTCATTCCCGTCGAGCCGCAGGTCGATGGGCGTTGGCGCTCGCGGTACCGAGTAGGCGGCAGTCCGTGCAACGCCATCGTTTGGCTGAAATGAGTTCGCGGCGCTCATGGAACGATCTGTGAGGGCTGCGTGACGATGAGGTCGGTGCCGCCGCGGGCCTTTACATCGAGAACCAGCCTCGGCAAGTCATCACGGGGAACGGCGACGCGGACGGCATAACCGCCGCTGCCGCGCAAGGGAGCGATTGTCGGCTCACGCATGCATGGCAGGGATTCAAGGACAGCTTCGAGGTCTTTCTCGGAGACATTGACTTCGAGGAGAACCCGGGTGCGTGCCTCGATCACCGATTGGAGGAGCAAGACGAGGCCGTCGATGTGGTCCTTTTCTTTGGTGTTTTCGAGCACTCCGGGGTTTGCATAGAGGCGGGTCGACGAGGTCATGAGTTCATCGATGATCACCAGTCCATTGGCCTTGAGGGTCGCCCCGGTGGCTGTGTTATCGATGATGCAGTCGGCATCCTCGGGAGGAAAAACCTCGGTGGCGCCGTGGGTGTGGACGAAGGTGTCGCCACAGCCTCGGGCATCGATCCATGACCGGGTAAGGCGGCTGTATTCGGAGGCCACGACCAGAGGTCTCTGCGGCAGCACTCCATCTTCGAGGATGTTTTCCGGTGCTGCGGCCACCAGTTGCACGGGATCGAGATGAGTGTCGATGAGCATGGCCAGGTCCGCACCACTCTCAGCAACCCAGTCGGCACCCGCGAATCCGAGGTCGCGAGATCCGGCGTGGAGCATCTCCACTATATTCTGCGGCTTGAGCATCTTGACTTCGAAGCCGGGCAAGGACATCGCCGGACGATAGTCACGGTGTCCTTGCAGGATCTGTACGCCGGCGCCTGCTAGCAGTGCCAGGACACCGTCCTGCATCCGCCCCTTGGGCAGAGCGAGTCGGAGAGTGGGTGTGTCGGTTGTTGTCATATCATCCTCTTTTTTTTGAGGGCCCGGCCAGTGTCTTGCGCTGTTAAACGCGCAACGCCGGCATCCGAGGCCGGCGTCGAGCGGAGCAGGGAGAGCTACGCCATCACCGGACCCCGGGCGGGGTATGGTGCAGATGGTGATGGTGGCGTTGGGTGAACATCATGGCTGGATTTCGGATTGGAACGTTGCCGGTATCTGTGCGCAAGCCCCCCCCCGGGAATTCGGGCAGATCGGTCAGCGTTGTATCTCGATCTTCAGATCCTCGACCGATCGGTCATCGACCTCGATCTGGATATTGGTATTGACGCCGTTATGCCGCAGATAAAGCCGGTAGTTCATCGGGATCCGTGGAATCCGAAAGGAGAAGAGCCCCTCCTTGTCCGTCGGGACCTTGGCATTGAAGCCGAGCATGCGGGCCAGGATCGCGAGTTGCCGAGGGTCCTTGATCTGACTCAGGGATACACGCCCCACGTCCTTGTCCGTCAACTGGTCGAAAGAGTTGGCAAGGCCCTGTGTGAAAAGGGGGTAGAGGCTGATCTCGGCGGCGGCAATCGGCTTGCCCTTGTCGTCCACCACATGTCCGCTGACCCGAAGCATTTCTTCCATCTCGATTTCCAGAGAGGGCGCATCCGGCTTTCCGGCCTTCGGGTAAACGCTCAGCCTGCGGATGTCCCAGTCAACTTCGTTGCGAAGGATGAGTGCGAGGTCTTGGCGCTGCGGCGCCAGGATACGAAGCCTGCCGGCTCGATCCGTATGTAGATATCGAGGAGAAGGAGTCAGTGCGTCACTCTTGTCGAGGGTGTGCAGCGCGATCTTGCCGCTTTCGGCGGGGGCTCGGCCCGGAGCCGTCAGTCGAAATTCAATGGGACAGCGGTCCGACAATGTCACCACGGCCTTACCCTCTTTTCGGAAGGCGCTTTCGGTGGTGAACATGTAGCGCAGGGATGGGCTGAGCCCGGCTCGCCAGCTTTCGGGCAGCAACAGGATGTGTTCGTCCGAGAGAAACCCGTCGACCACGGCGATGTATTCTGAAATGAGGCCGGAGATTTCGAACTGACCCTGCGCGTCTGTCTCGACCACGCGTGAAAAGATCGCGGAGATTCGGTGGTTGAGGTCTTCGTAGTGAAGGCTGCGACCGCTCATTCGCAAGCCCATCTTGCGTGCCGGCACTCCAGTTGAAATTTCTACGCGCCCCTTGAGGCTGGCGCCGGGGCCAAGGTGGCAGTAGTAGTCGGGAGGAGAATCCTTGCGCAACTCTGCCCAGGCACGGCCGTCGCGGCGCTTCTTTGGGGTTCCTCGGCGAAGCGCGCCGATGCCATGTCCCGGCGCGTCGGACATCATGATCCAGGTTTCATGGCCGACCTTTCGGTCATCTGAGCCTGCCTGGGAAGGAGAGGAAGCCGCCGCGACCGGGAGTTTAACGGAGACGAAACCATCGGCTTCTGTGCGGGCGATCTCTATCAGTCGTGATCGCAAGGAGCGATAGATGCGGGCGCCGCCGATACCCTGGTTTGTGCCTATATCTCGAATTGCGATGCCGAGGACCTTGGGCCCTGGCAGGGCAAGTTCGGCAGGATCTTCTTGAGGATGATGGGCCGGGCGTCGGTGCAGCGGGTACTCGTGGAGAGGGAATGCATCCCGGCCCCGCACCTCCAGAAAGTGAGAACTCGCGGGCAGGCGGGGCATCGCGAGGGTCCCGTCCTCCTCGGCGGTGATCTGTTCGTGGTAGATGTTGCCAGTGAGGCTGATGAAGTGGAACTCGAGTGGTTCGAGGTGTTGCCATGCGTCACGGCCGGTGATGCGGAACCGCTGGATGAGGTGAGGTTCATCGCTCTCCTCGAGGATCAGCGGAACTGACGGGAAGACATTCTCGATGACACCTGTTTGCCGGTATCGACCGATCTCTACCGGAGACCATGCCCAAGCAGTGTAGGAGCGTCCGGCGATGATCTCGGCACGGAATCGGCCATGTTGATCGCTGAGCACGCGGAGATGGTCGACAGATCCAACCTTTTCATTATCGGGGAGTGATCTTGCCAGAAGGTTTACTTCTGCACCGACCCAGATCTTTCCGCTTGCTGTCTTGACGATCCCGAAAACCTTCTTACGCGCCGGGCCCTCTTGCGACTGCGCAGCGGCCAACACCGAAAGGAGCGTGGACCAGAGCATGAACAGAAATGGTTTGTTTGGCGGTGTCATCGAAGGAGGAGTGAGAAGCAGCCTCTCGTTGCAGCGCTCTTCGGGCTTACTCGTGATTTGTGGGCAGGATGGCCTGCGTCAGACCTCGAGATCATGGCCCACCTCCGAGTTGGAGTTCGTCCGCGTGGGGTTTCAGCGCATCGATGATGAACTGAGCGTGATCCGAAAATTCCACGCCGAAGATTTCGAGGCCTGCCATGACTTCCTCCCGTTCGACACTGGCAGCGAAGTTGCGGCTTTTGAATTTTTTCCGGACACTCTTCGGGGTCAGTGTGCTCAAGCCTTCGGGCCGCACCAGGGCGCAGGCGACGATGAAACCAGTCAACTCATCGCTGGCGATCAGTGCGCGGCTGAGGAGTGTGTCATGGGGGACTTGCCACTTGGTGTAATGGGCGGAGATGGCGTGCGCGATCTGCTCTTCTCCCAGATCTCGAAGCCGTGCGACGATCCGATCGGGATGTTGTTCGGGCCAGGCCTCGTAGTCTGCATCGTGGAGGAGTCCTGCGGCACCCCACTTGTCATCGTCTTCGCCGTGCTCGGCGGCGAGGGCGCGCATGACGAGTTCGACGCACCGAGCATGCCGAAGGAGGCTGTCGCCCTTGGTCATTTCTTCCAGAATGTTGGCAGCGGTTTCGCGGTCCATGTCAGCACAGCGTAGCATCGTGAGCTATTGACCGGAGGAACATGCATGCAGCTTCGCCCCTTCTTTTTCCTCAGCGTAGTTTTTCTGCTGGGGCTGTCTTCTCAGCAACTTTCCTCTCAGGCTTTTGCGCCGCGAGCAGAGCAACCCCCGCCTGTAGGCTTGCCGACACTTCCGAGCTACGCCTTTGAAGTGGGCCAGGAACTGTCTTTCGCGGGGGAAAAGAACAGTGTTGCTAGCTATGGCGAAACCCACTCCGAGGTGGAGTGGAAGTTCTGGGTCGTTCGACTCAATGAGGATGGGAGTCATCGCCTTGTCTTCGAGCGTTCCACCGAGACTCGCCGCAAGCTCCGCAGCGGAGAATTGCGTGAGCAGCCGGTCTCGCGTTCTCGAGGTTGGGTCGACATGCGGTCGGACGGAGCCTTTCCTGTAAACCCGAGCATTGCTCTTGGGCTGGACCCGTCCGTTGTTTTAGTGCCCCTGCCTCGGAGTCTCGCGGAGGCAGCTTCGGGCTGGACATGTTTGGTGCCCATCTTTGATCGTCGCTACCGGGGCCGTCTCTCCTCCGAGAAGAATGCTGCCGAGATTGCGACGAAGGGCGAAGCTCCATCGGCTGCAGTGCGCCGGATTTCTTGTGAGGTCGATAGCCCTTCTCACCGCAACTACTTGCAAGAAGAGTCGTGTCAGGTCGAGTTCGATACAGCTCGGGGTTTCCCGCTCAAGATCGACACCTTTACCAGGAGCACCTGGCGATCTGAATCAACGTCTCGCGGTGTCATCGAACTCACGGGCGTTGAGCGTCGAGATGTTGCGTGGGCGCAGCAACTGGCTGAGGAACTCCAGCATTGGTTTGAGGCCAAGCAGAGCTATGACAAGGTGACCTTGGCGGGTCGCACGGATGCTGAACACAAGGACAAACGTCTCTCCCGGGGGCTTCAGATGCTCAAGGATGCCCGCGAACGGGTGAAGATGCCCGACGTGCGCAAGATGTTCGATGAGTTGATCGTGGCTCACGAACGCCGAGAGAAGTATGTGTCTAGCTACGCGAGCCGCATCGGCAAGATCCTTGACAAGCCATCGCCCGATTGGGCTGCCAGCACGCTTGGAGGTGAGGGGAGGAGCCTGACGGATTACGCGGGCAAGGTCCTCGTGCTCGATTTCTGGTATCGAGGTTGCGGGTGGTGCGTGCGCGCGATGCCGCAGATGAATGCACTCGCAGATCACTACCGTGGCAAGGCGGTGGCCATCATGGGGGTGAACAAGGACAAGGACTTGGCAGACGCAAAGTTCACCGTCGAAGCGGTCGGCATGAGGTATGAGAGTCTCCACAGCGAGGAGATACCCAAGCTCTATCACATTCTTGGTTATCCGACCCTGGTCGTGATCGATACCAAGGGCGTTGTCCGAGACGTTCACATCGGCTATTCGACCGATCTGCAACAGAGCCTGACCGTCATCATTGACGGCTTGCTCGCCGAGCGCGATTGAGGAGTGATTCGGTCTTTGTCGCAACTCCTGGGGGCCGACAGGCCCCCTAAGACGATGGCGTGCGGCTTTGTGTGATATAACATGGTTCGCCGACTCCAGTCTGCCGTTGAGCCTCCATGCGTCCATTCCTCCAAGGCGTGCTTCTGTCAGTGGTCTTTACCTGCGCAGTTGGGCAGGCGCAGAGGCTTTGCCAGCCGGCGAATCAGAACCCCACGATGTACTATCCCAAGGGTGGGCTGAATTGGTACGTTACGGAGTTGCAGCCATCGCGGCCGATGCAGGTTTCTGCCTTACAGTTCATTTTGCGCAACTACTCGCCCGCGACGATGCCAATCCCGTTTGCTGTTTGGGCTTCGGACCCGGCTGGCAAGCCCGGGACCGTACTTGCGAAGAAGACAATTCAGCTACCTGCGGGTCCACACATCGCCTGGCACGGCGCCCGCTTTGATCAGCCGGTGTCTCTGGCGAGCGGCAAGCGCTACTTCATTGGGCTCGGAACCACTCGTCAGGCGCGGATGGGGTCAAGCCGTACCGGCACCCTTACGCGCTTCTGGCGCTTGAAGTGGAACGCAAATGTTTGGACCGGTCCGCATACCAACCGCGGTTCCTGGGTTTACCGCATCTATTGCGGTCAGCATAAGGGAGCGTTCACTGGCTACGGCGTGAGCAAGCCCGGCACCGGTGGGTTGGCGCCCGAACTGGCAGGCCTCGGTTGGCCCAACACGGCGAACCCGATCGGGTTCGTCATCACGGGTGCGAAGTCCGGGGTGTCGGGATCACTGATATGGGGCCCCCGCTTCGCGGGGCCGATCAAGTGGGGCAAACTCTACGTTTTCCCGGCGACCGTGACCTTGCCGTTCCGGACGAATGCACCGGGCACGGGCACCGCATTCAAGGAGTTCAGGCTGAAAGTCCCCGACAATCCCACGCTCGCCGGCGCGAAGATCGCGCTGCAGGCCTGGGTTTTGGATCCAGGCGCGCAGTTTTCGGTCGCGCACACTGCCGGCCTCGAGATGCTGATTGGCAAATAGGTTCGGGGATTTGGTCGCCCCGCAGACGTTTCCGATGACCTTGGTTTGAGCCCTGAAAACTTTTGTTGGATCACCCGCCGATCTTCAGGTCCGGGTCGTAGCTTCGTCCGAGCAGCCAGGCCGTCGCTCGCTTGATGTCTTCAAGGATCATGTAGAGCATCGGCACGAGCACCAGGATGATGAAGGTGCCGAACAACACGCCGAAGGAGAGCGATACCGCCATCGGGATCATGAACTTGGCCTGCACACTGCGCTCGAGCATCAGCGGTGTCAAGCCCGCGCAGGTTGTCAATGATGTCAGCACGATCGGGCGGAACCGCCGAATGCCGGCCTCGTGTACAGCGGACATGAGGGATCTTCCGGAGCGCCTCTTCTTGTTCACGTAATCCACGAGGACGATGCTGTCATTGACGACAACGCCGGAAAGTGCGATCAGGCCCAGCATCGACATGATGCTCAGATCGAACCCCATGAAGAAGTGGCCCCACAACGCGCCGACGAAACCGAATGGGATCGCGCTCATGACGATCAGCGGTTGCAGGTAAGACTGGAACGGGATGCCCATCAGCATGTAGATCACGAACATCGCGATCACGAATCCCACCAGGAGGCTGCCCATCGTCTCCTCTTGCTCGCGGGTGTCGCCTTCATAGGTGATGCTCAATCCAGGATGGTCGGCCTCCAGTTTCATGTGCAGTTCGTTTCGGACCTTCGCGACGATCTGATTGGCGCTGACAACATCCTCGTCCGCTTCGGCCGTGACGTTGATCGTGCGAGCACCATCCGTTCGCTTGATGGACGATGGTCCGCGACCCAGTCGCGCATCGGCCACCGAGGAGAAGGGAACCTCATCTCCGAGGGGAGTGCGGATGCGCATGTTTTCGAGATCGCTCAGGGAATTGCGGCGATTCTGGGGATATCGCACCATCACTCGAACATCATCGCGATTGCGCTGAATGCGCTGGGCCTCCTCGCCGTAGAAACCCTGTCGGACCTGGCGCGCGAGATTGGTCAGGCTGAGCCCTAAATTCTCGGCGGAAGGCTTGATGGACAGGCGAACCTCCTGCTTTCCGGAGCGGAAGTTGTCTGCAATATCGGAGACACCTCTGAACTGAGACAGGTACTCCTTGGCCGTGTTCGCCGCTACCTGGAGTTCATCGAGGTCGGGGTGGGACATCTGAATATTGACATCTTCTCCTGCGGCGATCAGCGAGAAGGTGAAGCTCAATTCCGTCGCTTCGGGGATGGGGCCGGTCTTGTCACGCCATCTCCTTTGGATCTCCGACGCGGTGATGGTCCTATCCTCCGAGGGCGCGAGGTGGATATTGACCTCGCCGATGTTTGATCCGCTCGCGATGGCGAGTATGCCGCCGATGTTTTGCCGCTGTTCGAGGCGATAGGGTTGATCCCCGATGGACGCCAGGATGTGGCGGAAGAGGCTCTGTTGCGTGCTAGATTCTGCGTCGAGTTCCTCCCTCAGATCGAGAGCCGCTTGCTCGAGTCGGCGGATATTTGCGATGGTGACCTCGACGGGAGTGCCGAGCGGCATCGTCAACATGGCGACAACGTTGTCCGCTTCTACCTTGGGGAAGAAGACCCACTTGGTTCGGCCGCTTGCGAAGAATGCGGCAGTGAAGGCCAAGATCGTCAAGAAGGCGGAAACCGTCAGGTAGCGCCAGCGGAGGCACCAGCCGAGTGAGGGTCGATAGATCCTGTGGGACCACCATTCGAGGCCTTCCGCGAAGGGATACTGAATGGTTCGCCAGGCCTTTGCGATGGGGGCCCATAGCCTTGCCACTCCTCGCAATATTCCTGTTTCGCCAAATGGTTTCTCGTGGCTCAGGTGTGCCGGCAAGATCAGCTTCGACTCGATCAGGGAGAAGAGCAGGCACGGCACGACGATCATCGGTATCTGTCGCCAGATCTCGGCGGCATTGCCGGTCACGCTGAACATGGGAGAGAATGCGGCAACCGTCGTCAGCACGGCGAAGATGACGGGCACTGCGACTTCTCGCGATCCTTCGACCGCGGCCTGAAATCCCGGCATCCCCTCCCTCAGCTTTTTGTAGACACTTTCGCCGACCACGATTGCGTCATCGACAACGATGCCGAGCACCACGATGAACGCGAACAGCGAGATCATGTTCAGCGTCACGCCGAAGATGGGCATCAGCAAGATGGCGCCGAGGAACGAAACCGGGATCCCGAGACTTACCCAGAATGCGAGCCTGAAGCGCAAGAACAGGGCGAGAACCACGAAGACGAGCAGGAGACCTTGCGAAGCATTGCGGATCATCAAATCCATGCGCCCACGCAGGATTTCCGAGTAGTCGCGCCAGATCGTCATTTCGATGCCTTCGGGCATGCGGTGACGGTTGGCCTCCACGTACTCGCTTACCTTGTCGGTGATCTCGAGGACGTCTTGATCGCCGACTCGGTAGACATTGACAACCGCTGCCGATTTCCCATCGAAGCGCGCTGATTGGCTGGTATCAGCGAGGTGATCAACGACGGTTGCGACCTGGCCCAGCGTGACGCGGGTGCCGTCGGGCTTTGTGATGAGGACGAGTTCTTCGAACTCATGTCCGTGGTAGGCCTGGCCTTTTGCGCGCAGCAGGATTTCTCCGCCCTCTGACTTGATGACGCCACCCGGGAGGTCCAGCGAGGAGCGTCGCACGGCTGCGGCAACTTGATCGAGTGTCAGGCCCCACTGGCGGAGCGAGGCCTCCGACACTTCGATCGAGATTTCGTAAGGCCGCACATTGGTCAAGGAAACCTTGGTGATGCCCTCGAGTGCAGAGACATCGTCCCGCACCCGCTCTCCGAGTTTTTTAAGGGTCAGATCGTCAGTATGGCCGGAGATGGCGATATGAGTCATTTCGCGGGTGACGACAACCTTCTCGTAGATGGGCTTTTCCGCATCGACGGGCAGGGTTTTGAGTGCGTTGACCCGGTTCTTGATCTTGTCGAGGACGTCATCGAGGTCGAAACCCTGGAGAGCCTCGATCGAGACGATGCCGACGTTTTCGTTGGCTATCGAAGTCACCCGCTTGATGCCGGAGATTCCCTCGACTTCTTCTTCGATGCGACGGCAGATCCCCTCCTCGACCTCCTCGGGAGCCGCACCGAGGTAATCGGTGGTGACGGTGACGATGTTTACCGCCATCTCCGGGAAGACTTCCTTCTGGAGGAAGGGGATCGTTGCCGCGCCCCATACCACGATCAGCCACATCAACAGATTGGCGGCGACGGTATTGCGCGTGAACCATTCGATGATGCGAATCACGTGCCTACCTCTTGTCTCCTTCGCGGGAATCGTCGCGAATGGGTCGAACGACAGTTCCCTCGGTGACCGTCTCGGGAGCCGACAGGCAGATGGTTTCTCCGGCCTTGAGACCTTCGGTAACGAGGGCCTGGGTGCGAAGCTTCCGCAAAACCTTTACCTCGCGTAAGCGCACGCGATTTTCTGTATCGATCATGACCACTCGACCGTCCGGGCGCAGCGCAGCCCGTGGGATTTTGGTTGCGTTGGCGATGGTGCGCCCGGTGATGGTCGCTTCGACGAACATGCCGACTGCCAGTGGCGGGCGTCCCGATGTGTCGCTGCGGTTGTATGGGTTTGCGACGCGGGCGACCGCTTGCACCACGCGACTCTGCGGGTCGAGCTCTCCTTCGACCCGAACAATTTGCGCCGACCATTCCCACCGGCGTCCTGCGAAGATGGTTGAAAGCGTGGTCTGCGGCCCCTGCTGGCTGAGTGCTGCGTCAGCACTGTCGCCGCGATAGTCCAGCGGTAGGTCGAGGAAGGCGAGTTCTTCGTCCGGGATAGGCAATCTGATCTCGGCGAAATCGACGGCATAAATGGTGGCGATCGGCTCCCCTCGATTGATGAACTGGCCGAGGTCTACATTCTTGCGCCGGGCGCGGCCGGCAAAGGGCGCGTTCAGTTCTGTCCGCTGCAGGTCGAGTTCGGCCTTGGATTGGTGAGCTTGTGCTGCGGCAACAGCAGCCTTCGCCTCGGCAATCCGGGGCAGGTGGAGAGCCAGGAGCGCTCGCGCTGCGGCGACGGTGGCCCTTGCTTCGGCAACCTGTGGTTCGTGCAGGGCCAGCGGAGACCCCTTGCCCGTGCCGAGTTTTTCCCAGTCCTTGCGCGCTTGTTCTGCCTCGGCTTCTTCGCGAGCCAGAGCGAGCTGTGCCCGCGCGACTTCTGCTTCGGCTTGACGCAAGGACACCTGTTCTTCGCTGGTGAGAGCGAGTTGTGCCCGCGCGACCTCTGACTTGGCCTGGATCAAGGCGAGTTCGTAATCCCGGAGATCCAGTTTCACCAGAAGCTCACCCTTATCAAAGAAGCCGCCGGCAGCCAGGGAGGGTGAGATCCACACGATTCGCCCGGAAATTTCGGGGATCAGCCGTATTTCGGTGCGTGGCGTCACGGTGCCGCTGGTGTGGACCTTCAGCTGAACATTTCCGGGCATGACTTCTGTGACCCGCACGGCTTGTCCATGGGCGATCTTCTCTTGCCGAGGCGGCTCGACAGGATTGCTGAGGAGCAACCACCCGAAGTAGCTTCCGATGCTTACAACAGCGAGACACGCCACCGTTTGAATGAGAGTTCTCATGGTTTGCTCCGATCCGGCTCCTCACCGAAGCCACCGCCCAGGGCGAGATGCAGGTCTATTCGCACATCGAGCTGGCGGCGGCGCACCGAGAGGAGGCTGCTCTTGGCAGAAAGTTCGCGCCGCTGCGCCTCGAGCACGGGTAAGAAGTCTCCGAGTCCTTGGCCATAGCGGTCCTGGGTGAGCTGGCGAGCTGCGCTGGCTTCTTCTGAAGCCCTCCGAAGAGCGTCGAGTTGCTTGCGCAGAAGCTCTTCGGCCACGAGTGCTGATTCGACTTCGGCGTAGGCGATCACCGCGGCGCTCGCGTATGCCTGAGCAGCGGCCTTGGTGCTGGCTTGAGCGAGTTCGACATTCGCTCGCAATCGCCCTCCCTGGAAAATCGGCTGGGTCAGATTGCTGATCACATTCCAGACGAAGGTATCCGCGCTGACCATGTCCTCGACGTGCTCGGTTGCGGTTCCAGCTGCCGTGGTCAGGCTGATGGTCGGATAAAGTGCTGCTCTTGCTTCATCGACTCGCGCCACTTGTTCGGCGAGGCGTCGCTCGGCAGCGATGACATCCGGGCGTCGAGTCAACAACTCGGAGGGAAGGCCTGCCGGTGCAGGGCCGGGGACTTTGGGCAGGTCGGTTGTTGTGACCAGCGCGCCGCTTGGATAGCGCCCGAGCAGTAATTCGAATTGCCGGATAGTCAGAGCGGCTTGCTCTTCACGTTGCGCTACCAAGGCTCTCCCGGTCTCCAGAGAGTTGCGTGCCAGTCGCAACTCCGCAGCAGGGCGGACACCGCGGGAGAATCTGTCATTCACGGTGGCGAGCGAAGAGCGATAGCTCTCGAGAGTTGCGTGTGCCAGCTCCAACTGCAGGCGAGCTTCGACTGCGGCGAACCACAACTTGGCGGTCTGGGCAGCGAGCGAATGCCTCGCCTCAGCCAGGCCCGCGATGGATGCTTGGGCGCTGGCTGCCGCGGCGCTCCGGCTGGCGCGAAGACGACCCCAAAGATCGATCTCCCAGCTCGAGGTCAACGAGACTCCATGTCGCGAGTAGGTCTTGCTGATGACATCGCCGCCGGCGGATGGGATGGGCAGGCCGATGAAGTTCTGGTGCTGGCGGGTGGAGTCGATGCCGAGTCCTAGCGATGGCCAGGAGCTTGCGCCTGCAATCTTCGCCTGGATGGCGGCGATTTCCACTCTTGCAGCAGCGGCCGCAAGGTCGTGGTTGTGCAGCAAGGCTTCCTGGATCAATGCGGGCAGCTTCTCGTCATCGAAGCTCCGCCACCATTGCTTGAGGATCTCTCCCTGTTTCGTTTTTGCGCCTGACCATTTGTCGGGCGGTGCGAAAGTGAGTTGCGGATCACTGCTCGGTGGCGGGATGCCCTCGCAGGCGGTGAGCGATGCAATCAGCATGAGCGCGAATTTCTTCTTCATGCTTTTTCCTCTTTCATGCAAGGAGCGGGGGCGCGCATGCCTGCGGCAACGAAAGGCACCAGATGCGCGATCGCACCCTCGACATCTTCTGGATCGCAGAGTCCACCGGAGATCATCTTGAGGCGATGATTATCGGCGAGCGTGTGGCACATGATTCCGATCAGAAAGTGCATTCGCCAGAAAAGGGTTGCGGGTGCCAGGTCGGGCACCGCCTTGTGCAGAGCAGCAACGAAGCGCCGCTTGACTTCTTCAAATTGCGATGCAATCGGGATCCAGTGATCCCCGGGTTCGGTCAGGCTTCGTCCGACGAGGCGCAGGAAGTCGGCGCCGTGCTGTGTGCGCAGATGATGAAGCGCTGGTGCGAGCAGTGCCTCGATGATTTCTTCGAGCGGAAGCGCCATTCCCTGGGACCTGCTCTCGATCTCGTTCAGACGTTCGATGCGCTCCTCGTTGATGGGGCCGATGCGCCGGGCGATGACCGCTTCGAGGAGTCCGTCCTTGGAGCCGAAGTGGTAATGGGCGGCGGCCAGATTGACCTCGGCGACGGTCGTGATCGCGCGCAGGGAAGTCGCGCTGAAACCGAGATCGGCGAACAGATGCTCGGCGGCGTCGAGGAGGCGTTCCTGGGTGTCGGCGGTGCTCATATCAAATCAAACAGATGTTTCAAACATACGTTAGAATCTGAGTGAGGGAAGCCCCTGCAGCCGGGAAGCGGCCTGCGCGGGTGTTTCGCGTCGGGCTGTCGAGAGGGAGCGTCTGGCCGCAAGGTGCCCGGAGCGCCAGTGCTGCCCCTTTCCCCGCCCGTTGTCGATCGAAGAGGCTTTGTGTCGTCAGGATGCGTCGGAGGTCGTGGTTGCCTTTTATCTCGCCCGGTGCTTTCGTGCCGAGCATGAGCATCACAGCCCTCGGGTTGGTCATCGTTTCACTGGTCCCCCAGAGCCATCGCGTGAAGGCGAGCCCTTTCGATGGGATGCGATGGTCGCAAGGCCAGCCGCAGGTTCAGGTTGCAGAAACCTGGTATGTGCCCGTCGCGATCGACGGCATCGGCGTTGAGAAGATCTTCGCCTTCATCGATCGGCGATGGCGTGGCCAGCGCGAGAAGCGCTTCTCCGAAGATCTCGTCGAGGCGTTGGTGGCGATCGGTTGGGAGGGCGACCTGCAGGTAGACCTCGACATGCGCTCCGTAGCAGATGGGGCGGCCGTCCTGCTCGAGAACGTGGAGATGACGCGGGGGAAGCGCCAGGCGTTGTTGGCTGCGAACAATAAGAGCGCCAAGGGTGATGCTGGGCCTCGCAGACCCTCGAGGCCAGCGCGCATCTCGGTTGGGGAAGCCCGCGCAGACATCGACGCCTTTGGCGCGGGGCTCAAGGATCAGTTCGCTTACCTGGGGCTCGGCGGGGTCGACCTGGACCATGAGTTGGCCCAGATACGTGGCGGTCTGACCGGAGACCAAGTTGACATCTTCGAACTGCGTCTCGAACTGCATCGACTCCTCATGCGCTTTGGGGACGGGCACGCCCAGGTCCGCTCGAACCTCCCCCTGGGCCAGCGCGGCGACAAGTACCTGCCTTTCCTGCTCGCCGAGTCCGCTCGGGGAATCGTCGCTGTGCTCCCGGACCGCTCTGCCTTGGTCGAGCCGGACGCACCGGTTGTTCGAGCGATCGACGGTAAGACGATGGATGAGTGGGTCGATCTGGCGCGACCCTACATCGCGAATGGCAGCCCGCAACTCGTCCGACGCCGCGTTCTGGGTGACCTGCGCCAGATCGACTGGGTGCGCCGCGTCCTCGGGGAAAAGACGGGCGCACCGCTCAAGGTGACGTTCTCCAGGGCTGACGGGAGTGGAACTCTCAAGCGAGAGATCGATCTCTCATCGCGCCGACCCACCTACGGCGATTGGCCGCGTTCACGCAGCACTATCCTCGAAGGGGACATCGGTTATCTGCGCATCGCCCAGATGGACGGGGATGTCGATTCCTTGCGCGAGGCGATGGAAGAGTTCGTCGACACCGAGGGGTTGATCGTCGATGTGCGCGGCAACGGCGGCGGGTCGCGGGTGCTTCTGCTCGCGCTGGGGGGGTATTTGATCGGCCCCAAGGAGCCCGCGGTCGTGGGCAACATCGCGCAGTACCGCCTCTCGCAGCGCTTTGATGAGGATCACTTGGAGGCCCGCTACATGCACCGGGCCGGCTGGGATGGGTGGAACGGCCGTCAGCGCGAGGCGATCCGAGGCGCGGCCGCCGCCTTCAAACCGGAGTGGCAGCCGAAGGGCGAGTTCAGCGCCTGGCACTACCTCGTCCTCGACCGCACCGGGCACCTTGCGGAGTACTTCTATGACCAGCCGGTCGTGGTGCTTTCTGACTCGGGTTGCTTCAGCGCGACGGACATCTTCCTCGGCGCGCTCGAACTCCTGCCTCGCGTGACGCTGCTCGGTGCTGCGAGTTCCGGAGGCAGTGCGCGCTCGCAGGCCTTCCGACTGCCCAAGACAGGGATTGAGGTGCGCTGCGCGTCGATGGCGTCCTTCCGCCCGGGCGGCAGGCTCTACGACGGTCGTGGTGTAGAGGTCGACGTCGAGGTGCTCCCTGCCCCCGGGGACTTCCTGATTGGCGGTGACGACGCCCAACTCAAGGCTGCTCTCAAGCGGTTCTGAAGAGACCGCGTTCGATCAGTAGATCCCGGTGGTGAGGACGTCAGTGGCGGCTTGAGATGCTTGGGGTCATAGGAGATCCCCTTGCCAGTAACACTGCGCGGCGGGGATGTTCTTGGTGAAGTTGAGCGTGCCCTGGCCGTTGGCACCCGATTCGCTGGGATCAGGCCCCGATCACCTCGGCAGGCCGTCATTCAGTCGCGCCAAGAGCTCTTGGTCGCCGTTCTTGCGCAGCAGCTCACGCAGTTTTTCGGCCGTTCCGGCCGGTGATTGTCCGAGGCCGTCCTCGGAAGAGAAACTCTGTGGCCGGAGTCTTGCAGCCTTCAAGAGGAGGTCTACTCCGCTGGCTGCATCTTGTGCGTTCACCGCGAGTCGAGCGAGTCCTCCCAGCGCGAGAACGGCGAAGTGGTTGGCCGAATCAGCGTAGCTGGCGTTGGCCGAAGCACTGTCGCCGAAGTCTTTGACGGATCGAGAGTAGGCTCGCTTGGCGGCCTGAGCCTTTTCATCTCGCACATACTGTTCGGCAGCGATCAAGAAGGCATATCCCGAGAACCAGGCGAGGGCTGCGCGCGTTCCGGGTTCGTTGGAGGGCGTTGCGTATTCCTTTTCCAGGGCGGCGGCACCACCTTCGGAAATCACGATGTTCCGGAAACGCTCATGTATGGCTGCAGAAACCGGATGCCGAGAAAGGCCGGTGCGAACGGCTGCGCCGGCGGCGCGCCGGGCGCCGAGATAGCCGAGCATGTCGAGGTGTGCGATGACCTGCTGTTCGGTCCCGAAGGGATGCTGTGCCAGCAGGCTGAAGGCGGTATGGGCTTCCGTGATCGAGGAAGAAGGATAGTCGTCTTCTTCTTCTTCCAGCGGGGAGGCATAGAGCTGGGCCGTGTGCTGGCGCGCCACGATTCCGAGGATGGCGGCAGCCAGGGGCGACCCTGCCTCTGCAACCAAGCCCTGAAGGGAGGCGGCCGCGAGCTTGCTGGCATCTGCTGCACGCCCGAGGAGATGGGCGGTTCGCGCTTGCAGGGCCTTCGACTTCCAGGCGGCGGCGCCGCCTTTCTCCGCGCTTTTGGCCGCGGACTCTGCGTCCATCAGCAGGAAGGAGGGATCCTTGCCTGCCTGTATGCGGTTGAGGGCGTAGCGCAGATTCGCCTCGGCGATGGCCAGATTCGTGGTGCCGGGATCTCCGCCTGATGCCCGCTCTTTTGTGAGCTTGTCGAGTTTTTCGTCGAGCTCTGGGATTTCCTCGCTCGAGACGAAGTCGCTTGGCCATTGCTGCGAGTCGTTGCGTATCGCGCTGAGCCACTTCGATACCTTGATCTGTTCGGAGTCGGCATCGAGGGCTCGCCGTGCGGTGAGGGCGCGCCGGGCCAGATGGTCGGCCTTCTCGATGCGGGCCAGGGCTGACATGAGGGCAGCGCGGCCCTTGTCCCGTGTTGCGAGGGCATCCAAAAGCAGGGGCAGGGCATTTCTGGTCGCCGTTGCTGCGAGGCTGTCGAAGGCTGCATCACGAAGTTGAGCATCATCTTCCTTCATACCCATCAGCAGGAGTTCGAAGGGCTCGGAGTCGGTCTTTGCCGCCTTCTCGAGCAACTGTCGCCGGTAGGCCTTGTTCCCGGCGAGGTAGCGCGCCTCGATGGCTGTTCGATCGTGTGAGTCGCGGCTTGCCAGGAGACCGTCATCGTCATCGGGGTGTACCGAGACCACAGCTTCTTCGGGTTGATGGTCGGAGAGAGCGTTGTCCACGCGCCGCAGATTGACGTCGAGGAACCGATCGAACAGGATCTTCCCGTCGACCATCACAGCCAGATGCCGTGGCGCCACGCGCCGGCCACCGAAGTACCTATCATAGGCGAGTGGTTCGACCGCAATGTGTTCGCCGCAGGTGATACCGCCGAACTTGGGGCACGGGATCCGACGACCCTTCTCATCGTGGTCTTTCGGGTTGTGGCGGTTTGGTGATGCCAGAACACAGACGAAAGGATCGCAGAGCTTGGCGAAGGCGACATCACGGTACTTGCGAGTTGCGAACTGGATACAGGCCGATTCCTTGTCCATGTTGACGCAGAACAAGAGTGGGCGACCTTGTGCCTTTGCCAGGGCAATGGCGTCATCGAGCGTTCGCTGCCAGGTCATCTTGACGGGAGACTTCCAGTCTTCCGGATTTTCGCTGACGACTCGGAAACTCTGAGCGGCAGCGAGGGCCGGGAAGAAAACGAAAACCAGTTTTGCGGGGAGGGAAAGCGACAGATTCATCTTCTTCACACCAGATCTCGCAAGGCGGCTGCGAGCTTTTCATACTGTTCGATTCGGTTGTAGGCCTGTGCGGATATACGCAATATGCGTAGTTTCGGCGAGGGCCAGGACAAGATCATGACCTCTATTCCATGATCTTTGCGCAAGGCATCTTGCAAGGGGTCTCTATACAAGGGGCTGTCACCTGATGAGGCGGCGATCTCTGGAAGGGGGACCGCTGCAAGCATTCCGATCATCTCTTCGGGAGCTGGTATCGAGCATCCGAGGGCTTCGCAGAGGAGCTTTCTGGCCGCCATGATGAGTTGCCGGTTGCGATGGCGCAACTCCTCCCAGCCCCCTTCGAAGAGGCCGCCGAGAAACTCGATGGCGGCCGGGACACAGAGATAAGCCGTGGGGTCATCTGTCCCGGTCCAGTCGAATTCAAGGCGATACCGTGAGCGATCTTCGCGGGGTGAGTTCGCACCGTGGCTGATGGTCATGGGCCTCAGCCCGATCTGGCGGTCGCGGCGGACCCAGAGGAAAGCCGCTCCCTTTGGTGCGCACACCCACTTGTGGAAATTCCCTGTGTAGTAGGTGGCTCCCAGCGAAGAGATGTCGAGATCCAGCATTCCCGGCGCATGAGCGCCGTCGATCATCGAGTCGACGCCGCGCTCGTTCAATTCATGGACAAGCTGCGCAACCGGGAGAACGAGACCGGTCGGGCTCGTGATGTGATCGATCAGGGCCAGCCGGGTTGCTGGTGTGATGGCGGCGATCACGCGCTCGATGACGATGTCGGGCGAAGAGATCGGGAAGGGCAGTTCGACCACTACCTTCTTTGCCCCGCTCTTCGCGCAGGCGTGGTCGACGACATTCAGGCAGGCGTTATAGCCGTGGTCGACAATCAGGATTTCATCGTTGGGATGAAGTTCCAGGGATCGCAACACGGAGTTCACAGCGGTTGTGGCGTTGGGCACGAACACGAAGTCCTCGGCATCGGCTCCGACGAAGGGTGCGGCCACCGTCTTTGCCTGATCGAGAAGGTCTTCGAGATCTCGGTCCAGGAATTGTACGGGTTGCTTTTCCATGCGCTCTCGCCAGCGTTGCTGTTCGGCGAGGATCGGGATGGGGCAGGCCCCGTAGGAGCCGTGGTTGAGGAAGGCTATTCCAGGGTCGATCGACCAATGATGGTCCGGGTTCTGCAACGTGTGTTCATCCCTTTGGAGTTGTCAGGTTTGCTTTCATGGCGCCGTGGACGACCTCTTCGCGGAGGCACTGCACGACTGGTCTGATTTTGCTTGCGAGAGGATTATCAGGGGGTTGGCGGGTCTTTAGATCAAGAAGTAAGCTGAACTGACTCAAACTCTGCTCAAACCCTCGTATAGGAAGACACCATGAGAACATTCATGCCCTGTATTGCGATGCTGGTGATGGTTTTTGCTTCGGTAGGCATCGAAGCGCAGTCATCTCCGATTCGAAGCGAGATGCGG
>CAZIVO010000026.1:3002-37566 GCA_964542765.1 uncultured candidatus Brocadiaceae bacterium | reverse complement strand
TTCCGGGTGGCCACCGGACAGCAGCGCTCCTCCACGTGTTGCGAACCGTCTGCCGACGAGCAGAGCGGGAGGTATGGTCGCTGGGTTCACACGAAAAGGTCCCGGTCGAGATAGGCATCTGGCTCAACCGACTGTCGGACCTCTTCTTCGCCTGGGCCCGGGACGCAAACCGTCGACACAAGATCACCGACACCCCCTGGGAAAGAACTCCCGAGTGAGTGGAGCTTTTGGCGCCGGACACGCCGGTACAGACGCTTAGCCTTCGACAGAATCTCTCACCCGAAAGCCCTGGAGTTCAGACAGGCCCGGCGGCCGTGCGGCCGAGGCGACATGCCCGGCGCAGCCACATCATCGCCCGCTCAACCTCGCGCGGACCATTGACGGGAATCTCAACGAACTCGCGGGAGTGCGGGTCGCCATCGTCGGGTTGACGCTTGGCGCCTTGGATCTTGAGGGCTTCGGTCACCTGTGGGGGAGCCAGCTTGACGACAACGCCTTTTCGGCCGAGGTAGGCAAATATTTGCCCTCGAACGAAGAAGCTGTCCTTGGTCTCTACCTTGTCCCGGGTGACGTCTTTCCAGGCACAGAGGCGCTCTACAATCGTTTGAATTGGGGTCGGCATAGTAATGAGGGTGATTATACCAAGCGACCCGCCACAAGGCTCCGACGAGACACCAAAAATGCCTGAATCGGGCTTATTTCATGGAATCGCGACCTCTTCACCACCGTTTATCAAGGTTTTATCCACAGATGTGAACATCTCTGCCAGCATCCGGAATACCGCGGCCCAGGAAGGTCTCAGGCCCGCCTCAGCAAATTCCTGAGCACGTGGAAGGCCATGGCCGGGTATTCGTCGAGGCGGCGGCGGAGATAGGCGATCGCCAGGGGCCAGCTACGAGCAAAGGGGACGTAGAGGCGTACGCGGCAACCTTGAGAATGCAACTCGCTCAGCAAGCGATCCCGCGGCACTCCGTAGAGCATCTGGATTTCAAAGTGATCGGTCGACGCCCCCACCGAAGGCACTATTTCCTCCAGGAAACTTCTCACCCACTCCTCATCATGCGTGGCGAGTTCGACATAGTGCCCCGCCTTGAGCAGGTACGCTCCATATTCGACCAACCTCCTCTTCATCTCCACCTTGTCGGTGATCGCGTGATCCTTGGACTCGTCATAGATCCCGATGACCAGCCGAACCCGCATACCTTCAGGGATCCTCTCCAGATCGGCAGCGGTGCGGTGCAAGCGCGTCTGCAAAACCGCTCCCACATGCCGATAGCCGGCACGGTGAAGATCGCCGAGCAACTCGATGGTGAACTCGGTCCAGTGCCGACTCTCCATATCCAGCGTCAGATTCACACCCTTGGCCTTCGCATACTCTGCGATCTCGAACACCGCCTCCCGGGAGCTATCCGCATGCCCACCCTTGTCGAGAGGATCGGTCGTGTAGCTCGACAACTTCAGCGAAAGAGAAGGGCGGCTATCGCGGTCTGGAAACCGCACATCCGACGCCGCAGCATCGACCATCTCAAGATAGGTGTCGATGTTGCGACGTGCCGTGACTCCGTCTTCGACTCCCTCGGCCAGCAAATCGAGAGTGGTCAAGAATCCCTTGTCTCGGTGCAGTCGGGACGCCACCTCCAATGCTTTTTCAAGGGAGTCGCCTGCCACATAAGGACGCGCGAACATACGCACGAGAAAGGGAGGGATGAGTCGAACGAGGTGCTTCACGACGAGTCAGCATTATTCCGGGAGCCCAACGCAATGCCAACGGCGGGCAACCATCTAAAGGAATACGAACACCGAAGCACCATCGTGGTTTCCCGGTATCAGCCTTGCTGCCGCGCAAGTTCCGACGGTTCCCCGGGATCGGGCGGTTGTTCATGTGCAATCTGCATCAAACATTCCAGAGCGTCCTCGCTTGTTGCCGCATCCCAAAGCGCTTGTGCCATGCATACATGCGTCGGCTCACGCACATCCCGCAGCAGCGCCTCCAGAACCGAGAGATCTTCCCTCGATGTCTGTCGCGTCTGGATCAAAGGATGCTGTCGCGAACGCTCTGCCCACTCCTCCTCGGGAAAAGGGCGGTAACGGCAAAACATGCCGAGATGCCAGGGAAGAAACTGCATCGCTCGACGATGACCGCGATCATCATCCCGGAAATGCTCCTTCATCAGGACTGCGAGGCGGTGGTAGATGGCTACCCGCTCCTCGGCCGTCGGCAACTCATCGCTGGCCTGGTGGATCTCGCGGAATATCCAGGGTTTGAAAAGGGCTCCCCGGGCCACCATCACGGCGGCGCACCCGGACTCCTCGCGCCGCCAACGCGCTTCGTAATGGGTCAGGATGTCCCCGTTGCCGATCACGGGAATCGGCAACTCACTGACGAGACGAGCGATCAAATCCCAGTCCGCAGATCTTGTGTAGCGCTGTTCTCGCGTGCGTGCGTGCAAGGCCACGGCTGCCGCCCCGGCGTCAGCGATGAGATGACCCACCTCGATGGCGTTGATCTCACCCTCTTTCCAGCCCGATCGAATCTTGACGGTCACGGGCACCGGAAGTTCTTTTGCCATCTGAGAGACGATGCTCGCCAGAGCTTTCGGGCGACGTAGCAATGTCGCTCCCATCCCCCGCCGAACCGTGTCATGAATCGGACATCCCGCATTCAGATCCACGAAAGTAGCACCCCGCTCGACTGCTACACTCCCTGCGGCAACCGCCTGATCAGCATTGGTCGCCGCGATCTGAACTCCGAAACAAGTTTCGCTCTCATGCTTGCGAAGAAGAGCGAGCTCCGCGCGATTCTTTCGCAGAACCTGCCGCGAGTAGGCCATCTCCGACATGGTGACCTTCGCACCGAGTTCGACACAGAGGCGGCGGAACGGCAGATTTCCTCCCTTGGTCAAGGGAGCCAGAATTGTTTCACCATCCCAGTTCATCGCTCGCTCCCCGGGATCTCCCCGAACTCCGCCACCACGGCCGAAACCGCCGCTCTCAACCGATCGACATCTTCATCTTGCAGCGACCAGGCGATGGTTGCCGCCCGTTCGCCACCTCCATCGCGCACCGCCGCCAAAGCCTCGAAAGCCCCCCTCGGAGCATCCTCGGTGCTGCGCTTGCGGTTGATGATCGTTGTTTCCGGGACAGGACTGCCCATCGTCCAGTACTTCCACCCGTTGGCCCGAAAGACGGTGTAGGGCCTTCCTTCATAGATCTCCTGCTCGCCGTATGCGCGGATGTATTCCACCACTCGCTCGAACAACTGCGGGTCCGGCCATGAATCCTTCGCCGTCCAGTAGTGGGGGTTCTCGGGCATCGTCTTGGCAAAGGTCCAGACCCTCTCTTCCAGGGTCTCCTGCATCGTCTCAGCTGCAGCAGAATCTCCCGCATCGCCTCGCCGAAGCTCGACCCAAAGCCACGGATCACGCGACTCGAAGAGTGCGCGGGCGCAATCACCTGCCGCAAGGCCTTGCAACTCCTGAGCAAACACCGCGAAGGAGCGGGCGCGCAAGAAGGCGCCAAAGCGAAAGCTCCTGGGCGATACGCGCGCATGGATCTGAACATTCAACCAGTTGTCATCGAAGATGCCCAAACCGCCGGGATAGGCGCGGGAAATCACCTGCACCTGAACCTGCTCCCCCTCGGCATGGCCGAGTTCGAATCCGATCGAGGAACTCATCCCCCCCCCTTCGAAATCGTCAAGAACCCGATCGGGTCGCCGACGATCGCGGTATCCAGCATCTGTTCATCAGCCTCCACGCGAAGCCCGCGCGCCTTCGCCGCCTCGATGATCCAGGGAACTTCTTCAACCGTCGTCGTGACAACAGCGGGCAAGGTCAGAGTATCCAGCAACGAGGAAACCAGGGAGCGAGCACGATCTCGCTCGGCGACGAACTCGTCGACATCCAGAGAAACCGGCGCAACCCTTCCGTAGGTCACCCCGCAAAGCCAGTGGAAGCATTCCGGGTCGACAAGAACGCTGACCATGCAAAGATGGTCGAACGGCCCTCGGTCACCGCAACAACCTGCGTCACGGGCCTCGAACCGCAACTCATCACCCACACCGATCGAGCCCAGGCTGGCGTTCAAGCTCTCGCATTCCTCTTGCCGCAAGTTGGTCGGCAAGCAACTTCTTTCCAGATCACACGTTTCGGTCAGGAGCGCCGGCAGTTCCGCCACTCCGGCACCAACGTAAAGGCTGCGGCCGCCTGGGCGGAGCCTCTCTCCGAGAGCCTGTGCCCAGGCGAGCCCGAGTTCCTCGACAGGTTCACGTCGATCCTGCCAGAAGGCGTCGCCGCCCTCATCGCAGTAGATGGGGCCGAGTCGCGCGTAATCGAGTGCATCGAGCAGTCCCCGGGTGAGGCTGCGCGTCTCGGATGTAGGTAGCTCGGAAGGCCTCACGACGCAAGTCATACAGCCACACCGGCAAAGCTGAAGGCCCTTGTCGTCACATCATGGCTGACGCTGGCAGCCGTGACGGCTACAACCTTCCACATGCGTCTAGGATCAATCGTGCTGGCCGGCGGTCGCAGTCGGCGGCTGGGAGAACCCAAGGAAGCCCTACCCTTCCTCGGCGGGACTCTTTTGGGCCGTGCCGTGGAGACTCTGCTGAGTTGCAGCGCACCGGTCGTGGTCGTCGCGCGTGACGAAGATCAAGAGTTGCCGCCCATCCCGCTCGAGGCAGAAATCACCCATGACGCACAGACTGGTCAAGGGCCGCTGGTGGGCATGCTGGCGGGTATGAAAACTCTCGATGGGCGATGTGACGCCGCCTTCGTCAGCAGTTGCGACCTCCCCTTCCTGACCGAACACGCGGTCGGTTGGCTCGCCGATCAACTCGGCGACCATGACATGGTCCTCGCCCGGCCCGGCGGCATCATGCAGCCGCTTGCGGCGATCTATTCCCTGCGAGTCATCGCCAAGATCGAGACCTTGATCAACGAAGGCATCCTCAAGCCGCGGGCCCTGACCGAACGGGTGAATGCGCTCGTTCTCGAGGATGACGCCCTCGCCACCTCGGGCGCAGCAGAACAACTCCTGCACAACATCAACAGTCAAGAAGACTACGCTGCCGCTCTGGCAGAAGCGGAGAGAAGGATCGGCGAAAGCTGACCAGCTCAGTGGATCGTGTCGTACACGACCACGGACTCGAACCACGGGCCGAAGCTCTCCCGGAACTCATCATGCACAGGATCGACCTGCCATGCCTCCTGAGCGGCAGCATCCTCGAACAGCAGACAGCTCAGAACCGTGTAGCTGTTATCGACAACCTCGCGCGAAGTGCCCGCAGGGCGACCTACGAATACCAGTTCCACTCCCGTCACCGAAGGGACCTTGCGGACATAGAAGTCGGCGATCTGATCGGCTGCATCCTCAGGGATGCCAGCCTTCAACCAGAAGACGACCGTGTGCATGAACCCCCCCCGCTTTGGCGCCGAGCCATGCCAGACGCAGCCACAAACAACCAAAATCAGACCGAGAGATACCGCCAGTGTGAGAAACATGCTCGAGAAGATAGCCTTCTCGCATGCGCGTGACGATCCTCGGCTCCGGTACATCCATTCCCGTGCCCGACCGATTCCCGGCGGGCTATCTGGTTCAGGAGGATGGGACGAACATGCTCATCGATATCGGCCCCGGCACGCTACGACGCCTCGCTCAGGCCGGGGTGAAGCCCGACGAGATCACCGCGGTGCTACTCACCCACTTCCACACCGATCACACCGGCGATCTTCCAGCGCTCCTGTTCACCCTGCGGGACCCGCTGTTCGCAGGGCGCCCGCCGCTTCGGCTGATCGCCCACCACGGGCTCGCGGAATGGCTGGATCACCTGACCGCTGCATGGCCTTGGCTCGCAGCGGACGGATATGCCCTGTCGGTCGAAGAAATCGGGCCTGGGTCCTTTCCCGTCGAGCAACTCACGGTCAAGGCGGTGAGGGTCGCTCACACCCCACAAAGCCTTGCTTATCGCATCGAGTCACCCGACGGGGGGATTTTCACCTTCAGCGGCGATGTCGAACCCTGCTCCGGGCTGATCGAAGCGGCGCGGAACGCCGATCTCTTCATCTGTGACTGCTCTTTCCCGGACGGCCAGGGGGTACCCGGACATATGACGCCCGGACTGGCCGGCGAACATGCCGAGAAGGCCGGTGCGAGGAGACTCTGCCTGACACATTTCTATCCCCAATGTGACGGTCACGACCTCGAGGCCCAGGCACGAGCGACCTTCAGCGGAAAAGTCTTACTGGCTGAGGACTTGATGAAAGTAGAGATCAGGGGCTATTAATTCCGCGCCCATGACCAAGGCAACCCACAGCTTCCAGACCGAAGTCAACGAAGTCCTCTCGCTCGTCGTCAACTCCCTCTACAGCCACAAAGAAGTCTTTCTGAGGGAGCTGGTCAGCAATGCCAGCGATGCGCTCGATCGATTGTCCTTCGCAGCTCTCACCGATCACGATCTACGCGACGGTGATGAACTGTGCATCGACATCATCCCGTCGCAGGATGCCGGCACCCTGACCCTGCGAGATAACGGCATCGGCATGACCGAAGACGAGCTCATCGGCAATCTCGGCACCATCGCCAGCTCCGGCAGCAAGAAGCTCATGCAGTCCCTGACCGGAAACTCCAAGAGCGACCTCTCGCTGATCGGACAATTCGGCGTCGGGTTCTACTCCTCCTATCTGGTCGCCGACGACGTGACCGTGGTCACCAAAGCAGCCACTTCGGATGCGCCGGCAAAGCAATGGGAAAGCCAGGCGAAAGGCGAGTTCACGATCGAGGACTCGGAAAAAGAAGGGCGCGGCACAAACGTCATCCTTCACCTCAAGGATGACGAAAAAGAGTTCCTCGACGAATGGAAGATCAAGCAACTCATTCGCAAGTATTCGGACTATGTCGGCTATCCGATCCGCTTGCAGGTGGAGCGGACCAAGCCGGTCGGTGATGAAAAGGACGAAGAGGGCAATCCGAAACAGACCGAAACCGTCAAGGAATGGGAGGTCATCAACTCGACGAGTGCTCTCTGGACACGGCCCAAGAACGAGATCACCGATGAACAGTATGCGGAGTTCTACAAGCACCTGAGCCATGACTGGGAGCCGCCGCTCGCCCGCTCACACTTCAAGGTGGAAGGCACCCAGGAACTCACCGGCCTCCTGTTCATCCCGACAAAACCGCCATTCGACCTGATCGACCGCAAGCCACACGGCATGCGTCTGTTCGTCAAGCGCGTCTTCATCATGGAAGACTGCGAAGAACTCTTGCCGGAATGGTTGCGGTTCATCCGCGGAATCGTGGACTCCGAAGACCTCCCGCTGAACGTCTCGAGAGAGATCCTGCAGCAGGACCGCTCCACCCGGATGATCCGAAAGCAGATCGTGACTCGCACCCTGGGGATGCTCGAAGAACTCGCCAACGAGGGTGAGACGACGGTGACGGCCGAGGATGGCAATGAGAGCAAAACCAACCGGTACGAGGTCTTCTGGCAGGAATTCGGTCCCATCCTGAAGGAAGGCATCCATCACGACGGTGAAAACCGGGAACGCATCGCCGGCCTCTTGCGCTACGCACACTCCAACGACACCGATGGCGGCGTCATCTCGCTGAAGCAATACATCGAGGGGATGGCCGAGGATCAGAAAGCCGTCTACTACGTCACCGCACCGAGTCTCGACGCGGCGCGCAACAGCCCACATATCGAGAAGCTCAAGGCCAGCGGCTTCAATGTCCTGTTGATGGCCGACCCGATCGATGAGTGGGTCGTGCAGAGCTTGCACGAGTTCGACGGCAAGCCACTGGTAGCAGCCAGCAAGGGCTCCCTCGATCTTCCCGATACGAAGGTCGATGAAGAATCCAAGCAGGCACAGGCGACGCAGTACGAAGGTCTCCTCGGCTGCATCAAGAATCGCCTGGACGATCAGGTCAAGGATGTCCGGTTGACGGACCGACTCACCAACTCGCCTGCATGCCTGGTGACGGAAGCGGATGGCCTCAGCCCCCACATCGAGCAACTCCTGCGGGCCAACGGCCAGGAAGTCCCCGATCAAAAGCGGGTCCTCGAACTCAACCCGGATCATCCGGTCGTTCAGCGCCTGCAAGCCCTGAACGATGACTCCGACAACACCGCCGAAGTCGAGCAGTGGAGCGAACTCCTTCTCGACCAAGCCCTGGTCGCCGAAGGCAGCCTGCCTGCCGATCCTCAGAAACTGGCCCGCGCCATCAGCGACCTCATGGAAAAGGCAGTCGGCCGCGAGTAATGCGGATCAGGCGCAGCCAGCCAAAGAACTTGGCGGGACCGGTGCCATGACGGCGGACGAACAATTCACCGGTTTTCCACCCGTCCTCGGCACCTCGCCGAACATCTTGATTCTCGGCACCATGCCGAGCGTCGCATCAAAACGGCGTGCCCAGTACTACGGCCACTCTCGAAACCTGTTCTGGACCTTCATGGGCAAACTCCTCGGCGCCGCACCGGAGTTGGACTACCAGGAACGGGTCGGCATCCTCAAACATCGCAAGGTGGCTCTCTGGGACGTCGCTTGCAGGTGTGATCGGCAACTCAGCAGCGATGCTTCGATTCAAAACGTTGTCCCCAACGAAATCGTAGATCTGCTCTCTCGGCGACGGACCATTCGCGCCGTATTTTTCAACGGCCGCAAGGCCGAGGAACTCTTTGATCAATACTTGGCCGAGGAACTGAGTCCCACAGTTCGCCAGCGACTGCACTTCGAGACTCTCCCTTCGACCAGTCCCGCAAACGCCTCCGTCCGGCGCCAGACCAAGGCCCGTCGATGGCGGAACATCCTCGAATGGCTCTGACCCTCGGAGACTGTTCGAATCAGTCTGCGGCCGCCGCGAGAATGCTGTTGAAGACCAGCTTGAAACTCCCCGTGGGCTGACCGCGGTAGAGGATGTCGGGGCCGAAGAGCCAGATGCGACCCTTGCCGAGACTCGCAGACACCACCGCCGCACGGCCTTCGAGATGCTCGACTCCGATGGCCCAGCCACTCATCAAGAGATCTTCGCCACTGTAGCTGGCGTGGACCTCGACTCCCTTCGCATCGTCCGCAACACGAAAAGACGGGCTGCGGCGGAACATCGCAGCGAGTTTCTTGGATGCCCCCGCGCCCACCGATCGATTGACGCTTATCTCGATGAGCGAACCGGGGATGAAGAACTCGGCGTTCGTCACGCGTTGTTCCTTCCCGTCCTTCTCGATGGTGATCGATGTCTCGACCGGCAGATCGAAACGATCGATCGCTGCCTGAGCCTGGGAGCCGATCGTGAGCAGGGTGCCTCCCGCCTCGACGAACTCGCGCAGCGCAGCAACACCCTCCTTGCGATCGATCGCAACACGGCGAGCCGCGATGTCGGACCAGTCCTCGAAAGGAGGCAGAGCCTTGACCAGCTTGCCAAGATCCTCGTCCTTACCGCTCGTCCGTCGGCTGAATCCCCGTCGAGCCCGCGCCACCCCACCGCCTGAGGGCAGGCCCGTCTGGAAGATCAAGAGATCAAATTTCTCTCGTAGGCGACCAGCATTGATGGTGCTGCCGAAAACGAGTTCGACCGGAAACTCGTACTGCTCGAGCACCCACTGAGTCCAACCGGTCGCCATGTTCCCCCCGAAGGTATCGAAGAGACCAATCCGGATCGGCCGCAACCGCTTCTTTTTCGCCGGCGCGCGGGCCAGCGGGCCAGGCTCGATACCGAGTTCGGTGGCGAGGCCTTCCATCCTTGCAGCGGTGCCAGCCCGTTTAGCTACAAAGACGGTCTCGCTCGAATCACCACGGCCTTGCCCGAGATACACATGCTCTCGAGCCTTCAGCAACCGGTTGATCGCCTTGTAGGCATCGCCATCTCGTCGCGAGAGTTGCCAGCCTGCTCGGCCGTCACGGAAGGGCCCGGCCGGCCGCTTTGCGAGGCCGTCGATCCGCTCGAAAGGTCCGACAAGAGGCTCGTAAAAACGGTCGAAGGCGATATCCATCTGCATGGCAAGGGTCCAGCCAGCACTGTCATACGGGCGCACGGGCTCGCCGCTGCTACCGATGTCGTCGGGATGCCACTGCGGTTCGAACATGTCGCGAAGATGTGGTCGAAAAGCCTGCGCCGCAAAGACCACGAAGGTCCCCTCCGCATAGCTTCGATCAACAGTCGAGAAGCTCGCCGTGGCGCGATGCACCTCCACACCCGTATGGATCAAGCGGTTCACGAACCATGTCGTCGCGGCATTGTCATTGCCCTGAACGGGGAGAACGTACACCTGTGCATCCCGCAAAGCGGGATCGACAAAGGGATCCCGTGATCCATCACCGGTGGTCTGATCACTCTCTCGGCGCCCTCCTGTCTGGCCCTTGCGCGCGCGCGCAAGAAGTTTCGGCGTCGGCGTCCAGTGATCGACGCTGCCGCGCGCGATCGAGTTGCGACCCGCCTGGTAGATGTTGAACAAGAACTCCTTCTTGTAACGCGCAGCCAGATCGAGAATTGCGAAGTTGGCCGTTTGCAGGTACTCGATCGTCTGCCGCGCATGCCACTCCTGTGACGAGATCGGATAGGGGTAGTCGCCATATGGAAGCCGCTGGTCCAGGGTCTGCCTGACCCGGGAAGGGTTAGGGCTGCCGAAGGACTCGGTCAGGATTCCGATCATGTTGTGGAAATAGGCCGTCGTCCGGAGACCGCCGTTCCACCATGTCGAGTATGGCGCGCCACTGCGCGAGATACTCCCCGGCTTGCTCTCCTGAGCGAAGCGATGACTCATGTGCGCGGAGACCAGATCGATGCCGCGCACCACGAGGGGGTCGAACTCGTAATTGAAAGGATCCCGGAAAGGCGGAGTGAAGATGATGGTCCCGCGCGGAGCGCTCTGATGATGGTTGTAGACCACTTGCGGGTACCAGCGCCGGTAGAGGATCCGCGCAATGGCCTTGCTCTCGACTGTGTTGCAGGCATAGAAGTCGCGGTTGTTGTCATGGCCCACGTAGCGCTGATAAAGCACCGGCAGCCCCCCCACCCGACGCGTCGCCATGTAGGCGTTGGCGACGAGTTCCATGCCATCGGGATTCGCGGGACAAACGAGCAAGATGACCTTGTCGAGGATGTTGCGAACCTCCGGGTCATCGCGGGAACACATCCTGTAGGCGAGTTCGATAATATTCTGGGCGGCCACGCTCTCGGTGGCATGCATTCCAGCATCGATCCAAATGATGGAGCGACCATCTCGGGCTAACTGGCGTGCTTGTGCGTCGCTCAGACCGCGGGCCCTCGCCAGGCGCTCGCCGATCTTGCGATAGCTTTCACGATCGGCGATGTTTTGCGGCGAAGAGATCACCGCCATCCACATCTTCTGGCCATATCCCGTACGCCCGATCTCTTCGAGGACCATGCGGGGCGACTCTTCCGATAGCTTCTGCCAGTAAGACGTCAGCTGCGTGTAGTTCGCGAGGAAGTAATCCTCGCCGATATCATGGCCGAGGAAGGCCTTGGGCGAAGTCACCCCTCCCGCCTGAGCGCAAAGACATGGAACTGCACCCATCAGGGTGAGGATCGCAAAGGCAAGCCAACGTCTCATACCGGCCCATGCTAACCTCCAAGGAAAGCGGTGGTGGCCGAGAATCCCGCAGGCAACGACTTCCCGCACGGCTCGCTGACGATCAACGATAGTCAGCGCCGGATTGGCTCTCTTCACAGGCCTTGACCCAGGCATCGAGCTTGCCGCGAAGTTCGGAAACCACCGCCGGCTGATCGGAAGCCAGGTCGGTCTTCTCGCAAGGATCCGCCGTCAAATCATAGAGTTGGAACGCGGCCGACCGGCCTTTTTGCCGGACCAGCTTGCGACCCCTGCTCTGGATCGCCAGCCAACCCTTGGTGGAAAAACACAGATCCCTCTCGGGCAGTGATCCATCGCCACGGATCAGAGAGGCGATACTGACCCCATCGTAAGGGCGATCGGGCAACTCCACGCTGGCAAGCTCGAGGAAGGTCGGAAAGAGATCGCTGGTGATGACCGGAGTATCGACAACGCGACCTTCACCGACGACGGCGGGCCATTCCAGCAAACCCGGCACGAGGATGCCTCCCTCGTAGAGCTGCCCCTTGCGACCCCTGAAGGGCCCCTTGGATCCAGGGCCGGCACCCTCTTCACCCTTGAGGTTGGGTCCGTTGTCCGAGCAAAACAACAGCAACGAATTCTCTGCGATTCCCAGTTCACGCAAACGGCTGCGCAAGCTACCCATCGCCGCGTCGATGGCGGTGATATTGGAATAGTAGATCCGGCGATTCTTGTCCTCGACGCTGGCGTAGGGCAAGGCGAAGTCTTCGATCAAACCGAGCGGCTTGTGTACCGCATGAAAACAGATGAAGGCAAAGAACGGTCCCCCCGCCTCGGCGCGGGCGGTGATGAACCTCAGTGCCGCGTCCATCACGATCTTCGAATCATCGCCGGTGATACCCTCGCTCTCGGGGACATACCGGCCGTTGTGATAGTAGTGCTGACTCTTATCGAACTTGCCCCGGTACGGGTCGAGCGTCGGCAACACGTTACGGGTCGAAAACCACTCCCCGAAGCCAGCCATCCCGGGATGCATGACGTGGGTTTGATCCGCGTCATTGACGATGTCGCCAACATGCCACTTGCCGAAATGGCCACTGACGTATCCCTTCGGCTCGAGCGCCTCGGCGATGGTGATCTCCTCCGCCGCGAGGTGGCCACGGCCGGCCGCAATCGGCCCGCCGATACCCAACCTCAGGTTGCTCCGCCCGGTCAGAGTGGCCGCACGGGTCGGGCTGCACATGGAGGCCGTGGCGTAGAAACGATCGAAGCGAATGCCGGCACGCGACATGGCATCCAGATGAGGTGTTTGGATCTCCTCGTGGCCGTTGTAGCGGGCATCGCCCCAACCCTGATCGTCGGTCATGACAACGATGAAGTTAGGCCGTTCAGTATTCGGGGCCTGACCGACAACAGCCGAAACCACCAAAGCGGCGAGAACTAAACCTTGCCCTGCACGCATGGATATCATCATCACCACAATACCCCGAACAACGGGATCGGACTCAAAAGCGAACCCGTAACACGCGACTCACCTCGAGCTTCCAGGCAGGGATGTCGATCCGCAAGGCGCGGCTGTCGAGTGTCAGGCCGAAAGGCACGGTGCCCGCCGGTGCCGAGAAATTGTAGTCGCCCGCCGGACTCGCAAGAACATGGAAGGGGTGGGTGTTGATCGGCACACTGACCGTTCCGAGCGCGTCGGTCCCAAGCCCCAGCAGCGGGCCGCAGCCAAGGCGATGTCGAGTATTGAGGGAAAACAAGACGAACAGTTCCGCCCCTGCGGGAGCCCCGCGAACCTTCAGGCTCACATCACCCTTGCCCTTGGTGGTCAGCGTGTAGGCCAGCCCACCCTTCTCCGCTACCCGCCGCCCCCTTTGGTCGTAGAGGCTGAGCGAATCGGTCGGCTCCAGATGCCCCTTGTAGGGCCCGACAACCAGCAATCCCTGGCCACCGCGAGGGTCGGAACTGCGGGCGCGAAACGTCCGTGGGTCGGGCGAGACATAAACAGACCCGTTGGCGGGGACCACCGTGCCCGGCTCGAAGGCGAACTCCACTCCGCCGAAGAGGTTCCATCCCGAGATGTCGATGGCGTCATTGCTGGGGTTGGCGAACTCGATGTATTCCTCGTCCTGATTTCCCGAGGTCGGTTCGGCCTGCACAGCGGCGATCACGAGCTTGACGCCCGGTTTTTGCGCCGCGGGAATGATCCCCGTCGCCGAAGAACTGTGGGTCACGAACAGGTGAGTTCGTCGAGGTACGAGATAGAGGTTTTCGAGGCGACCGAGAGCCGTCTTGAAGTCATAACTCCGGTTGCCCCAGGCAGGCACGCCCCAGCGAGCCTTGTCCAGCGCCACATCCGCTGACATCAAGGCCTTGAGCGCATCCAGTCGTTTCTCGAAGTGCCTGCTTGTCCGTGGTGTGCCGGGGCTCTGTAGCAAGCGGTCCATCAGCGTGCGCAATCGCCGCAGGAACATGGACCGGATACGCGGGGTACTGTGGCAAGCCTCGATCAGGCGATTCCAGTGTCGATCGTGATTGGGATGCGCCGCATCGCCGAGCAGAGGGTGGCAGACGGGATCCTGATTCGCCCACAAAAGATCGTTCAAGACACCATAGCCGCGAAGATAGTTGCGTCCGAAGGTCAGGTCCTTGTCCCAGGGAAGGAACCGCCACTCTCCATCGCCCATCGTATCCCGGTAGAGATAGTGGTTCTTGTGCGGGTGATCGGTGTCTTCGATGATCACCGTTGCTGCCAGGTAATTGAGCGTCGCCGGTAAATCAACGTGATCGAAAAGAAAACGCTCGCGCTGGGTGCCGCTCGAACCACTCACACCGGCGATGAACTTCGCAAGGTCGGTGTTGCTCTCCCAGCGACGCGTCTTCTTCTCCACGCGCGTGCTGCTCGTGAAGGTGTTGTACATCTTGTAGAGAGTCCCGTGAGGGTCGAGACCATTGCGAGCAAGGAGATCCTCGTCCGGCTGTTCAACGAAAGCTGCGACACTGTGGAAACTGCCGTTCTGCTGCAATCGAACCGGGAAAGAGAGGCCGCTGGCAACGCCGGCTTGGCCGTAGGTCTCCCATGACAGCACCTGGCGCACGAAGGACTTATCCGACCATGTGGCGTTGAGATTGATCTCCTCGACCGGAGGATGGCTCGGATCGAACAGGAAATGATCACCCTTGTTGAAGTCGAACTTGAAGTTCCTCTTCGTGTAGCGGCCGGTGCTTCCACCCCGACGACGGACGAAAACATTGTCGTAGAATTTTCCTGCGAGCCAGAGCGAACACCGCGTCCCTGACGTTCCCATCGCCTTGCTGGGGTCCTGGACAAACCAGTGGATGGTCGTCAACTTCGATGTCACCTTGGGGTCCGCGATCACCGTGCCGCAGTATTCCGGCGAATTCGTGGGGTTGTGGAAGAGCGGTGCGCGAAACGCTGCGTTGCCGCCAGTCTTTGCCGTCACTCGCCAGCGAAGCATGCGGCCCGCCGGCGCCGTGCCCCGTGGAATCACACCTGTCCAGATCCCATCGCCACCGAGACGATCTGGGGCTCGTCCGTCATCACTCATCTTCGACAGGCTTTCCGCCCCGTAGTCGATGCGATATCTGAGTTCGGCACTGGCCGTTCTGGCGCCGGGAGGTGTCAGAGCCGATGCCTCGATCACAAGGTCATCGGTGACTGTCGGCTGAGCAGGGCGATGCGTCACACCCGTGAAGACCGGATCGCCGATGCCATTGCTCTGGCCAGGGGTCGCCTTGGTGAAGTAGACGCGGTCCTTCGTCGGGCCGGACCGAAAAGCAACACCGTAGGAGACCTCGGTCATCTGGCTCGGGTATGGGCTGAACGCCGATGCGATCTGCTGGCCGCCTGGAGCAACCAGTGCAAGAAACTCGCCCGATGCCCGCAATTCAAAGTTGGTGTGGAGTTGCTTACCCGAAACCGCGCGATTCTTTGCCGATGCGAAGACGACAAGGAAGCCCCCTGGCGCGATGAGCGTCGGTGACGGGAAGCCCCACTTGCGAAGAGATCTGCCATCGTCGGTCAAATACCACCCGCCGAGATCGACGCCCTTGCTGCCGGCATTGTGGATCTCGATCCAGTCGGAATCTTCCCGGTCCTGATCGAGCAGGGTTCGGTCGTTGGACGCCATGAACTCGCTGATCAGGACACTCGGAATTTGAGCTCCCAGGAGGCTGGCCGACAGCCATGAGACCAGCACGATCGAGGGAAAGAGCCTGGGCATGTTCATCAGATTACCGCAACCGTGGGACTACGGCAGATCCTGGCCGAGTGAAGGGTCACGGAACCGAGATTTCGCCCATCCCGAAGCCGGCAGGCCGAAAGAAGCGTTGGGGGGCCAAACCCGGAAAATTTCCCGTGACGGGACAAATCTATTGCCCTTCCTGCTCTTCCCCAACCCCTAAAAACTCTCTAACCTGCCGCAACATCGCATGGCGTATCCCGTCGACTAGGCACCCCGTGAACCCGTTTCGCCAGCAGCGATGAATGATCCCTCCCCTGTCACCACTCTCACAAGGACATAGATTTAACGATGAAGCTTCTTCTCACCGCAGTAACAACTTCCATCCTGGCCGTCGGGCTTTCCGCCCAGAAGACGAGCCCTTTGAAGACCGCGACGGACTACGGCACGACCGCCTCCGCTGGCAAGGCCAACGATTCGAACAGCGTCAAGAAGGGCACCGCCGGCAAGCCGGGTCTCGCCAGTCGCTCCATGGCGCGTGAAGGCTCGGGCAGAACGGCAACAGCCAGTGCTTCCGCCTCTTCCTCGGCGCAGGCTATCGCCTCGAAGACAGCCGCAGGCGTTGTCGCCAGCGAGATGGGCTCGGCGCAAACCACCGAAGCGAAGGGTTCGGCATCGGCCGGCACCACCACCACCAAGGGCGGCAAGGCCGGTGCTGCGCACGCCATCACCTGGACCGGCACCGTCAAGCCCAACACCAAGGGAACCTTGACCATCGCCTTCACCAACCGCCGCACCACCGCGGCCGGCGCGACGATGAACTTCGCCGTCAAGGTCGACGGCAAGGATGTCGCCAAGTTCTCCGGGAAGGGTAAAACCAGCCGGAAGTCTACGCCCTTCACCACCGGCTCCAAGGGCCTCACCATCACCATCACCAGTAGCGGTTCCGCGGCCGTCAAGGCCAAGGGCAGCGCCGGCTACTCGGGTTCCGTCAGCGTCACCTTCAGTGCCGGCGGCGGTGGCGGCGGTGGTAGCAACTGCGCAGCGATGCGACCCTATGGCAGGGGCTGCGGTGCTGGGCTGACCGGCAAGGTCACTCCTGGAAAAACCGACAACACCCTCAGCTTGACGACGAGGAATATCCCCAAGGACGCCCCAACCGTGCTGATCCTCGGCAAGGCCAACGCCAAGGGCATCAAGGTCCCGGGCAGCAGGTGCATGATCTATGCCGATCCCACCACCGTGGTGGCATGGAAAAACCCCTCCTCCGCCAAGTTCACCTTCAAGGCTGGTAGAGCCGTGGCCCTGGGCATCCAGGCCGCGTTCCTCGCCAAGGTCAGGAACAGCACCACTCTCGGCACGACCAACGCCGTCAGTCTCAGCTGCAAGGACGCAAAGAAGTAGAGCCATATAAAGGCTCCACCACTTCGCGACGGGCACGACGCACCCTCACAGGGCATCGTGCCCGTTCGCGCTAATCCATGAATTGATTCGCCAAGGCCCCGCGCTACGACCAGGGCGCCCGGGACAAGCCCGGAACCACCCACCATGACCATCAAGAAGCTCTGGATCGAAGAAGGCTGCATCTCCTGCAGCCTGTGCGAGGAAATCGCACCAGAGGCTTTCCTGGTCGAGGATGGGCTCGACTGCGTCATCCGACCGGAAGCATCTTCCTGGTTCGCCACGAAGGACGAGGAAATCCGCGATGCCATCGAGGACTGTCCCGTCGAGGTCATCAAGTTCGAAGATAACTGACGCCCCTCATGCCGCTATAAAGGCAAGAGCATGTGCGGAATCCTGGCAGTCCTGAGGCGGCGGGCTCAACGAGAGACCCCTGATGGTGGAGAACTCCACCGCCTGCTCACCACCGCCTGCGAACTCTTGCCCGAACGGATCGAGGGGAACCTGGAGGTCGGCCTCGGTCATTGCGCAGAAAAGCTCGGCGCGATCGCCACCTCACTGCAAGGAGTCCCCGGGCTGGTCTGCTTGCTCGCGAACCCACAACTCGTTGAAGACCTGAAGACCCTGCTCGATGACGCTGAAAGCCGCGTCGAAAAGATCGAGCAGGACCTGGACGGCAGCGAGAACGAACTCCCTCTGGAAGCACTCGAAGCTGTCAACTCCTCTCTCGTGCAAGTGAAAGACCTTCTCTGGTCGATACGGCGCGATCGGCTGCGCAATGCCGAAGCTGTCAAGGATCTCGCCGGTGAGGGTGCCGGCACAGCGGCGATCGAGGCCTTCGCCTCCATCCAAACGGCTCTGAGTGCGATCGATCGTCTCGAGGTGCGCGGCAGAGATTCGGCAGGGATCAACATCCTCATCACCAACCATGGCCTGGATCTGAGTTCTCCCGAGATTGTCGAGATCCTGCAAGACCGGGGGCGAGATCCCCTCTTCACATCGCAAGCCGTAACCACACCTGGCGATCATCTGAGCTTCATCTACAAGGCGGCTGCCGAGATAGGTGAGCTGGGAGACAATGTCCGCAAGCTGAGATCGACCATCCGACGCGATCCCTTGCTGCAAGCGGCGCTCGCAAACGACGAAGCTGAAGCAGTGGTCTTGAGCCATACGCGCTGGGCGAGCGTCGGCATCATCAGCGAATCGAATGCCCACCCACTCGACAGCTCGGAAGCTGGCGAGGCAACCGACAAGCCGTTTGTCGTCGCCGCGCTCAATGGCGACGTTGACAACCACGAAACCCTTCGCGAACAAGAAAACCTGCAGATCGCCGAAGAGATCACGACGGATGCAAAGGTCATCCCTGTTCTGATCTCACGTCGACTCGGCCGCGGCGACACGCCCGAAGACGCTTTCCGGAGCACGGTTTCCTCTTTCGTCGGTTCCGTCGCCGTTGCCGCCTCGGCCGCAGACCATCCCGAGCAACTCCTGCTCGCCTTGCATGGCAGCGGACAGGCCCTTTACGTCGGCATGGCGGAAGACGCCTACGTCATCGCAAGCGAGCCATATGGAATCGTCGAGGAGACCTCGCGCTACTTGCGGATGGACGGAGAGACTCCGGGAAATCCACAGAATCCCGGAGCGAGTCGTGGCCAGATCCTTTGTCTCGATCGCAGACACGCCGGCGATCTCACCGGCATCCACAGGATCGCCTATGACGGCACCCCACTACCCGTCACCGATGATGATCTTCAAACCGCCGAGATCACCACGCGTGATATCGACCGCGGCAAGTTCCGCCACTTTCTCCTGAAGGAAATTTCCGAAGCCCCTCTCTCCTTCCAGAAGACACTGCGCGGCAAGATCCGCGAGGAGCACGGCAAGCCACAGATAGAACTCGGATACGAATCTCTTCCCGAGTCCGTGCGACTCAGGATCTCCGATGGCTCCTTCCACCACGTCCTGGTGATCGGGCAGGGAACCGCCGCCGTCGCCGGACAAGGTGTAGCTGCAGCGATGGCCGAAGCGCTGGCTGGCACCAGCCTGCGGGTCATTGCCACGCCGGCAACCGAACTCTCCGGATTCGGGATGCTCGAAGATATGTCGGGCTATCTGGTCATCGCCATCAGTCAATCGGGCACGACCACCGATACGAATCGCACCGTAGATCTGGTCCGGGCGCGGGGAGCCGCCGTCATCTCCATCGTCAACCGTCGCAACAGCGACTTGACGGACAAATCCGATGGCGTGCTCTACACCTCCGATGGACGCGATGTCGAGATGAGCGTCGCCTCGACGAAGGCCTTCTACTCTCAGATCGCTGCAGGCTTTCTGCTGGCACTGGCGATCGCCCGCGAAACCGGCGAAGGAGACCAAGCGTTCGCAGCAAAGCTTCTCGAGTCGATGCGGAGCTTGCCGGCAGCGATGACAAAGATCCTCGAACATGTCGATGTGATCCGTGCAGTGGCGCGTGATCACGCGCCTCAGCGCCGCTACTGGGCCATCGTCGGCAACGGCAAGAATCGGGTCGCTGCCGAAGAGGTCCGGATCAAACTTTCCGAACTCTGCTACAAATCGATCGCCTGCGACGCCACCGAGGACAAGAAGCACATCGACCTGTCTTCCGAACCACTCATCCTCGTATGCGCGGCGGGCCTGAAGGGTTCCACCGCGGATGACGTGGCCAAGGAAGTGGCCATCTACCGCGCGCACAAGGCCGCTCCCATCACCATCGTCACCGAGGGCGAAGAAGGTCGCTTCACCGCTTCCATCGCCAACCTGACAGTCCCCGCTGTCCATCCATCCCTGGCCTTCATCCTGTCGACGATGGTCGGACATCTCTTCGGCTACGAAGCTGCGCTCGCCATAGACAACCTGGCCCTGCCCCTGCGCGAAATGCGCAGCGCCATCGAGGAGCTCGTCTCATCGGGAACGACCGAAGACCCGATGTTGGTGTTGAGTTCCAGCATCAAGACAGCGGCTGACTCACTGTTCGCAGGGTTGGCGAAACATGATTACGACGGCCACCTCGAAGCCAGCACCGCCATCGAACTGGTCACAGCGCTGCGATATGTCCTCGGGATCACGCCGCTGGATTCCTGGGCAGCAGAAAATGATGAGCCAGGATCGCCGGGAATCGTCATCGAAGCCTTCAACGATGCCCTGACACACGCGATCGAGGAATTGACGCGGCCCGTGGATGCAATCAAGCATCAGGCGAAGACCGTGACTGTCGGAATCTCCCGTGCCGACGAAGCCCTGCTGACCATCCCGCTGGTCAAACAACTTCTGGCCACGGGCGCCCCACGCGAATTGATCTCCTACAGCGAGTTGAAGAGCCTCGCCGCTCTGGACTCCGCGGTCAGCAAGGTCATCGGACACACACGCTACCGCATCGATGGCCCGGTCGAAGACGAAGCCACCATCCACATCATCAGCAGCTCAGGCATTGCCGCCTCCATGTCTTCCCGCGTCGAGGCCAACCCCGAACTGCGCGGAACCAAGCATCGCGTTGCTGTCGAACGCGAGATCCTCGCGGCTATCGGAGCGAGCGATCACCGCGAATTCATCATGGTCCCGGAAGTCCAGGGCAACCAAACCGTGGGACTGACCCTGATGCACGTCGAATTCCATGACTTCATCTCCGCAGACGCGATGCGCAGCGTCCTCGACGGCTATCGCAACCGCTACATCACCCTGCGTGGCATGGTCATGGAAACGGAAGCGGACTTCGATATATCGCTCCTTGGCAAACTCCCGGTCACGGATCTGCTGACCGAATCGATGGTGGTGCTGGCACAGCGCTGGAGCGGTCACCAGGATCTCGCGCAGTAAAAACCCTCACCCTGCGCCGCTGCATGCAAACCCTCGCAGAGAAGATGCGTGAGGATCTCGAGGCCGCAAACGACGATGTAAGGGCGTCAGGTCTGCCGGTAAACTCTGATAAGCCGTGGCGATCCCGGGGTAAGCTTGTGGCGTGAGCAACGCAAGCGGAAGACGCGCCATCCTTCTCGCCGGTGGTAAGGGACGTCGGCTACGGCCTTACACATCGGTCCTCCCCAAGCCTCTCATGCCGCTCGGAGATCGTCCCATCCTCGAGATCGTCGTGACGCAGTTGCGCGACGCTGGCTACCTCAACCTGACCATGGCTGTCGGGCACCTCGCCAGCCTGATCCAGGCTTACTTCGGTGACGGTGAGCATCTCGGAGTGAACATCGACTACTCGATGGAAGACGAACCCCTGGGAACGGCAGGGCCGATAAGCCTGATCGATCGACCGGACGACGATTTTCTCGTGATGAACGGAGACATCCTCACCGACCTCGATTACGCCGCACTGTTTGCGGATCACAAGGAGTCAGGGGACATCGCAACGCTGGTCACCTACACCAAAGGAGTCGACCTGGCATTCGGCGTCATCGATACCGAGGATGACAAGAGAATCACCAGCTACACGGAAAAGCCCAGTCTCTCTTACCTCGTCTCGACCGGCATCTATTGCTTCCGCCCCGACGTGCTCGACTGGCTGGAGCCGGGAGTTCCTCGCGCGCTGCCGGATCTGATGCAGAGTCTGGTGGACGCCAAGGAAACGGTCAGGGCATACCACCACCAGGGATACTGGCTCGATATCGGACGGCCGGAAGATTACGAAATCGCCCAAGAAGAAATGGAAGCCGGGCGATTCAGCCAGAAGCCGACCCCCTGATCCAGGCTCGACGAATCCTGCGGGGACGAGGATGATCCCCCCTCGCGCATGATCAACCCATGGCGGCGATGAGCTTGTTGATCGCGGTCGAGCAGGGGTCCCGACGCTTCTTGCTGCGGTCTTTCCCTTCCAGGATCTCCCTGCCCTTCATCAAGGACTGCATCGACTGTAGCCACTGCCTCCTCGCCGGCTCGTCCTTGATCGCCTGGGCGACCGAGGTGATGCGGCCGGCCAAAGCGCGGCACTGGGCCTCCTGCCTCTTTCCTCTCAGCGATTGCGCGAGTTCCGCGGCCACACGCTTCATGGCCGGCGCAAGGACCTCGAGGTCGCCGGGTTTCTTTTGCCGGGCCACGGTCCTGAGGTAATTCCACGCCGGGTGGGTCTGCAGCCGCTGGCGGTTGCCGAAGTAATGGGGCTGTTGGGCTGCGAGGCTCCACATACTCAGCGCCCACGGTTGCCGGTCCTTCTTCTCCAGGATTCCGACCGTCGCCTTGATGAGCATGGACATCTCTTCGGCTGCCTTTTCATTCTCGGCCAGCGAACTGTCAGAGAAGGACTTCAGCTGGGTCCTGAACTCCTTTCGGGTCCGAGCCGCCACCGCATCCACACCGCCAGCGGCAACTCGGTAGCGGAGGGTTGCGGCGGGGAAGGTGCGGTTTTCCTTCTCGAGATAGGCCCGGATCTTCCTTCGCTTCACGCTGCTGGATGGAACCGGCATCTCGGCCAGTTTGCGGAACATCCGAGTCTTGAAAAAATCCGTGTACAGTGCCTCGACGCGGGTGCCGCTCTTCTTCGTCTCCGCCGCGAGGATTGCCGCGAAGTCCTCCTGGACTTGCAGCAGTTGGTCAGCTGTCTGGGCGGCGCCTTGCGCGCTCTCGACGAGGATGATGTTGAACGGGTTGATTCGCAAACCGTCGACCAGCAGTCGGCGACCTTTCTCCTGTCGCTGCGTCTCCGGCAGAAGATGGTACAGATGGAAGGCCATGGTGGAATCCATGAAGGACGCCATGCCATGGTTCACGGCCCAGGACACACTGCGGTGATAGACCATCGGGTGACGAGGATATTGGACACGGGTCTTGCCCCGTTTTTTGGTTGTCTGCTTTTGGGGGTTCCCGAAATAGAAGGCTCCGTGCGGCGTGGTCTTTTCGTGACCACCGGTGACGTACTGTCCGCCGAGGCAATCGTATTTCTGACTCTTTGGATCGTGGTAGAAGAAGATCAGGGCGCAGTGTCCGGGTTGCCCCGCAGTGCAGGCCGGGATGCCGACGCTGATGCGCGACCGGACGGAGATGTTGGCCATGTGCCCGCACACCCCTCCGTCCTTCAGCATCATCTGGACCGTGCCGTACGTGAACGGGTGCGGAGATAATCGCCGCGCTGACTGCATGTCGAATTGCTGGGCGATGCCGCCGATGTACTCACCATAGGTGACGAAGATTCCGCGGTCCCGATAGGCTTGCCAGCGTTCTTCGCGTTCCCGAAGAGACTGTCTGTTGGCAACCAACAAGGTCATCGTCGGCCAGGGGGCGGTGAGGGGGAAATAGAAGGCCTTGGACTTCTTCTCGGGGGGATGCTTGAGCCGGTACTTATCGTTGCGGACCAGATAGACGCAGATCTCTCCGGGCGTTGGCGCTGGATCGCGTTCCTTCGGAAGGAGGCCCTTGGCTTCATATGCCTCCTTGAAGAGCTCGAACGCGGTCCTGATCTTGGTGCGGCGTTCACCCTTGACGGCTGCCTTGCTCTTCAGGTGCACCACCTGGTCACCACAGTCGATATTGACCGGAAAGCCCTTGTCGGCCATGTACTTGTTGAACTCCGCCTGCAAGCTGGCGCTGGCGATCACGTCCGCGGCGATCAAGGTCCGCTCTGTCGGGACCGGTTCTTTCGCCTTCTCCCCCCTCATGGTGAGCGGCTTGCCCTCGATCTTCCGACTGTTGAGGAAATTGATGATGTGGTCGGACCGGTCGAGCTTTCGGCTCTTGTCCCGGGTGTCGACCGGGCGACGGGGGTCTCCGCCAATGCTCAGTTGCAGAGGAGCCCGCTCGGAAATATCTGCCTCGGCGCCCTGGTCCTCGTACACCACGGCGGTGGCCAAGGCCAGTTGGCGATACCGACGGAAATCCTCTTCCCCCATGTCCATCCGCAGGGAGTAGAGCATGAGGATGATTCCGGCCGCGCGATTGCGAGCGCCATAGACGCCGGCTTCCATCTCCGGGTCACTATCAATCCATGCCAAAAACGTGCCGGGGATGGCCTTGCCCATCCTGGTCAGATCCGCCCTGGCCGCTGCTTTGGCATAAGCCAGATAGGCCCGGCGTACGATCGGCGTGAAGCGATAGCTCTGCCGGATGCAGGTGGCGAGGAGCTTGTCCTTTTCATCGCCCTGCTCGGCTATTGCGCGACCTTCCGGCTCATGGGAGTCACGGAACATCGCGAGGGAAGGGCCTTGGCTGGTCAAGGTGCCAGCCAGGACGAGTCCGAGAAGCAAGGAGGCGACCGCGACTTGTTTTATGGTCATTGTGGTGACGACAACGCGCCGTTCGGAGTGGGGCGAAGGAGGCTGCATTTTCCCACAAGCATGTTCGATCCGTCCAGCGCAGGGAGCGCCCCAAGATTGCAACGCAGCGTGCCCGATCTCCGTGGATGGCTCTTCGTGGGGCCAGGTTCGTCTCAGCGCGCCAGCGCTCAGTTCTCCGGATTCGGATCGCGCGAACCCTGCGCGGCAGGAATCCATCGCCCGGCCAAAACCATGGCCGTCGGTACCAGCAAGCACAGAGACCATTGCAGCATCTGGTGATCGAGGCCGAGACTTCGCGGATGGGTAGTCAAAAAGACCATGTAAGACAGTATGCCTGCCATCGACATCCAGCCGAAGGCCCGGATACTCCACCGACCCGCCGCGATCAGAAGGAGCGGCAACCACCAAGCGCTGTACCAGGGGGAGAAAAGACCCAACCCGGCAAAGGTGAACACCAGCATCGCGCGCGCGCCTTCCCCTGCAAAACTCTGCGCATCCACCACTCTTCGCGCAACCCAACCGAGGTAGATCAGAGAGATGGTATAGCCGACGATGGTCAAAAGACTCGCGTGGTCATCACCGAATGCCTGTAGCAAGAAATGCTGCAAGCTCGCACCCCTTTGCGCCACCTGCCAGACCAAGGCCTCGAGCGCTCCGTCATCGAGGAAGTAGTGCCAGGACAAGAGGGCGGTGGCCGCCACCGTTGCCGCAAAACCAGCGAGAAAACCCGGTAATCGCTGCTGCCGCCAGGCCAGGATCAAGAGCAAGGGGCCCAGGATCGCGCAACTGTGCTTGGTCAGAACCGCGCAGCCGAATGCGAAGGTCGCCATCGCCATCCGCTCACGAAACAAGTACAGAAACATGGCCGCCAGGAACAGCGTCATGAGACTGTCGTTGTGAGCATTGCCAGCGAATTCGAGCAGTAACCACGGATTCCACAGGTAGAGGAACAGGCCTCGACGCGCAAAACCCGCCGCGGCGATGAGAAGAACCTGATAGAGCAGCCAAGCCGTCAGGACATGGCACAGGCCAAACACCAACTTGAAACCATAGGGCGCGATCAGACTGCTGCTGCCGCTGTATTCGCTGACCGTGGCCTGAACCGACGCGAGGATCGGCCCATAGGGAAGTGTGTGCTCCCTCCACTCGGGATGCGCCTGCGAGATGAAGGGGTCATCGGGGAATTTGGCCGGTGCCGTCGTGTAGGGATTGGCCCCGTGGATCGACTCGACCCTTCCACGCGCCAGATAATCGTAGACATCAGCCGACAGGAAGGCGGGGATCAGGAAGGACACTCCCGCGAGAACAAGCCCGCCCATGAGGACATCGCGCAACTCAAGGTCGCGCGTCCCGAGCGCAACGCGAAGGTAGGGTATCCCCACGAGCAAGGCGTAGGCACAGAGCAAGAGTCCGCCGTAACCCTGGCGGCGAAACCATGCGGATGTCAGCTCCCAGCCCTCGAGATGCCTGTCCCAGCCAAGGGTTTGAATCACCGCGTTCAGCCCCAGGAAGAAGAAACCCGCCAGAGACCACAGCAGTGCCGTGCGAACCTTCATCGCCTCACCTCGAACCGAAGGGGTGCACCCGCTGGATTCCAGTGACGTACTTCGAACTGCGCGTCACCCGGAAAGGGAAGCGACGAGCAATCGCCTCAACTTCATCATCGTGTTCTCGTGCGTACTTCACCTCCAGGACAACCCCCCTTGGCTCACGACAGCGATGCAGGAAGGTCAAGGCGCCCGGGCCGAGGCGATACCATTCGAGGCCGTGGTCGAGGGTCAGGCGAAACTTTCGATCGCTCGACAAGAAATACTTCCGGGAATAGCGATTGGCCAGAATCGGCTCGCGTGAGCGAAGCACCATTTGCGCATGATCCGGGAGTTCCGCGCACCGGAGAGCAGCGTTGATATCATTCTTCGACATGCCGCGGTGCAGGCTCATCTTCGGCAAGGCCCAACTCTCCTTCCGACCGAGTTGACCACTCTTGATCTTGAACTCCAGCCTGGTTTCGTGCTCACCAAACATCGAGCCATACCACCGAACCCGAACCTTCTTACGTGCGGAGACCCCCTCGATATTGTCGATGAAGCTGCTCATGGCAAGATCATCGAAATAAACATTGTTGACCTCTCGAGGCTGGTAGATCGAGGCAAACCTCGCCGGGTGCAAGCGGATGCACATCTCGGCCTCACTCAGACTGAGATCAGGAACCGAGAACTTCCGTTCGTACCGCCACTCGACGACCTCAGCGCCCATCCTGCTCCCCCTTCTCAGGCGGATACAGTTTTGCGTCGATGTCGGCGATGTTAGCGGAAATCTCCTGGCTGCCGCGGCGCAGTCGAGACCCGGTCTCGACCAGAAACGGGAATTCGGTATCGGAGATTTGATCTCCGTGCACGTGGATAAAACCCGGGCCAAACTCCGACTTCTTCTGAAACACGGTCAGGCCGATGCGGGATCCAAGGATCACTGGATCGTACAGAGTCACCCGCGACATATCCTTGCTGGCAACACCCATATCAGCATCTTCGATCTGGATCTTGCGCGCCGTTACCCGGCTGTTCTCACCAGCGCTGATCCCCTTATCGCCAGCACCTTTCACCGTCATCTCAACGATCTCGATGCTGCTTCCCGAGACATCCACCGCATCATTGCCGAGTCGCACAAAGGATGAGCCAAGGATCTTCCCGGTGCAGAAATCAGCATCGAGGGCATCGGAGAAGGATGTTCGAAACTTCGAGTGTTCGATCTCGAATTTATCGCAACGCACCAGATTCAAGGCGTCCTCTGACTTGGCACCATCAAACCAGCACTCGGAGATCTTGACCGGTGACTCGTAAAAAGTGACCGCGCCCGTGAGTTGCCATCCTGGACGCGACCCCGCCGAAAGCCCTCTAAATTGAACCCAGGACAGGGTGGATTCCTGCCGGGCGCCGAGAACCACGAAGCCCTGTCCGGTTCCATCGGTCGAATGAAAGACGATCGGGTCCTCGCGAGTCCCGCTCATCTCCACCGAAGAATGAGAAAGTACCAGGGCCGAGTCGACCAGATCCAGCCTGGTGCCCGCGCCGACGATGACGCGAAGACCACCAGGAATGATCAGATCTTCGCGCAAGGTATGGCGGCCCGGAAGAATACGGACCGTCAAACTCTCCCGGTCGAACTCGACGAACTCGAAGTTTCCGAGGTCCTTGATCTGGCGAGGCGGGTTGATCGCTATCGGGGCAGCCCGGGCAAAAGCGAAGGCCTTCTCCTTGTGCGCGACACTGGACCCGAAAAGGCGATAACGAATCGAGATGCCGGCCAGATCTTCCTCGGAAGAAATCAGGGCCGAAGGCACCTCGAGATGCGTGAATTGCACAGAAGCCTCATCGAGGCGACCCGGCAAAAGAAGGGAGTGCTCGCTCTTATGGATAACCTCCTTCCCACGCAGAACCTCGAGAACCTCGACCGGCAAGGCCTGAATCGAACCGAGCTCGATTCGAAGAACTCCATCTTCCGTCGCCGACGCATAAGCGTGCAGAGCCTTGGCAGGATGCAGGATGCTCTTGATGTAGCCGGCGTTACGAGCCAGCACATCCGGAGAGAATGCATACGTGTAGAACTCGCTCTGCAAGATTTCCTGGTTCTTGGCCAGGTCAGGCGCGATCTCGGCGAGTAAGGCGTCTACCCAGGCAGGGTCGGAAATCTGTTCGAGCGCCGTCACGTAGGCCTCAAAAAATTGAGAGTCCGAAAACAAGCGGGCGTAGTAGAGATCGGTCGGCGGCAGCATTTCGCGGCCGACCCAAACCCCCTCCATCAGGCCACAAAGATCCTCGGTTGGCCTACCGGCGTCGCCATCGAAACCGATCGGTTCGAGGTGCGTGGTGATCGGATTGAGGTAGAACCGGGCATTGTGCCAGCGGGCTCCATGCTCCGCGCCGAGCAGATCCGTCACCGCGAAGTAGCGAGCGAGCTTCTCGATATCGAAGACCTCGCTCGTCGCAAGTTCCCCGGAACGAAATCGCTCCAGCAAGCTAACCGCCTGGGTAAACAGCTTCCTCTGCACCGGGTCTGCGAGAATCGCCGACGTCTTGAAGCCATCCACATCGCCCGATGAATAGCTGCCCGCCCCCCCCAACTGCGACCCCGTAAACGGAAGCTCCTGCTCGACCTTCTCACGCCAGAACAGATTCTCGTTGAACCGGACGATGGGGCCTTCCCGCAGCTCGTTGTTCTCCAACACGCGCTTGTCAAAATGCTCCTCGAGGGCGTAAATCCCGAGATCCTTCCCGTTCAGGGTCACGGCGGCGAACCGGTATCGCAACGCCGCCACGCCCGCGCGCCGAAGAGCCTCGTGATAGACCCATTCACCCAGAAAATTTCGCGTTCCGGGGTGATGCAGCGAGAACCTCTTCATCCCGAACATCGTGGTGTCTTTTCGAAGCTCCACTCGAAAAGACCACTTGGCCCCCTGGAGATGGTCGGTGTGATCTCCTTTGAGTCGGATCCTTGCGCCATGCTCCTGATCCGCAGCGCGGATCTTTGCCTTGACGAACTTGAGATCGTCGGAAAACAAATGGTCGATCTCCAGGGCACGCGCCCGCTGACGGGCCAGTTCCTGAAAATCCTTGTGCTTGATATCGATGGTGATGCGATCGATATCGGTGAACCATCCGCGGACCAGATTTGGCAGCTTGGGAACATCGTCGTAGACGAAGGTCTTCACCTGCCCGAACCAGCCCGCGTCTCGAAGCCAGGCACCGGTGATGATGAGGACCAGCGCACAGCCGCTGACGAGCGCCGCTCGAAAGATCGCCCCCCTCAAGCTGGAGTCCCGGCGGAACACCTCGCGCAATCCTCGCGGAGGCTCTTTCAGCTTCACCCTAGAAAACCCCCGCGCTATCCAGGAACGAGATGCCTATGGAGGAGTCCAGCCCGCGAAGCTCATCCTTGCTGGCCTCCAGAGCTTCCAGGCTGACCACTCCGATGATGAAGGACGCCTCGAGCGCTTGCGGTGTCTCATCCAGTCGCTTGAGTTCAACCTCTCGGCAATGTCCCTTGAGCACGCGGACGATGTCGGCAGCTTTCGCGCGACCTTCTCCCGAGCTATTGATGACCAGGCAGTAACCCGATTTCTCCGATGATCGATTTGCCAGAGATCTCAGCCAGAGCACGACGGCGATGGTTGCAAATGCGATCAGCGTGACTTCGCGCTGATCAGCACCGAAACCAAGGCCAATGGCGATGGTCAGGAACAGGTAAGCCAGCTCTTCGGGTTCCTTGATCGCTGCACGAAACCTCACGATGGAGAGTGCGCCCACCAGCCCAAGCGAAAGGGCCAGCGAGGATTTGACTATCGAGATGATCAACATCGTCGTCATCGCAAGGAGAACGAAGTTGCCTCCGAACATGCGGCGGTTGGACAGAGAAGATCCGCACCGTGCATAGACCACGCTCAAGACCCATGCCAGAAGCGCCGCCAGTCCGAGGTTGATCACGAAGTCGACCACGACGATCGGAGCGTCGAATTCGCTTGTTAATTTTTTTGCCCCCGCTTGAGGGATGTTGGTCCGGGCGAACCAATCAAACATGTTTGTCATCAGCACTTACCGTATTCTCGAGGCGAGGCCACGCGTGACGACGGCACCAGCGCGGTTAGCCGCCCGATCCACGTGAACCCACTGGAGATAGACATTACCCCTCAGCACCGGCGAATCCGGCAAGCGGATCGTCATTTTCGCCTGTCCGGAAGCACTCGCCTGCATCGGCAAAGTCATCGGTAGTCGCACATTGAGGGCACAGCCTGGCATGCCAAAGCCGCCCAGATCCCGCTTGTCAGCCGCCACCCCGAGCAACAATGCGGCCATCGCGCTCGGCTTCGCAGCCGACAAAGAAACGGTGTAAAACTCCGCCCCCGCATAGGGCGAGGTTGCTCCGATCGCTCCCCCACACCCGACCCCATAGAGCTGGTTGATGGCCGTCCCGGGATAGAGCAGCGAGACACCGTTCACCGGATTCCCCGATGCATCGGTCGCGAACAGGATGCCAAACTGCCCTCCTCGGTCCGGTGCGAAGGCAATGGCGGAAGCCTTCGCCGATGCATTCGCACTCGTGAACACCGTTTGCTTTTCTACCACACCGCCAGCGTGACCCAGCCGAGCAGCGAACAGATCTCCAGCGCTGGATCGCAACCAGGAAACCGTCCAGTGTGAACGTGTCTGCCAGTCATGAGCGATTCTCGGAAAAGCAAAATCCGGGCGCGCAGAATCAGTTGCCAGAGTCAGTGGTTTCCCCTTCATCGTCGGGTCTGCGCTTCCATCAGGCCAATCGAATCGCTGCACATCGATCGTGGATCCAAAGATTGAGGGGGTTCGAAGGCCGAATACGTAAGTGATCATGAAACGGCCACGGCCACCGGCAATCTGCGGGAACCTTTTGTCCCATGGGTGTGCGCTCTGCCCGAGACGCTTGTGAAATTCGCGAGTGCCGTCCCAGCGAATCTTCGCGACATTGACATCCCAGTCATCGCGTGAACCGCCATTCCAGTCATGCTCATGCCAGGCAACGAGCCATGATGATTTGCCTCCGTCCGACATCTTGACAACGGTCGAGTGCTCGCGGTCCCATCTGGTGCCCACCTGAAAATGGCCGATGGTGATGGCAGGAGCCACTGTTGAGGTCTTCGCGTCGAGCAACGCCGCCCAAGTCTCTGTGTTCACCGTGTTCGTCTGGTTGGAAGTGACATCCGTCTGATAGACGACAACTGCATTGGTGGCGCCACCGGGGCTTCCGCCGACATCCGGCAACCGCGCAGTCGTCCCCGCAGGACGTGGCAGGGTGATGCGCCGGCCACTGTTCAGCGTGCGGCTCGACCGGTCGTGCAGATAGGCCTCCACCGAAGAGACCGGGGGGCTGGTCACATCTCGCTGGAACACGACGACCCAGCGCTTGGCGTCAACGACATAAGCAACCTGTGGGTGATGCGCAGCGGTTGTCGGAGCGACATCGGCAAACACTGCAACTCCATTGCCGAAGTCAGGGTCCGCCACTCGACCGAAGGTATCCGTGTCGCCTCCCGCGAAAACACGGCTATACACGAGGAAGCTACCCCCTGCGTTTCCCCCGGGGTCCTGCGCCAGATCGAGAGATTCGACGCCTCCGTTTCCCTTGTCCAAAACCACCGTCGAAGTCAGCGGATCGATCAGGATCGGATAAGCCGCCCTCGAAAGCCAGTCAGCCGCCACGCGCAAGCTCAAGAACTCGCCGTCCCAACTGGTCTCCACCTTGGTTTTTATTCCTGTTGCGTCAAAAGCCCAAGCAGCGCCGTACTCCACGATGGCTCGGCCACGGGAATCGAAAAAGCGAAGGGCCGTGTGCTGCCGCTCGACAACCTCGGCTTCGAGTTCTGTTTCCAGCCTCCCGGTAACGACAAGATCTCCCTTGCGAGCCAGTGGTTGCGCAAACGCGAACGTCTGCTCGACGCCGTCTGCGTGCAGATCGTACGCTTCGACCACTCCGCCATGAATCACCTCGTAGCGCCACGGCGTCGGGCGGATTTCTGGTTCATGGTGGATCGTCACCGAACCTTCTGTGCCCTGCTCGATCGAAACCGTGGTCCAGCGGAGTGGCAGGTTGCGAGCATGACTCGCGCCGAGCAGCGGGTAAAAGCCAAAGCTACCCCCAGAAAAGAGCAGCTTGTAGTCCGGTCCGGAAGCCATGTGCTCGCGGCAAGACCCACCCGGACGCACCTCTTCTCGCTTCTGCGACGAAGGATGAATCGGAACCGTGAAGGCATCTCTCTGCTTCGCGTCCGTGGACTGTCCGGGCAACGCAAAACCCATGAGCAGGATGGTCAGAACCCTCACGGGAGCATCATGTTTGAGGTTGATCAAGGTGGATTCAGCGGTGTTGAGTCGACGAAGGGCGGTCGAGCGGAGCCAAGACGAACTCGTTCGGCTCCGAGGACAAGTATATCCCAGCCTCGGCGCACCGACCTCCCGGGGCAATCCAGCAGGTCGGCTTCGTGATCTCGGCCACTAACCGGGGGGGCCGCCGAACCCGCGTGTGGCTCCGACCTTCCGGTTCCATCGGAACTTGGAGCCATGAGCGCACCCGGGCAAGATGCCGGACCATCTGAATGTTGCTCGGCCACCGCTGGTCGAAATCTTTCTATCCAACCCCAAAAGCAGCCGGGTCGACGGTCCCGAAGGACACCCGTATGCCAGCCAGATCCGCCAAACAATCGCCCCGGTGACCTGATAGGCTGCTGCCAGCCACAAATCCTTGTACGAGAAGAGCTACCGCCGATTTACTTTTTGTGTCACGGAGCCCCCGGAACTGGGCAAAAGCTTCAACATTGGGGTATGACTATAGTGGCCTATCCGAAGCGGGGTGCCTCTCACCGCCAATCCGGACAAGTCCTGCCCAAACCTGCCCAAACCTGCCCAAACCTGCCATGCCACACTCCTGTAAACTCCTCCTCCTTGCCATCCTGACGTCTCTTTACGCCACTTCGGTCCAGGCACAGAAAGGCCCCCCGCGGCGCACTCCGGCCCAGGTTGGCATCGATTATCCGATCGTGGCGTGCCGCATGCCGGTTCCGCAACATCCAACGCAGGAGGAATTCCCCGACGCCTTCCGGATGTCCTTGAAGATCGGCCCCTACAGCGCATTGGTGCTGATCCATCCCAGTGGCAAGGAAGAGATCCTCTTCCAGCCGAAGGGGAAGGGTTCCTGCGTGGACCCCTTCGTTTCCTACGACGGTCGCACAATTTATTTCGCGGTCTTCGAAGATCCTACAAGCATCAATGTCCAGCGTTACCTGACCCGATCGCCGGCACATATCTGGAAACTGGATGTCGCCACCCGACGCGCCACGCAACTGACCTTCGGCAACGAGATGACGTGGCGCGACTCGGCCAACAAGATCGACCCTCGCTACGGACCCTTCGACATCTCGCCGGTCGAACTCCCCGATGGGCGCATCCTCTTCCTCTCAACCCGGGACGGCCAGTTCTCGGTGACCGCAAGATTTCCTTCGCCCGCCTTCTGGCGAATGAATGCTGACGGCAGCAACCTCGAGAAGATGGAGTACTTCAGTATGTCCGGCTGTCAGCACCCCCTGGTGTTGCAAGATGGACGGGTCATCTGGACACATCGGCACAATGCCGGGCGACGAAACCGAGGCGGACACAACTACGCTCTCATGTCCGCCAATCAGGATCTCTCGGACATCAAGTCCTTCGCCGGATTGCACCATCGCGCATCGGCCTGGCACTTCGCCACCCAACTTTCCGACGGCGATGTGGTCACGACGGTCTACTACCACTCCAACAACTTCGGACACGGCGCGCTCGTGCGCTTCCCGGCCAACCCCAACGACCCAAGCGGGAATGACTTCCACCCGGCCCACAAGGGCACCAACTGGGCGCAAAACAACATCTATGGCCACACCGATCACTATCGCCGCATCGGCGAAAGACTCGCGACACCCTGGTTCCTCAGCAAGTACTACGCGAGCCTAACCTTCGATGCCCCCGCACGGATCATGGCGGACGGCACACGCACTGGCAAATCGACGATGCCTGCCGGCACGCCGGATGGACACATGGTGTTCATCTGGAGCAGCGGTGGCGTACACGACTCGCGAAGCCACAACGCCGATATGTTTCCTAACATGAAGATCTGCTTCGCGCGCAACGGCATGATTCCCAAGCGCAACGACCTGATCGTCCTGAAGGAAAGCGAACATCACTACTACATGTATCCGAAGCCGTTGGTGTCTTACATGCGCATCCACGGCATGGCGCGACCGAAATTAACCGCTGAGACTCCCAACGATGGACGGGTCAACGTTCTTCCCAGCGGAGGACCCTTCTCGACAACCGGAACTTCGTCGGTCTTCAACCGCGAATCGAACTGGCCGAATTCCTATCAGGACTGGTGGGACCCCAAGATCATCAATCATTACGGGCAAGACACGGCCTTTCATACGGTCGGCCAGGACTCCTACCGGTATGCCGACAGTGAAATCTGGGCCGCTCAGGTTGTCGCCGACATGGTCCGCGTCGATACGCGCTATGCGGCTCTGCGCAGCAACATGATCTCTCACAACAATGGCCAGCAGGTTTGGGGCGTCCTCGGTGAAATTCCGTTGAGAAAATTCGACGCCACCGGCATCGGCGAAGAGATTACTCAAGCATTACTTTCAT
>CAZIVO010000026.1:0-2992 GCA_964542765.1 uncultured candidatus Brocadiaceae bacterium | reverse complement strand
ACATCCTACGAGGTGAGGATCCCGGCCAACACGCCGTTCCACCACCGCGTGATCGACCGCAACGGACTCATGCTGACCGCGGAATGGACCTGGCATTCGACGCGAGCTGGCGAACGCAAGAACAACTGTGGTGGTTGCCATGCCCACAGCCACGAGAATCCCCCGCTCGACTTCGCGCAAACGGTCGCCGCAACTCCGAGCTACAAGATCACCGACTTCGCCATGAAGACACCGATGATCGATCGTGATGCCAACGGCAAACCCACGGTCAAAACTCACCCGGAAAAGATTCGCGTCGTCGAATATCACCGTGACATCAAGCCTATCTTCAAGGCCAAGTGCACTTCTTGCCACAATGCCAAGACCCCGAACGGCATCGACCTCGACTCGGACAGGGCCTGGGAGCGCGTCGCCTTCAAGGTCGCCGCCCCTGTTGTCTGGGGTGTGCACCAGGCCACCAAGTGGGTCCGCCGACACGCCGCCACACAAAGCCTGCTGGCTTGGAAGCTCTATGGTCAGAGGCTCGATGGGCGCAAGAACAGCGACCGTAACAACGACATCGACTACGCCGGACAGGTCATGCCTCCCCCGGGATCAACGCCCCTGACCTTCGACGAGAAGCGCACCATCGGACTATGGATCGATCTGGGCTGCCTCGTCGATCTGACTCCGGGAAAAGACACCGTCGCCGATCCCTTCGACGATCAGATGTACCCCACCATGACCATCAGCGGAGTGCGCAGCGATTACAATGGCTGGCCCTTGCCGAAGCTCCGCGTCGGCCTCTACGACCTCCACAGCGGCATCAAGCCGGATTCCCTGACCGTCGTCGTGACTCCAGCCGGCGGATCCCCTTCAAAGAATCTTGCAGCGGCAATTCGCGTCAAGGACGGGGATGTTGCACAGATCAGCCTGCCTTCCCTGCCGCCGGATCAGCGGCATCGAATCGACATCAGCGCCTCCGATCATGCCGGCAACATCGCGCGGCAGCGTCTCGATGTGACTCCGAGATCATTGAGCTACAAGCAATTCAATATGCAACGCGGTAATACCGGCGAGTTGCGAATCGAGGGAGCACGGGCTAACGAATGGACCCACATCCTCTTCAACCTCGCCGGCACCGGCAAGGGCATGTGCTTCTTCAACAACAAACTCTGCCTGGATCTCCTGTGGCCCTTCGACATCCTCGGTAGCGTGCAAGCCGATAGCCGCGGCATAGCTTCCCTGAAGATACCGCTCCCCAGAGTGCTTCCGCCGCTGACCCTCTTCACCCAGGGCATCGTCATCCGCGGAAACACCGGGGGTTCGTCGATCGTGACCAGCCCGCTGCGCTCCGACATCTGATCGCGCAAGCTCCTCTCCGCCAGTGTGCGAGGGTAGGCAAGGCCACCTCGCACACGCCGCAAAAACCACGCTCCCGGCGTGTGGCCATGGGGTAAGGGCCTGGAAACAACCCTCCGCGGTCGCCGCTTTCTCTCAAGGAGGAGCGAGCCCCGGGCGTTGAATTCCCTGCCACCCCCTAAAAGGCGGCAGTCTCCCGCCTGTCCGTTAGGATGGGCCGCGATGCTAGAGCCTGCGCGACAAATCTTTCCCGCCCACGTGCTGTTCTTGCTCGCGACTGGCTGTGCCGGCCCTGCTGGCGAGGATTCCGAAAAACTCGCTGCGAGCACCGCCAAGGCGACCACCGATCGTATCGCCACGCGCACCAATCATTCCGCTACCGGAGCGGTCCGCGAGCCGGAGCAACCGACCCCGCCAGGCCGCACCCACTACATGGGCCGCGAAATCGCGCAGACCATGCACTGGAGAGGCGCTACATGGTTGATGCGCAAAACTCGCGAGGAAGAGGAACACGCGTCACGCCTGATGGAGGCGCTGCATGTCAAGGAAGGCCAGACCGTCTGCGACCTCGGTTGTGGCAATGGTTACCACACGCTCAGGCTCGCCAAGCGAGTCGGTCCTTCGGGCAAGGTCTTGGCCGTCGATATCCAGATCGAGATGCTGAAGTTCCTCGAAAAACGATTGGCGGAACAGGACATCAGCAACGTCGAAAAAATCCTCGGCACCCTCGCCGACCCGAAGTTGCCCGAAAATTCCTGCGACATGATCTTGCTCGTCGACGTCTATCACGAATTCAGCCATCCGGAGATGATGCTCGCCGCGATGCGCCGTGCGCTCAAACCGAAAGGGCGACTCGTGCTCGTGGAGTTTCGATCCGAGGACCCCGGAGTTCCCATCAAACGGCTTCACAAGATGAGCAAGAAACAGATCAACAAGGAACTCCTTCCCAACGGCTATCGACTCGCCGAAGAATTCGATGAGTTGCCATGGCAACACGTCATGATGTTCGAGCGCGACGAGAAGTGAGCGGGCTATCTCGCCCTGCCCAGAGCTTCTATCGCCTTGTCGAGGTGCAAGAGCCGCCGCGCTGAATAACCCTGATCCCAAAACCAACGGACGACACCCTGAGCATCCAAGAGAAGAATCCGGCCATTGAGTAACTTCTCGGTTCCCGTGAACCGCGCCACCTTGTCAGCCTCCGCGCCATACAGGGTCACGACACCGGCCCAATCTTCTTGCGGAATTCCGCGACGCATTCCGTTGTCTATCCAGCCCGAGATCATGGTCGGAATCCCCGCGGGAATCGTCGGCACCTCGAGCGCTCGAACCGAAATTTCTGCCTGTTGCAATCCCAGGATCCACCGATCGAGATCGAACTGCGAGTCTTGCTCGTAACCCACGAGCAAGACCGCCGGGCTTCCAGAGAGATCCGTGGGGAGTTCTGTAGCCTCCCCCGCCAAAGACTCGCCGCTGGCCAAGGGGAAGGGCTCACCAACCGGATTTCTGTTGGGATACGAAATGGTGCAGGACACACCCAACAGCAGAGCAAGCACCGTGAAGAGCCGAGCGATCATCATGGCCTGACACCATAACAAGGATCCGCCAAGCTCCAACCATCTGCCGCCAATCAGCGGCGCAGGGACCCGAGTTC
>CAZIVO010000025.1:0-39249 GCA_964542765.1 uncultured candidatus Brocadiaceae bacterium | reverse complement strand
CCGCACGCGGCAATGCACGTGCCCGAGAGTTATGCCGCACCGTTCCGCGAGCAGTTCGCACAATTCGAGGAGGTCGTCGGTCGCTACAAGGGACCGACGGTGAAGAACCCGGTGGCCGCCTTCGCGGGCATGATGGTGAAGATGGACGAGGACGTCGGCCGGGTCATGGCCTTGCTGGAGGAGCTGGGCATCGACGAAAACACGTTGGTGATCTTTTCCTCGGACAACGGACCGCACAAAGAAGGTGGCCACAAGCCGGACTTCTTCGATTCGAACGGGCCGCTGACCGGTCACAAGCGCGACCTGACCGAGGGTGGCATTCGCGTGCCGACCATCGCCTACTGGCCGGGCAAGATCGCCGCCGGCAGCAGCACCGATCTGATCTCCGCCCATTGGGACTTTCTGCCAACCGCCTGCGAGCTGGCCGGAGTCGAAGCACCCGAGGGAATTGACGGTATCAGCTACCTGCCCACCCTGCTCGGCGAACCTGACCGGCAGCGCCAGCATGACCACCTCTACTGGGAGTTCTTCGAGCGCGGCGGCAAGCGAGCGGCCCGCTTCGGCAAGTGGAAGGCCGTGCAGGTCAATGTCCACAAGGACCGCAACGGCCCCATCCAGATCTTCGATCTCGAAGCGGACCTCGCCGAACGCAATGACCTCGCCGAACAAAAGCCCGACCTGGTCGCGCGAGCCAAGAAGATCTTCGCCGAGGCCCACACCCCGTCGCCGCACTGGCAATGGCGTGGCTCAGGCAATAAAAAATAAGCGCCGTAGATCGGTGCCCGTGGCCCGCCGATCTACGGGGTGAGCGAACTGGTACGCCCGGCAGGACTCGAACCTGCGACCCCGGCTTTAGGAAAGCCGTGCTCTATCCAGCTGAGCTACGGGCGCGCAATGTTGCCGCCTCGGTGAGGCAGCGGCGCGCCAGTGTGGGAAACCAGCGCGGGAGGGTCAAGGGCGAGCGCGGCGATGGTTCAAGGAAGCTTGGCAACGGCATCGCCATCCATGGTTTTATCATCCACGGATTCGATGGCCGCTATCACCATGATCTCGTGCATCCGGCCCGACATCCGGTCCGATCGCGGGAAAATGCCGCCGAAAACACCGCGCACGAAGCTGGGTTCGAGAGCTCCTTCAGCGTAGCCGAGCACGATCTCGACCATGCCGCCGTACTCGGTGGCACCGCGATCATCGAGAACCATTGCGATGTCGCCCGTGAGGATGGCGTAGCGCTGCTGCGCATCTCCGCCCGCCGGAGCGAGGGTCAGAGATCCTGCAATCTGCTCGACCATCCCTGACCGGCTCATCTGTGCGGGCGGATAGATCTGTTCGAACCAGGAACCGAGTTCTTGTGCGCGAATCTCACGCTCGGCCTCGGGATAGCGCAGGGCCTTGAGTTCGCGCTTGCCCAGCGCCACCGGCTCGACCACCGGCGCCCGGTAGGAATTCATGCGCATGCTCTTGGGGCGCACGAAGCTCACGTAGATTCGTAGCCAGGGCCGGTCCCCGGCACCCGAGGCCCGGGGCAACCACAGTTCGCGCACCGAGCGCGGCTTCGCCTTCGACAGGTCGAGCTTGGCGCCAACCCGTTCGACCTGCTCGCGGATATACCCCCCCATCCGGTCGCGATCGAAGCCGAGCGAACCCGGATTCTTGCCGGGGAAGGGCTGGAAGTAGTCCACCACCTCGCCGCTGGAATCCAGAACGAAGAGGATGATGTTGGTCCAGATCCCGCGCCCATCAGTCGCCTCGTAGACCTCTCGAACATCGGCGGGCATGTCCTCGCGAGATCTTCCATTCCAGACGGTCACGATGAAGGGGTCGAGGACCTCGACCACATCGGGGTGCGAGAGGGAACTCCCTCTCAGGTGGTCCGCATTCGCTCAACAATGCCCGGTCAGGAAGTTCGCCGGGCCGCTGTGATTGGTCAGCCAGATGAAGAAGATCGGCCGCTTTTCGCGCTTGGCGCGTGCCTTGGCCTCGGCCAGATCGGCCGCCCAATCAAGGGTATAGATGGCCAGATCCTTCTTGGTGGGCAGGGCATCTCGATAGGCCGCAAAAACCTTTTCTACCGCCGCAGGGGTGGCCGAGGCGGCCTGCGCCGTCTCTTGGGCCATGCCGGTCGCGCCGAGACACAGTGCCAAAGCGATGGAAGCTCTCATCTTCACTCCTCCCCGGCCTTCGCCGGGAGTTCCGCAGGACAGAGTGCGATCATAGCAACTCCTCGTTCATGCACAGTTCCGACCCCCGAACTCCCAAAAAAAGGCAACCGCGGGACATTTTCTCCGGCGATGAAGCCTCCTCAAAGAACCTTCAAAGAATCAGAGTAACGAGGCCGACTCTGCGTTCTAGAGATTGGTGGATCGCCCCTCTTTTGCCGAGGCCAGCATGCACGACAACGAACTGACACCCTTCCTGAAAAATGTCCTCGACGCCGTCCACGAGCACACGTCCGGTGTCACGGTGAACGCCGCCGGCGAACCGGAGTTGCGCTACCTCGATCGTTTGTCCTCGCTACTGGACGAACCACCGGAAATCATCCGGCAGGCTCTCCTGGGGCTGCGGGCGGAACACTGCCTGATGGAATTCTCGGTAGAAGTTGCTGGGATCGAGCCCTTTGTCTGGTGGACGGTGCATCCTCAGTGCTTGAACTGACAAAGGTTTAGTGTCGGTCAAGCAAGCACAGGCAGCGCCGCATGCCAGCCCGACCGAGAATGTGACGCGTCGCCTCCTGACCAGGCTGAGCTCAGATCTGCAGCAAAGATCCCTGCTGGACTTGCAAGTCCCTCATCACACGGTACGCAGTAACCGTGCAACCCCATGCCAGTGCCAGCAAAACAAGCTGGCCACGCTGGATACTGCCAAAAAGCCCTCCCGGCTCGGCTGCGAAATAGCATCAGTGAGCGCCGCATGCTCGCACTCGAAAGGCCCCTAAATGAGTTATGACGATAACAACATCTTCGCCAAGATCCTGCGTAAGGAGATCCCTGCCGACGTTGTCCATGAGGATGAACACTGCCTTGCCTTCCGCGATATTCAGCCACAAGCACCCACTCACGTGCTGGTGATCCCCAAGCAACCTATCGCCAAGCTCGCCGACGCAACTCCGGAAGATCGACAGGTTCTGGGACATCTCATGTGGGCCGCAGGCGAGATCGCACGCAAGGAGGGCATCGCCGAAGATGGATTCCGCATCGCCATCAATAACGGAGGCCGGGCAAACCAAACCGTCTTTCACCTCCACGTCCATGTCATGGGCGGCAGGGACTTTACCTGGCCTCCAGGCTGATCGACGCGCCCTCGTCAAGGCAACACCCCCCCCGTAAAACCAGCTTTCGGTATCATCCCTTCAGACCGTGAACGACCCACAGCCACCATCAATCTTCCTCCTCCCACTCGCCGTCCCGTACTCCGATAGCTTCGAGGACCTCGACCCGGGAGTTCTCTCCCGCCGAATTCCTGATTTCCTGCAGTTGATCCTCAATCAGGATGAAGCCGGACCGATCGGCATGCTCGAGATCCACACTCCCATCGATGATGGCAAGATCAAGTGGGTCACGCCCGAAGAAGCTCCCGACCAGCAGGACGCCTTCAGCATGATCCCGTCAAGCGAGCGGGTCTCCTCGATCGTAGCCGGGACTCTGACCGCAGAAAAAGATCTGCTGTCGATCACACTCCTGATCCACAAGGCCGATCAGGCAGGTTACGAAGCACCCGAAAAGCTGGAAGCGGACTTACCGACAGCAAAACCGATCCCCCCCCTGATCGGCCTCGCTGAACAATTGGCAAAAGCACTCGAGATCCCCTTCGCAGCACCTGAGCCAGGACTCCTGTCCGATAGCGGCCCCGCCTTCTTCTCCTTCCTCGATGGGCTCGAAGGCACTGCCATCCTCAACGGCGACATCGCCATCGCTCCCCTTCCCGATGGCGAACTCTTGATGCGCCCCCTTAATGACTCACTGGCCCTCGACCCCTCCTTCGGCATTTCGCTGCGCACATTGAATGCCGCCATCACCACCGCGCTCGAACAAGGAAGAATGGACTCGCCGTCCCTGTGCAGCATTCTCGATCAGTGTTTTCGCACGCAGCCCAGCGATGGCGATGGCTGCGTCGCTGTTGCCGACAATCTCGCCTCGGTCGGAGAAGAGGGGCGCGCACAAGCGTGGCTGGAACACGCATGCGCACTCGACCCCCCTCCTCCACGGGCTCTCGAGTTTCTCGGCATTCTCTTCGCCAACCGCGATGAAACCATCGCTGCCAGCAACCTGTGGCACCGTGGCCTCGAGACCGATGGCCACCCCGACTTCTGCGCCCACCTGGCGCGACTGGCCTTCAGCGAAGGAAAAGATGGCGATGCCTGGGAGAAAATCCTGCGCGGACTGCGCCGCATCAGAGAGCGCTCCTTGCGTGCTGGCGAATGGCAACCGGAGAGGAGTGGCCCGGGAGTCTTGCTGCGATATCTGGTGGAGCATCTTCCCGAAGCCGAGCCTCCCGAAGTGGTCACCGAGGCCATCAAGGATCTTTGCGGCCTCTTGACCGCAGGCGAGGACCGCATCGACCTCGGACTCTGCTTGCTCGCCATCGGCAGCAAGCGACGCGCGCGTGTGGAGATCGTCACAGGCCTCGGTGACGATCCCAGCCCGCCAGTGCGCGATCAGGCTCTGCGCGCCCTGCTCATCATGGACATCCCTCACTTCGAACGGCGCTTCGCTCAAGCCGTCGATGCCATCATCTCCGATGGCAAGGTCAGCGCCGCCATCGCGGACCTCGAGGATTTCCTCGAGCGACAACCCCGTTTCTGGCCTGCTCAGTATTTCATGGGCCTCGCCCAACGCAGGCTCGGCAATGACAATGCCGCCATCGATATCATGGCCGAGGTCTTACGCCTGAGGCCAGGCCAACCGGATACCCTGGGGGAACTGGCACAACTGTTCGATGAGCGAGGCAACCCCAAGCGAGCTCTCGAATGCATCGAAGAGGCACTCGACGAGCGGCCCGAAGAAGCACAGCTCCTCGGACAGAGAGCGCGCTACTTGCATCGCCTCGGCTACCGCGAGGTCGCGCTCGAAACCGTCGACCGCGCCATCCAGATCGATCCCAACGAACGAGAATTCCGCAAGCTACGCCGCGAGATCGCAGGCTGAGCCACACCTGCTTCGCGACCAGGGACGGCAAGATCTTCATCCTCCCCCGGCCGATGGTGGAAGACCAAATCCGGCCGCAACAACCCCATCCCCCGCTAACGAGGGTCCCTGCTAGCGAAGTTGATCGCCGGTCTTGGCGCCCTTCTTCCGAAGGTATCTGGCAATTCCCGGGCGAGCTTTTTTGACCTCGTCGATATCGACCTTGAGTTTCAACTGGCCAATGACCCACTGGGTGATGCCCTGGATCTGTGGGTTCCATTCCGCCGCAACTCTGTCGAGCGGGGTGTCATTATCCTCGTCGAGAACGTTCACCGGCGCCTTGTTCTCGACCAGAAACTCAACCACCTTGGCCTGCCCCAGGAAGGTAGCTCCGTGCAAGGGAGTGCTGCCATCCTGGTTCTTACCATCGACCTTTGCGCCGTTCTTGACGAGAAGTTCCACGACCTTCTCGTGGCCGGCCATCGCCGCCCACGAAAGGGCAATGATGCCAACCTGATCCTTGGCATTCGGATCTACCCCGTCTTGAAGGTGCTGCTCCAAACTTTCCACGTCTCCCGTCTTGATCGCGTTCCAGAACCCGGGCGGAGTTGCTGAGCCTACTTCTCCGCCAAGTTTGGCACCGTTCTTTCGGAGGAGCTCGGCCACTCTTGGCCTGTCAGCCTGGACCCGCTCCATGTCGACGTCTATCCCCACGAGGCCAGCGACGAGATCGATGATTCCACGAAGATCTTCGCTCCAGGGCAATGCCGCCGTGTCCAGAGCAGTCATACCGTCCTTGTTCTTGAAGTTCATCCCCGCACGATTTCGAAGCAACGCGCCCGCCACATCGTAGTGCCCCAGAAAGGCCGCGCTGTGCAGCGCCGAGGAGCCATCCTTATTCACCAGATCCATATCGGCACCTCGGTCTATCAGAAGTTCCACGACCTCGGTCCGGCCTGCGAGCGCTGCCAGCATCAGCACGGTTCCTCCCTGGCCATCCTGGGCATTGATGTCCGCCCCCTTGTCGAGTTGTCGCGCGACCTCGTCCACCTTCCCATCCTTGGCAGCAAGCGCTATCGACCCGCCCCCGGCATCGCCCTTCCGATCACCCCAGCCCTTGATCACAAAGGGAGGCGTCGGGGCCTTCGTCCAGACAGGCATCCCACCAGCAATCTCCGCAACAACCGCTTGGCGCCGTTCCTCCACAAAATCACGGACCTTGTTCATCGCAGATGCCATCATCCCGGACTGCGCATGGGTCAGATGAGGTCTGAGCATGGACTGTATGCGGTTGATTTCCCTTGCGAGCGACCTCTCGCTCCACGCACTTTTCAAAAGCTTCTTGAGAGTCTTGGCGTAGCGCTGCCGCCCGGATTCGAGTTGATAGAGCTTGTGGGCCACCAGCCCCTTGGTCTTGACCGAAATCGGTTCGCGAGGGTCATAGCCCAGCTGGCTGTACTTCTGGAAGGCAACATCCAGGCCCCAAGGTAGGAAGTGGAACTTGTCCGTCGTGGGGTTGAGATAGACAAAGAAGTTGTTGGCGTTGCTGGCATAGCCATCCCAGAAACCCATGAGTCCTTCAGCCGCCCAAAAGGCATAGAAGGAATCCAGATCCACAAGATCGGCGATGGCAGCCTCATCATCACGATCGCTTGTTTGAAGATCAGCAGCGATCAACATGTCCGAACTGGCCCGGTCATTGTTGAGTCCATGGATCGCCAGCACATTCTTGCCCTTGCGCAGCTTGCTCTTGAAGGCGCTGATGCTGAAGGATTCGAATATCGCAGCGGCTTCATCACCATGGCTTGCGGTGGCTCTGGAATCCCACCGGGGGGTCTTTGGTGCATTGGCCGAAGCCACCTCGTGGCCATTCAGATAGGCGACGAAACCATCGTCGTACTTCATCCTGAGGACCAGATCGCGAGCTGCACGGACCTTGCCGAGATCGTCGATCTGGAAGGGCATCCTGAGATAGAGCGATGCCGACTTGTTGCGCAACTCGGACTGGAAATCAGATGACTGATCGATGTGCTGCTTGTAGGTAGCTTCCGTGTCATAGCCAAAGCCACCCTTCCCGAGCCTCCACTTCGAGTCTTTGTAGCTCAGTCGGGTCCACGTCTTGTCGTGCTTGGCACTGGTGGGCACCCAACCGCGCACACCTGCCGCCGGATCGAGAATGGATGTTCCACCTCCCCCCTGAAGAGCCTTGATCAGTTGCTCAATCTTGGGGCGGCCCTGGGCATCGTCGCCGAACTTCAGTTCGAAACTTCCTCCCCAGCCTTCATGAAAATCGACGGCCGTGCCTTCGTAGAGAACTCCTTCACTGTCGCCGAAGAGGCGCTCGATCATGGGCTTGCGGACGGATTCCACGTGCGAATAGATCCCGAGGCTCTTTCCATTCACGGTGATCTCGGCATAACCACACCGCGAAGCCGGCGCACCAGCATCCGCAAAAACCTGGTATCCGAGGACCTGGCTCACATGGCTCGGATCCTGCTTGTCATTGTTGAACGTGAGGGTGGTGATACCGTCGATGCCGCCGGTCTTGTCGGTGTGATTCAACTTCACCTTGAGCGAGGGGCGAGTGGTGCTCTGCGAACCCACAAAACCCTTCTTGCGAAGACCGACATCGGCAAACCGCACACCGTCAATGGTGACCGTGGCCGTCACGTAGGTATAGGGAGCCTCGGGGTGCTGATACTTCCGGCTCTCCTTCAATGCCTCGATCAATCCGCGTGATTGACGACGAATCGTGTCCCAGTCCTCCTCGGCAAGGGTGATCTGGACATCGAGAACCCGCTTTTGAGAAAAAAGATCGGTCTGTGTCAGTTCGCGATCTTTCGCCGACCCAGGTTTCGGCGATGACTGGGCAAAGGCCCCCTCTGCCGGAACCAAGGCCAGGAACATGATGGTGAAGGCTGAGCAAAGCAATCGCTTCCAAACGGATGGGATATTCATTGTTAGCAACACTGTCATCGAACCAGAATGCATAGATCACGGCCCCCGCGAATATCGAGGGCGCCCATCCTACATCAAACACATCTGGCGGGGCTCCCGATAACCCACAGAGAAGCGGGCGCGGCACGGCTCGAAAGCCCATCACCGGGCGGTTTCGGCTTGCCTTCTTACCCTGCAAAGTTGGATGCCCCGGGAGGTTCACGAGCGATTCTCTCCGGCAGCAAGCCAGCCGTTACGGCATACTGCACACATGTCCCCACACTCTCCTTCGAGTTCCAAGGTGGCCGGCACCATCCTGACCATCAGCCTGCTCTGCGCCCACGCACTCGCCCAAGACAACACGCTGCTGATCATTGGCGACGATATCGGCGTGGAAGCCATCGCCTGCTACGGCGAAGACGACTCGGCGACACCGACGCCGAACATCAGCGCGCTGGCTGCCGGTGGCGTGCTCTTCCGTAACGCCTACGCCGCTCCGCTCTGCTCGCCGACCCGCGCACAGATCCACACCGGACGCTACGGCTTCCGCACGGGTGTGGGCGCCCCCGGCCATGCAATGAAGGAGGAGGAGATCACCCTTCCCGAGATCCTGGAGAAGGCCGGCTACGCGACCGCCCTGATCGGCAAATGGCACCTCGCTGGCAGAGGAAGCAGCCCCGAACATCCCAACAAGGCCGGCTGGTCGCATTTTTCCGGATCGCTGGGTGGAGTCCTCCGGCCGCCGGACACCTACTTCCGCTGGAACAAGACCGTGAATGGCAAGATGCAAAGCTGCGAGGTCTATGCCACCAGCGAGAATGTCAACGACGCTTTACTCTGGATCCGCGATCAAAAGAAACCGTGGGTGTGCATCGTCAACTTCAACAGTGCGCATTCCCCGCTCCACCTCCCCCCCGAGGAACTCTACGCCTCCGATGTCGAGCCGGAAGGTCCCGAAGGAATGTTCAAGGCGATGATCGAGGCCATGGACACGGAGATCGGCCGGTTGCTGGCATCGATGGACCCACAAGCACGGGCAAAGACAAACGTGATCTTCCTCGGCGACAACGGCACGCCACGCAACGTCATCTCTCGCAACTCACCAAACAAGGCATACAAGGGGTCCATTTACGAGGGCGGCACAAACGTCCCCCTGATCATCAGCGGACCAGCCGTAACCGACCCCGGTCGCGAGGTCCCCGCGCTTGTTCATGTGGTTGATCTGTTCCACACGATCGCGGAGCTGTCGGGCATCGATGCACGAGCAGCAGTACCCGAGAAGATCCCGCTCGACGGCATCAGCTTCGCCTCCTGTCTCACCAGCTCGAAGAGCCAAGGATCACGTAAAACGCTCTACACGGAAGTCTTCGGGACAACTCAATCCGGGTTCGCTATCCGCGACAAACGCTACAAGCTGATCCGCAGGGGGGGGGCCGAAGAGTTCTACGACCTTGAGCAAGACCCCGGGGAGAATCGCAGCCTGCGACGAGAAGAACTCTCCGGCGAGGCCAAGAATCGCTACTACGATCTCGCCATCGAACTCCTGGACCTGGAGATGCAGGGCAACGTGACTGCCCATGAAAACGCTCCCGGAATCCGGCGACGGCGGCGGCGATGATCTGAAACCGCGAACCGAGTGCTCTCGCGTCCGGAGCCCCGCCCTTGAGAAAAGGGCACCGAACGGTGCCCTTGTCATCCTGCTGACCGAGAAATGCCTCAGCGTGGCGTCGCGGCAACGGTCCTGGCGGCATCGAGCTTTTCGGAGTTCAGGACCCAGTCCATCTCCTGCTCTTCCAGCCACTCACGAATCAAAGGCAATGGCGTGCACAAGCCCATATGAGGAATGACGGTCGCCGTGCCCAGGCCATGGGTGTAGATCTTGGAGAACACTCCGATCAACTCCCTGCTCTCCGTGGAGTAGACACCACCACCCGAGTTCCCGAAATAAGCGGCTGCATTGATCATCCAGTAGTTGCTGCCACCGAGTTCGTTCCTGGTGCTGCTGATCTCGCCCTGCGTCGGGATCGGATCATTGCCCAGCGGGCAGCCCACCGCGCAGATGGGGTCCCATACAGAAACTCGATCTGACTCTTCCCGAGAAGACACTGCTGCAACATGAGGAAGCACCTCCTGCGAACGCAGGCGCATCAAGGCCGCATCGATCTTCCGGTTGTGAGTGATCATGTCGCCCCGCACCTCGATGTTGCCGGCATCGCGGTAAATGTTGCCGGCATCGCGGTAAATCGTGATCGCGATCCCGTCGCGGGCAGACTTGGGTGAATCCGCAAGGATGTTGCGCACGACGTGATAGGACGTCAAAACGTAACTCTCGATCTTACGCGTCTTCGGATTGACACCGGAGAAGATGATCGTGCCAGATCCCACCGTATCCTCACCGTTCAGCTGCACGGTCGGCATCAGCATGGTCCGAGTCAGCACATGGCGATCGGGGAGGACCCGACCAGAAAGTTGTTGGATGTCATTCCGGGTCGCCAGGAGACCGTCTTCGGCCTTCCTCTCGACCGCCTGTACGGCTTCTTGGTATGCATCGACGATCTCACGTGTCCGCATCACATCGCGCTCGATCTCGACCTTGAATCGATCCGCTTCGCGCTGTGTCTCTTCGAGCTGACGCTGAAGCTTCTCGGTCGTCCGACCGGTAGCGGAGGCGTTGGCAAGGCGGCCTTCGAGCCGGCCCAGCTTCGTCTCCATGTTGGCGAGCAGTTGACGCCGAACCTCGTCAGTCTCCTGCTTCGAGCCGGCATCGGCGATCGCCTCTTCGACCATCTGCCGAAGAACGACTACATCCTTGTTATGGACACGGAGCTGTCCGATCTGATGATAGAAAGAGGCCAGGATCACGATCACGGCCAGCCCACTCAGGATTTCAATTAGGGTGCGATTCATCTGGTGCTGTTCGGGGCGGGTTATCACCGCCACCGTCCTTCACTGATGAAATCGACCAACTCGGTGTCTCAAGTTGAGCAAAACGCGCAACAGCCCCTGCCGGATGCGTATCGACACTGCGATCGGGCAAACGGCGACAAATAGCTGCCGGGAGCAAACCAGGCCCTCCGACGCCCATATACCCGAAGACCTCGGCCCGAGGTGCGCGAGGAACCCCCTCGCCATCGCCGATTCAGGCCCACCGAACCGCTGGGAAGCCCCACGATGAAGACCTTCCTCAAGGAGCCTGGCATCCCCCTCTCAACCCCGAAGCCTCTTGAAGCTGCCCTCGGTGATACCCGAGTGTAGAATGAAGACTATTTTCCACCGGCACCGGGTCCATACTGATTGACGATGACATTTGCCAAGATTCCAGAGATCCTCGAGGATCTCGCTGCGGGACGCCCCATCATCCTGGTGGATGACCCGGGCCGCGAAAATGAGGGAGATCTCTGTTTTGCGGCTCAGCACGCGACCCCGGAGTTGATCAACTTCATGGCCAAGGACGCCCGGGGGCTCATCTGCTTGGCGCTGAGCGGCAACATCTGCGACCAGCTAAGCCTGACGCAGCAGGCGCCCGACAACGGGTCCCGCTATGGAACGGCCTTCACGGTCAGCATCGAGGCCCGAGAGGGTGTGACCACGGGTATCTCGGCACACGACCGGACACAAACAATCCGGGCCGCCACTGCCGAAGATGCCGCGCCCTCAGATCTGGTGCGGCCAGGCCATATCTTCCCGCTGCGGGCACGTGACGGGGGTGTGCTCGTACGAGCCGGTCAGACCGAGGGTATCGTCGACCTCTGCCAACTCGCCGAACTCCGTCCCGCCGGCGTCATCTGCGAGATCATGAATGACGACGGCACGATGGCGCGGGTGCCAGACTTGAAGCTCTTCGCGAAGAAGCATGGAGTCAAGATCTGTGCCATCGCCGATCTGGTGGAATACCGCCGCCGCCGTGAACGGATCATCACTCGTGTAACCGTCGCACGCATGCCAACCGAATACGGCCATTTTGATGCCTACACCTACGAGAGCAAGATCGATGGGCGATGCCACGTTGCCTTGTGTGTGGGCATTGATCCCCCCCAGGCAGAAGGAGGGCGGTTCCCGCCGATCGAAGAACCAATCCTCGTGCGGGTACACTCCCAATGCCTTACAGGCGATGTCTTTGGTTCCCTGCGCTGCGACTGTGGGGCACAACTCAAGCAAGCCATGCAAAAGATCCAAGAGGTCGGCAAAGGCATCATCCTCTACATTGGCCAGGAAGGCCGTGGAATCGGGCTTGCGCACAAGATGAAAGCCTACGCACTCCAGGACAATGGCATGGATACGGTGGAGGCCAACCTCCACCTCGGCTTCAAGGCCGATGAACGCGAGTTCGGGACCGGTGCCCAGATCATCCACGATCTCGGTGGCCGGAAAATCCACGTCCTGACGAACAATCCGAAGAAGCTCACGGGACTGATGGGATACGGCCTCGAGGTGGTCGAGCAGATTCCCATCGAAATCGAACCTAACCAACATAATAAAAGGTACTTAGCGACCAAGCGCGACAAGCTCGGGCACTTGCTGAAGAAGTCAGAATCCAGCTGATTCCTTGGAAGAAAGCTGCGGCTTCGACCATCGAAGGCTCCGTGCTTGCACTGAAAGTGGTGGAACAACCGGACGGAACCCTGATCACGGCGGCTCTGGGGGGCGATCACAGCGCCTTTGGCATCCTCGTCGAAAGATATCAGGAGCGCCTGTTCCGCCTCCTGTCGCGATTCACACGGGATCGCATGGAGACCGAAGACCTCGCGCAGGAGGTTTTCATCAAGGTTTTCCGGAAGCTACACACCTTCCAGCGAGACTCCTCACTCTACACCTGGATGTATCGCATCGCCGTCAACACGGCGCGCGATCACCTGTCGCGAGGCAAGCGGCATTCGCTGCATCTGGTCGAAGACAGCGAGGTGTTCGACAGCGGCCAACGCGATCCGGGATATGCGGGCGCTGCCGAGCCTCTTCTGGAAGAAGAGTTGCAACGCGTCACGAGGGAGGTCCTCGACGGATTGTCGGAGAAGTATCGCACGATTCTGATCCTGCGCGAATACGAAGATCTCTCCTATACAGCGATAGCCGAAGTTCTCGGCTGCAGTCTGGGGACAGTCGAGTCGCGGCTATTCCGCGCGCGCAAGCACTTCAAGGAAGCCATGGAGAGAATGCACCCTGATCTGGTCCCACAGGCAAGAAGAGGAACCCGATGACCAAACTGAACGAAGCAGATATGAGAACTGTCTCTTGTTACGTAGACGAAACCTTGGACAGTGAGCAGAAGGCCATCTTCGAGCGACGCCTCTTGCAGGAGACGCAACTGCGCGAAGCCGTCGAGCAAGCCCGCGAGGTGCGCGAATGCTTCGCCGTCAGCCGAGAAGCGAAGGTGCCGAACGTACCTGCCGACTTCGGTGACCGGGTTGCCATGCGCATTCAGGAACTCCCGACCCGGGATGCCCTGTCCTTCGAATCTTCAGAACTCGGTGAAATCGAAGCTGAAGAACAGGGTGCCGTGATCTTCGGAAAGCGCCTGGTCGCTGCAGCCATCATGGTCCTGGGTTTGGCGCTGGCGACAATGACAGGCATCATGCCGCAAGCAGATTCTGGAAGGCTCGAGGCGGCCGATCAGCAACAGATTGATCGGCTAGATCAAATCAGCAAGAACTGGGAAACCGGCGCTGCCGAAAACCGGACGAGAGAGCGATGAATCGCCTGCAATCTTGGATGCTCACCATCGCATTCGCCTGCTTCGGAGCAGGAATTGCCACCGGTACAGCCGTTCCACGCGTCATAGCAACAGGGCAAGCGCATCATCAGGACAATCCCGATGAGCCCTATGTTCAAGATCTGGCCAAACGCCTGAACTTGGATCAGGATCAACTACGACTTCTGCGAAAGGTCCACCTCGCATTCCGAAAAGACACATACGACATGGCCATCCGCCTCCAGAGCAAGTGGCCAGCAGAGATGCGGAGCCAGTTGCAGACCTTTAATCGCAAGAAGGCACTGCGCGTACGGGCCCTGCTGACTCCCGAACAGCGCGAGCGCTACGATCAGATCATAGGTCAAACTCCATTACCGAAATAGCTGACGCGAAGGATGCACAGAAGAAACGAAGGTGACCCATGGCGAAGGCCGTAGGACTCGATCTGGGAGGGCGCGAAGCCAAGGTGATAGAGCTCGATGGCTCCTACCGCAAGCCACGCTTGCTGCGCTACGACATCGAGAAGATGTCCGCCGATGAAGGCGGTCGCGCCAAAGCTCTCGCAAAGATAAAGAAGTATGGTGGCGACGAGATGAGCCTCAGCTTCCCCAGTTGCGAAGCTGTGATGCGGAGCTTGACCATTCCTTTCGCAGGGATGGAGAACATCCGCAAGGTCATCAAATTTGAAGTGGAAGGTGCAATCCACAGCCACAATGTCGACGACATGGTGGTCGACTTTCGCATCCTTGACGAAGGTAAGGATGAGACCAAGGTCCTCGTCGCAGCAGCACCCAAGCCTCAAGTGAAGGAAGTCTTGAGCGAACTGGAAGGCGTCGGTGTCGAGCCCCACACCCTCGACCTCGACACGATAGCTCTGTTTCGTGCTGCACACTGGTGCGGGGCTTTCGAGGTTAGCACGGATAAGAACCTCGCAGATGCCCCACCGACGGCTGACAACGCGGCCCTGGAAACTGCCCAGGCCACGCCCACAAGCCTCGTCATCGACATCGGTTCACGCGCAACCAAGGTCTTGGTGGTCCGCGACGGCGAACTCGTCGACACCCGCACACTCCGCACCGGCATCCAAGCGATAACAGAACACGTTGCACAACAGACTGGCTCCTCACCGGATCGAGTCCATGACTTGATGACCGAAGGCCTGCTCACCGGTGATGACGCCTCGGCGGAGATGGAGGATGAAACCATCCCGGATGAGGAAGATGCGGCCGAAATCGTCCCATCGGAACAAGAGCACATCCCGCATGATGCCATCGCGCAAGCTCGCGACACCTTCCTTGAACGTCTGAGCCGGGAACTCAGACGCTTCCTGAGCAGCCTCCGGGAAATCGGCCCAATCGAGAAGGTGTGGACCGCCGGCTCGGGCAGCGCCCTCACCGGAATCGAAGAGATCTTCCGCGAGATCTTCGACTGCGACGTGGAACCTCTCGATGTGATGTCGGGACTGTCGCACAAACTTGATCCCGACGAGGCTGCGGCCCTCTCGCCACGGATGGCTGTCGCCATCGGACTGGCAATCGGCCGACTCGGAGGAGAACCGGGATTCAATTTCCGTCAGGAAGATCTTGTCTACACCCGCGGCTTCGACCGAATCAAATTCCCGCTCACGCTGGCCTGCATGCTCGCGCTCTTCTTGATCGTCATCTTCGACCTGAAGACCTACCGCGAACTGAAGGCCCTGGAACAGCAATACGGCGCCACCGCAAAGATCGAGGAACAACAAGTCCGGGGGCGCAGCGATCCCACCTTGAAAGCAGTGTTCTACGGCCATCTCGGTTATCTGATGAACCGCAACGGATGGTTTGACTCACCGGCAAACTTCATCGACCGCAGGAGTCACCGCAAGCAGTACGACACGCTGGTCAAGAAAGTAGTCAACACACCTGTCTTCCAGCGAATGAACATCGTCAAGACCGCTCTACGTAACGAGTTCACCCAGCTACAGCGAGCCATCAAGTATTACCCGGAGCTGAGAGTTGGGTCGGGTTACGGTGTTCTCGTCGAGATGGCGGAAGTGCTGGAAAGTCTTTCCGGTCAACTCGGCAGATACCTTGTCACCGAAATTGACCTCAAGGTGCCACCGCGTGACAGAGGCCGCTACCTACGTTTTGTCATCATCCTTCGCAGTGATGACTCGATGACCTTTCGCAGTCGATTTGCCCTGTTGAAAGAGCGGTTCACGGCGGTAGCACAATCACCCGACAGTGCATTCCTCGGGCTGGACAAGGGCAACCCGGAGAAGCCGTTCTCGGACTCGGAAGGCCACGGAGGCGCCGAGTACGATGTGAAGCTGCTGTTGAAATTGGAGAAAAACTTCCCCGTCTTCCCGAAGGGGGGCTAGCTACACGAGATGAGGGACCACCGATGAAAGCACTCTTCGCGAATATGGATCTCTACAAGGGCATCCTGCTGGCTTCCGTCGTGTTGATGCCCGCCGCCGCCTTCTGGGGCTACCAACTCGACCAACAGGTGACCGAAGGAAACACCGCATTGACCAACCTGCGCAAACGCAATGGCGATCTTGAGCAGATAGGTCAATACATGGAGCAGATCAAGAACCAGCAGACCAACAAGAGCAAGGACTTCCAGGACTACACCACCTTCTTCGATACACAGGTGTACAAAAGCGCCAAAAGTGGGCTGAAGGAGGAGGACTTCAAGGTTGCGCCGCGCCCCGAGGTCAACGTGACCGTGAAGTCCGGTGGACAGACAGTGAGAGCCAAGGACATCGAAATAGAGATCAGCTTCGCCAAAAACGGCAAAGAAAGGTTCCCGCTGTCGCGCGCCTTCATCAATCAGGTGATGCAAAATTGTGAAGGCATGTCGCAAATCTGGAAGCTACGCGAATTAAAGATCCGCAGCCAAACGATGCTGAGCCGCGGGCGCCGCACCACCGCACCGCCTCCGGAGATCGGTGATGACTGGCTGGTGGAGCGCATGGTCTTCGCACGCCGCGAACCCCTCTCGTCAGGAAGTCGGTAGTTGCCGAGCATGCGAGTATTAGCACCTCTCGTGCTCGCGTCCTTGATCGGTTCCTGCACCCCTATACTCCAGTATGCTGATGAGTTGGCCGACGAGCAGACCGGCCGCAGCCTCCTCGTCACCTTGCCGGCATCGGTCGGTGGCTTCGCGGGCTTCGTCTGCGGCCTGCCGGTCGATCTGGTCGCGCTGCCGGTGACCTACTTCCTCTACTCGCGCCAAAAAGAGACGGACCCACAGAAAGCCGACGCGCTGAGCACTCTCATGCTCCCATCCTTCGTTCTCTGGCGCACAGGAACCTTGGTCGCGGCACCCTTCGATGCTCTCGAATTTGCAGTCTATCGAGCCTGGGTTCCCGCTGAGACAAAGACAGAGGATGACGAAGCTCAACTGGAGCAAGAAAAAGATGATGCGACCCTGCCGTCCTATCCGGTGAAAGAGATCCTCTACCCGCGCAAATAGCCGGGCCCACGCAAAAGACCGGCAACTCGTTTTCGTGCCACCTACACCAAGAAGAACTAGGCCAACTCCGCCTGCATCGGAAAACATCCCGGGCAAGCGTCCCTGGCCGGGCTCTGCCGGACAAGAAAGGTCATGCGCCTACTGTCCGTTGCAGCACTCCTCGCCACCACCCTGACCGCCCAGCATCAGGTAGGCGTCCGCAATCACACCTTCGCCAACCCAACCGGCGAAGGCTCGAGCAAACTGCTCGCGCGGGTCTTCTATCCGGCGAATCGGGAAGGGGAAAACTCAGCTCCAGGGGACCATCCAAAAGGCTGGCCGGTCGTCGTCTTTCTGCATGGATTTGGAACCCTCGGAAACTGGTATGTCCGACTGGGTCGACGACTGGCTGAAGATGGCTACATCGCCGTGATGAGTGACACGGCGCGCATCCTGCCACAGCGTCAAGCCAAAGACGGACGGTCTCTGTTCTTTGCTCTGGCCCGAGAGAACAACAATCGCCATTCCGTCTTCGCCGGTGCCTTCGACATGAAGCGTGTCGCTCTGGCCGGCCATTCGATGGGTGGCGGCAACACGATCCGTATTCTGGCCACGAATCCAGGCTACCGAGCAGGCTTCTGCTTCGCACCATGGGACGGACTTCTCCCTGCGGGAACATCCGATTATGCCAAGGCCTATGCGCCCGGAGTCAGGGTCCCGCTCGGCATCGTGCACGGCAAGGGGGATGTGATCCTGCCGTGGCAGCGCACAGCCCTCCGCCATTTCGACAGAGCCACAGGATTTGCCTCCTTCAAGCTCCTCTACCTCCTCGATGAAAGCTGCGGTCACCGCAATCTCGTTCGCCAACGCAAACGAGCCAAGGAAGTCGATCGGAATATCTGGGAGCGCTCGGTCACCCTTGCCATGAGTTTTTTCCATGGCGTCTTGCGAGATGACTACTCAGCGATCAACGCAACCCTCGGGGCCCCGAATCCCATGGAGACGAGCGAGATAGAGACTCGGGTGGCAGTCCGCTCACCGTGGCCAGAAGAACTCGCAGGAATGGTGCTTCCCGAACTGCACGGTGTGACCGTTAGGATGGTGCGCGGTCGTGTCTCCCGTCTTCCTCAATCCAGATGGTCCCCCGAACTTCCCCGATCCGCTTCACGCGGACGGTGATCTCATTGCCATCGGCGGAGAACTCACGCCGGACACTCTCTTGACGGCCTACGGAAATGGTATCTTCCCATGGTTTGGACCGGACGAACCGGTGCTCTGGTGGTCTCCGGACCCTCGCACCGTCCTGCAAGCGGAGCAACTTCACATCTCGCGGAGCCTGCGCCGAAGACTCCGGCGAGGTGATTTCGAACTCACCTGGAACCACGCGTTCCAGGAGGTCATGAAAGGGTGCGGCAAGAGCCGTGAGGATGGCACCTGGATCACGCAGAGCATGCTGCTCGCCTATACCAAACTCCATGAACTGGGCCACGCCCACAGCCTGGAAGTGTGGGAGGATGGTGCGCTGGCCGGAGGGGTCTATGGCGTGCAACGCGGCGGTCTCTTTGCCGCAGAAAGCAAGTTCCATACCCGCCGAGACGCATCGAAGATCGCTCTCGCAGCCTGCTGGAGCAATCTGGCTACTGCTGGAATCGAGGTCTTCGATGTACAGTTCCAGACCCCACACCTTGCGACCATGGGCGCAGAAGAGTGGTCACGAAAGCATTACCTTCGTGAAGTCACACGCGTCCGGAACAAGTCGGTGGATCTCGCAAACCTGTCTCCTATCATTCCGCAACTGGATTGATCTGGACGTGCGAGCGGTCGCCCGTGCATCATTCCCCGGCGTCGATGCTCGACTTCGAAACAATTTTTAACCAACTCCTGGGGTTGGACCTGACCCCCTTGGTTCTGGCTATCCTTCTCGGGGGAGCGATCGGCCTGGAGCGGGAGATTCATGGACGGCCCGCGGGCTTGCGGACACACATCCTGGTTTGCCTGTGCTCCACGGTCCTCATCCAGGCCTCACAGCAGTTTCAGCCCGATATGCCCAGCGGCGGCACCTACGTCTTCGATCCGCAACGGCTGGCGGCGGGGATCGTGACCGGCATCGGCTTCCTCGGCGCGGCTGCTGTGGTCCGCGCTGGCGATATCGTGCGCGGTATCACTACCGGAGCATGCGTCTGGTCGGTGGCCGCCATCGGTGTTGTCATCGGGCAGGGGGCCTACGGTCTGGCGGTCGCGACCACTATCGCCTTCCTCGCAGCCCTGGTCTTTCTCGACTGGCTGACCGACGCGATCCCATCGGTCATCTATCGCCGCCTCGTGGTCACCGGCCAGACCAACGACCTCAACAAGCTCACCGGTTCTCTCCAAAGTTCTTTGAAGAGCCTGAAGATCGGAGTCAAAGAAGTCACCGGCAAACTCGAGGATGGTAGCTTCGAGATGGCCTTCCATCTGCGTTGCCGACAGTCGACTGATCCCGCCACCGTGATCACCTCGATCACCGCCCATGAAGAAGTCGCAGGGGTGAACTGGACCACGATCCACGGATGATATGGATCACCAGTAGAGGCTAGAGCGTCCGATCGCCGCAGTAATCCCTGCGGAAGAGTTCGTTCGCTTCGAGAAGATTGGTCACACGCAGAACGCCGACATCCCAGATCTCACAGCTTGCGAATAAAGATATTCGAGAACCATGCGAAAGCATCGCTCTCGAGCTTGCCGCCCGGGGAATGCCGCTGCAAACCGATAAAGCCGGTCTGTGCACGCTTGGCGAAGGGAGGCTTGGCTGAAGAGAGGCCGAGAGTATCAACGTCGTAGAGTTCACGCCCATTGAGCAAAACCTGCAACCGAGCCTCTTGATACGTGACCTCGAAGGAATTCCAGTGGCCCAGAGGCTTGAAGGCATCCACGGCCGGGGCCACAGCGCCGTAAAGCGAACCGGTGAACTGCCAGGGCTTGAGCTTGCTCTTGGTGGACTCTTCCCAGTTGTGATCATCGAGAATTTGAATCTCACAGCCGGAATATGCCGGATTTCCACCAGCTCGATTTCCACGAAGGAACAGACCGCTGTTCGCCATCTTGAGAACCTTGAAATCCATCCGTAATTCGAAGTCGCGGAAGTCCTCGGTCGTACGGATATAGCCCCCTCCACCCTTGGCCGGAAAGACGAGCATCCCGTCGCGCACCGCGTAACCCTCTGAGCCTCCGCCAACCGGTTCCCACCCGGTCAAGTCGCGGCCATTGAACAAGCGGGCCCACCCCTTCCGTTTGCCCAGCTCCGTCGCCGAGAGCTTGCCAGCTGCATCACAAGAGAAGATCCGATCATCGTGATCAGGTAGTTCCCGGATCTTGATGTTGCGGAACTGCGCCCTGGCATTGGGGGGATCCTTGCGGCCGCCATGAACCTGCAAGCCGATGCGGCCGCTTCTGGCAAAACCCTGTGTCTCGTCGGAAAGACGATAATCCGTGATCAAGCGCCCGTTCATCCAGACGCGGATGTGCATCGGCGAACCCACGCACTCGACAACAAATTTGTTCCACTCATCGCGTTTGTAGGCCTGCTTGCCATCCTTGTTGTGCTGTAGCCAACCATCCGCATAGATCCCCCCGACCTCGCCCTTTTCCCGGTAGTCGATCGTGATCTGCGCCCCCTTGAGCTTCTCCTTGCGCGGCACCATGCGAAGAAAGATCCCGGAGTCGAAGGGGTAACTGACCCAGGCTTCGCAGGAAAAAACGAAACTCGAATAGTACCCCTCGGTGTAGATGAGCCCGCCAGCATGGTTCGGACCCTCGCGGCCGGTGATGGCACCATCCTCGACGCCCCAGACAGCCTTACCGTCGTATCGCCCGCCAGTGGTGACCCAGCCATCCAGAGTTTTGCCGTCAAACAGAGACCGGAACTGGGAATCTATGACAGGGTGGCTCCGATCACTGCTTTCGAAGGACTGCGTTCGGGCAACGGCGGAGGTGATCAGCAGAAGGCAAACGGCAATACGAAACGGTGAGTCGAGCATGGCAATATTCACAGGCGGGGTTGTCGGATAACTCCCGGATTGTATCTCCGCGGCAAAGCAATTCACCGGTGGCCATTGCCGGACAACACCGGACGGCCGATCATGGGGCCATGATTCGAATAACCGAACTTCCTGCGCTCCTCCTCCTCGCAGCAGGCCTCCCCTTTTCCTGCTCGCCGGAACACACGGTACAAGCCACACAAACGAGTTCGCCCGAAAAGGGCATCCCCGCCCCAACAAAAGAGATACAGGATCAGAAACCCGCCATCGCGGCCGAGAAATCCACCGAAACAAAATCGGAATTCGCGCGATTCGTGAAGACAGGAGAAGACGAGGGTCGTTTCGAAACCTCGATTACCCGCTACGAAAATGCAAAGGGGCAGCGCGTCTCACTGATCGCCGCGGTGCACATAGCAGACGCTGAGCACTACGACGACCTCAATCAGGACTTCACGACCTACGATGCCCTCCTCTACGAACTCGTTGCCCCGGAAGGACATCGCCCCAAACCAGGTGAGAAGCGAAGCAAGGGCGGACTCAGCATCCTCCAGACGCTGCTCAAGAATGCGCTTGAGTTGGAGTTCCAGCTCGACCGAATCGACTACTCACCAGACAATTTCGTGCACGCTGACCTGACTCCATCAGGCTTTCAAGAGAAGATGAAGGAGCGAGGAGAAAGTATCCTGACCTTCTTCCTCACCTCCATGCAACGCCAGATGGACTACATGAGGAAGAATGCGGATGAGCGTGAGAATACGCCGCCAGAGAAGTTCGATCTGGTATCGGCATTCCGCAGCGGCTACGGCCGACACTCGCTACGGATGATGTTCGCCAAGCAGCTGAAAAATCTAGAAGCAATGGCGGGAGGCGGAGATCTGGACGACGAGAACGGCGGAACCGTTCTTCTCGAAGGTCGCAACCAGCGCGCGCTCGAGGTTCTCCAGGAACAACTCCTGAAGGGAAAGAAGGATCTGGGCATCTACTACGGTGCCGCCCACATGCCCGGCATCGAACGCAGCCTGCAAAAGCGCATGGGCTTCAAAAAGGTCGAAGAAAAGTGGTTGATCGCCTGGGATATCTCCAAGAGACCGGACAAACCGAAAAAATCGAAGTGAGCAGGCGCAGTCCTCCGTGAGTCACCCCCGCCCTTGCCTATCCAAATGATTGCGCCGGCAACTGGCATACCCATCATTCCATCGACGGGATGAATTCGCCGATCTTCTCCCCTCAGCGGCCGATGCCCTCATCTCAAACCTCTTTCGAACAATGAGATAGGTAGGAATCTTCCCGGCCGAAGGTCTGAACGAGCATCCTCGACTGACCACGCCCGAGCCAACCGCCCACGAGCCATGCTGGGACTGAGAAGGGTTTCCGAGCACAATGCCCGGCCCCCGAAAAAGCAATCGCTTGGAACTTCGAGGCAGCGACTGCGTCTTGTGCCGAACCGGCTGCCCCGAACGCTCGTTCCTCACGCTGAACGATCATGAAATACTCTCTCCCCGCGCTGTTCCTTATCTCCGTCCTCCTCCCGACAAGTGTGCCCCAAGACGGTCTCGCCGCAGACGGCAGGGTCGCAACCATCACCAGCACACAAGGCACCACCCTGGCTCGCCCGGTCGGCCGTGAACGCTGGACGCTGCTGCGCCCGACCAGCTTGCTGGTTCCCGGCGACCAGATCCGCACTTCGAGCCGCGGTGCCAATGCAGCAGAACTCGGGCTGGCCGGTGGTGGCAAGCTCATCGTCGGCCCAGGCAGCCTGATCGAAATTCCAAAGAAAGGCCAGATCAAGCTCTACCGCGGTGACTTCGAGATTGTCGGGTCAAAAAAATCAGAGCTGCAGGTAAACGGCCCCGGTGGCTACAGCGAAACGATCACCGGCAAAAAAATTCTTCGCGTCACCAAAGAAAAAGTCCTGCAACTCAACACTCCGCCGCAATGGCTCACCGGCTACCGATCATCCACGACAGACGAGTGGATGGGCTCACTGCTCGCCAAGGTAGATGGCCGCGACGTTCCTCTCAGCGTCGGTTACCACAAGGTCGACGCCGTGATTCGCGACCAGATCGCGCAAACGACCATCGAACAATCCTTCGTCAATTCCACCCAGGAAACCCTCGAAGGCGTCTTCTACTTCCCGCTTCCGGCAGATGCCTCGATCAGTGGGTTTGGCATGTGGATCGACGGCGAACTCGTCGAAGCCGATATCGTCGAACGGCAGCGAGCACGCCAGATCTACGAGGACATCCTGCGGCGAAAGAAGGACCCTGGACTCCTCGAATGGAGCGGCGGCAATCTCTTCAAGGCGCGCGTCTATCCGATCCTACCACGTGCCGAGAAACGCATCCGGATTCGCTATACCCAGGTTCTGCCGCTCGAAGGCTCCACGGTTCGCTACCGCTACGCATTGCGAAGCGACCTTCTTCGCCAACATCCGCTGCGCCAGCTACAGATCAAGGTAAGCGTCTTCTCGACACTCGAACTGGCCTCGGTCACTTCAACAAACCACACCTGCCGCGCCCGGAAGACAGCTCATGCCGCAACGCTGGAGTATGACGCGGAGGAATACAGCCCCACCAGCGACTTCGAGGCCAGCATCAAGCTGAAGACCCTGTCGAACCTGACCGTCGTGCCACACCGCCGTGGCAACGATGGCTATTTCATGCTCTTGCTCCATCCACCTGGCCAAAACCAGGCCGGGTGGCAAAGGGAGTTGATGCCTGAGCGCGACAAACTCGACCTCGTGCTCGTCGCCGATACCTCGGGGTCAATGAATGCCGCAGCACGGAAAACCCAGGCCGATTTCCTCGCCGGAGTGCTGGCCATGCTGGGCGCCGAGGATCAGTTCCGCTTGATGACCTGTGATGTCAGCGCCCGATGGTTCCGTGATCTTCCGGCCGCAGCAACGGAGGAGAATGCCGAAGCAGCGCTGGCCTGGCTGGATCGTCGACCATCTCTGGGCTGGACCAATCTCGATCGCGCCTTTGCCTCTGTCGGCAAGACACTTCAACCAAACACCCTGGTGATCTACGTGGGCGACGGCATCGGCACGACCGGCGACTGCGACCCGGTAAAGCTGGCACAGCGTATCGCTCGCCTTGAAACAAGCGGGTCGACCTTCCACGCAGTCTCGACATCCAACACCTACGAGAAAATCGTGCTCGAAGCGATCGCTCACAAGGGTGGCGGCTCGGTGCGCCGAGCCGGCAAGAAACCCGCCGAGACGGCCTTCCGCCTTCTCAGCGAAGCGGCACAACCCAGCGTCAAAAACCTTACCGTCACCTTCGAAGGCCTCCGTACCGCGCGCGTCTATCCCGAAACCCTGCCGCACTTGCCTGTCGGCCACCAGCAAACGGTACTCGGCCGATTTTTGCCCGGTGAAGGCACCCAGAGCGGCCAGGTGGTGGTCACCGGCAACCTTGGCGGCAAGCCGATCCGTTACGCCACCGAGGTGTCGATCCACGAGGACGAGGAGGGCAATTCCTTCCTGCCGCGCCTGTGGGCACGGCAACACCTCGATGCCTTGCTCACGCGAGGTCGAAGCGCCGCCGCCAAGCAAGAGGTCGTTTCGCTCAGTCAGGAATACGACATCATCACACCCTTCACCTCCTTCCTCGTGCTCAAGAACGACGAGGAACGCAAACGCTACGGCATCGCCCGCCGCGTCAAGATGCGCGATGGTGAGGCCATCTTCGCTCAAGCCCGCGACCGCGCGGCCGTCGAAGTTCTGCGCCAGCAGATGAAGGAGGCACACGCCTGGCGCATGCGCTTGCGGGCAAGAATGCTGGAGGAGATCGGCGCGCTCGGCAGGGATCATATCGACGGGTCCATCGCCTATGCGACCACCACCGAGAAACTCGGCTTCCCGAAACTCTCTCATGCCTCTTCCAGCCCCTTCGAATCGTCCATGTTGAACTCGGCCATCGGCCTTGGCGGCGGTGGCGGCGGAAAATTTGGCGCTCGCTACGGCGGCGCACCCGGCCCTCGGGGCGCGCCCATCTCCGGTTCCAACACCTTCCTCGGCATGGACGCCGGAGGGCCGGAACTCATGGAATTTGAAGTTGCCCAAGAAATGTCCAAGGACAGGGCAGGCACAGAACGATTGAGGCAGGTCGACAAAAACATCTCGGGCCCGTCAACACCCGGCCCAGCAGGACCCGGCTCTCTCTTGGAACAGTCGAAGAGGTTGCAAGAGGAATACGGACAAGGCGGCCAAGCATCCAACCTACCTTTCTCCGTTCTCGCCTACAGGGTTCCGCCAACACACTCCACCGGCCTGTCACACTTCGGCTTCCCCCACCTCGCAGTAAAACCACCCGAAGAAGAAACCGGCTTCGAAACACCGGCCTGGGCCGAAGACATTCTCACCTTGCTGCGGCGGATCGACCGTCGGCCATCGCTCCGCTCGCTGCAGGCAGGTCTTCGCCTGAACTCGACCGGCGGCACTGTTCACAGTCTCCATGGCCAACTTCTTTCGCAACACACTTCGTCAACCGTCTACACCCCTGGCCGGTGGTACAAATGGAACCACGGCCGTGGTGCGCAACCAAGCGAATCATGGCTCACCGCAACGCAACGCGGCACGCTGGCTGCAGCCCTTCGCCTCGGCAGGGTGAGACAAGCTCAAGAAGGCGATCAACGAAGTTTCGGGTTCGCCCTTCCTGATTTCTCGATGACCAATCTGGTCCGCACGTATCGCCACCACCGCGCCAGCATCAAATCCCACTCCGACTCCACGGTCGTGATCTCCCTGAGGCCTTCGGCATCATCGCCCTGGGAAACCAGGCTGCACATCGACACGAACAAGAATGTCATCCTCGGACTCGAAGAATTTTCGAGCGGGCGGCCTACCGGCTCTACCCGGTTCACGGGGCACACCGAAATAGCAGGTTCCTGGTGGCCGAAGCTGACCGAAACCCTCGATCGACAGGGGCGTGTCATCTGGCGACAAGAAATGGCCGTTACAGCAGCAAGCTCCGACGAAGTTGATCTTGCCATCGCCAAGGCGATGAGCGAGCACGGGGATGTGATCTTCGTCAACGCCAAGGTCCCGAGGTTGGCTGCCAGCAAGCAGGCCGTCCACGCCGGCAAGGCCGACTTGCTCAACCACTTGCACATCGCCGACCACTATCGCAACTCGCAGCAATGGGACCGTGTGTGGCAGGCATGGGAAGCCGCTGAAGCACTGAGCAACAACAAGCCAGGTGCTCTCTGGATCCGCGCCAGAATACTCACCGATAGCCGACGCGGAGAAGAGGCCAAGCGCTGGTTCCAAGAACTGGCAAACATCACCTCCTCGACCAAGGATGCAAACAGAGCCGTCTTCCTGGCATCTCATCTGAGAGGGCTAGCCGGCGCCATCGTCAACAACAACGAAGAGAACACCCTCTCGGAGAATCTGAAACCCACCTACTTCGCCCAAGGCAAGGATCGAGCATGGCGCGAACGGCAATGGCAACATTGGCAGGCCAATCTCCTTGGCCGCCAAAACCGGCACGAGGATGCCGAGAGAATCTACGCAGCCATCCTGCGGGAACACCCCAGGGACGTGGGAGCCCTGCTCGGTGAGTTGCGAGCACTCACCGTGATCGGCAAAAGCGATGCCGCACTCGCCTTGGCTGCCGAACGCCTCGAGCCAGATCAACGCTGGCTCCCCGAAGAGGCAGGCAGGATCTACGAATTCTGGACCGACTTGCTCTGGCAACAACGCAAACAAGCCGATCTGCGCAGGGTCCTCGATCAATGGGTGGCGCGAGCAGATGAGACCAAAACAGCCTACGGACGCTGGCTATCCCTCTTCCTCTACGAAGACAAAGAAGAACTCGCGAATGCCTGGGTCCGAGATCGCTTCGCTGAAAAAGCTCAGCCAAGCGATCCCATTCAGATGGCGCGACTGAACGCAGCCACCCAGCTTGCTCTGGGCAAAGGCTGGGGCTTCCACGCGCAACGGGTCATCGATCTCTGGCACCAACCTCTGGCCACACTTGCAGCCACCAGCGCACGCAGCGACGACCCGATCCTCCTCGGTCTGGCCAACCAGATCCTGAGTAACACGGGTTATCGAAAAACAAGTACCTTTGCCGCCACTAAACGCAAGTTGCTCGGCGAACTCATGGCCGACAAGGCAATCGAGGAGATGCATGGCCCTCGCCTTGCGGCCTACCTCGGCTGGCTATCCTGGGGCAAGTCCCAGGTCGAAGAATCAACATGGACGAAAATTGTCAGCCGCCTGCACGCACGCTGGAAGGCCACCGAAGATCCTGATCTTCGCCAGCAACTGGGAGGCGAACTGCTCAAGCTCTTCGATGCTTACGAAGCGAAAAAACAAGCCCTCGTCTTTTTGCGCGCATGGAAGAACTCGACAACCGCTCGTTACCGCCCACAGGTAACTCGCATCCTCCTCGAGCGCCTGATCAAAGAGGGCTGGACGGCGGAGATCGAAACTGAACTCTTCACCCTTATCCCCGACCTCTTGACCCAGAACATGAGCGACCAGCAACGCCGCCATACGGTTGCGGGTTCGATCCGATGGCTAGCCAAGAATCTCGAGTCGATGCGAAAGAAAGAGTTGCTCGGCCCGGTCGAAAAGCTCGAAACCTTGCCGCGCACACAGCGTGACACAAAAACAGCATCTGCCGAAAAAGCCGCTCGCAAGGCGCTGGCCTCGACCTTCCACACCCAGGCCAAAGCATCCGATGACCTGGCCGCGCGATGGATGCAGATCGAGAGTCTCGGATTCGCCACGCAGGCTGGCGAAAATCCAAAGAAGATTGCCGGGGCGGTCAGGGAACTGCTTCTCGAGATCCCTGATTCCAAAGATCACGATACTCACCGGGTGCTGAGGGAACGGTGCTGTGTCACTCTCGCCCATGCTTCGGCGCAAGGCGGCACCGGTGCATCGGTGATCAGTGAAGCACTCGCTACCTACCAAGATGGTTACAAACAAAATCCTGGTAGTTTGAATTGGCGCTACCAGATCTTCCGCCTGCTCGTCGCCCTGGATCGCCCCGGAGAGATCGAGGCTCAGCTACGTGAGTGGATCAAGCCGGAGAAGGCCGAAAGACAGTGGAGGATCGCGCTCGGCTATCTCCTGGCCGAACTCGGCAAGATCGCAGAGGCCGCGGCTACCTTCGAGTTCGTCGAACAGCAAGACGAGCTACGCCCTTCCGAGTACGAGGCCCTGGCCAACTGGTATCTCGTTCTCAACGATGACAAACGGCGGGGGCAGGCACTCGACAAGCGCTGGAGAACCACCCCGAACAATTCCACCTCATGGCGCCTGCGCAGTGAAAGTCGCAAACTTACAAATAGAGGCAAGGGTGCCCCTGCAAATCTGGATCCCGAGGTCCTGCGGATGCTTCGCGCCCTTCTCGGGACAGCCAGTCATCCTGCAAACCACATCCATCAGGTCGATTCCCTGTATCGGAGCACCAAGGACTTCCGCCTGCTCGAGAGTCTGGCCGACGGAGTCATCGGGCACACGCCGCAAGGCATCTATCCCTTCCTCTCACGCGTTGGAGAATTGCTATCGCAAGTTGCCGACGAAGCAACCTGTGATCAGATCGAGCGTCGCATCAAAGCTCTTGCCGCAACCGCCAAGACAGATACCGATCGTCGAGGGCTGCAACTCCTGAGCGCTCTCGTCGCCAGACGAGCCGGCCAGGTCATCAACCAGCCGGGAGGTCATCTCGTGCGCGCTCTCGAAGGAATGACCGAGGCCTTCAAGGAAGACTGGGGGCCAGGAGAGAGAAAGCTGGCAGCGTCCTTCCTGGCATCGCTGGGCCATGCCAAGCCACAGCGCTTTGCCGACGAACAACTGCGTCAACTCAAGGAATTGCTGCGGCAAGAAAAAGATCCCCGAGATCGCCTGTCGATCGGCCGCGACCTCGCTCGCACCCACTGGGCCTGGAAACAACATGACAAGGCCATCGACACCCTGGGAGTGTCGATCGCGGAATTCAAGCTGGCGCGTCAGGGTCAACTTCCGGCCGATGCCAACAATGCCATCGAACTTCTGGCGAACTATCTCTCGGAGAGTGGTGCCTTCGGCCGGGCCGAGAAACTCCTGGTCGACGGACACAAGATGCAAACCCTGCCCGCGCAAAAACTCTGGTACTTCCAGCACCTTTGCGCCGTCCATGCAGCCTGTCTCGAAAAACGAGGGACCACATCTCTCGGCACAGGGTCCGCACTCCTGACCGCAGCGCAGAAGTTGATCGAGAAGGCGATGCGAGAGGAGATGATGTTCTTCAGCAACCACCTGGGGAGCTATCTGTCCTTGCACCGCTCGGCACACAATGGCGGCCTCGCACAGGCCAAGAGGGATCTCGAAGAGTTCGGCAAGAATGTCTTGCCGAAACTTCTGGCTCAACTTCCTCCCGATGGTCGGAACAGAGGACTCGACCGAACCGCCAGCACGCTCAGCCAGATCCACAGCCAGAAGGCTGCCCTGCAACTTCTTGTGCAAGGCATCGAAACCGAACCCGACTGGTTCCGTAGAATCGGCGAGAACGGCTGGGTGGATTTTGGATGGGACATCTCTCGCTATCGATCCAAGGCGGGCACGCTCGGCGATCTTGAACCCCGACTTCTCGCGGTTGTCATCGAGGAACTCGGACACCACCTGCATACTCAAGGTTGGCGGCGCCTCATCTACGACAAGCGAAACTCTGTCGCTGGCTTCTGGGCGGAAAAGAGTGAGGACTTCCTGGCCGTCGCTCGCCGCGTCATTGAAGAGAGCACTGACTCGCCATCGCGCACGGCTTTTTGCGCCGACTATCTCTGGTCTGGCCTCGACGAACGCAAGGAGGCTGTCGATACCCTGGTCAATCTCGACCGGAGAAGCCCGCTCGGCCATACAAATCGCAGCAAGCTCGCAGGATGGCTGCTGACGCTGAATCGCCACAGCGAAGCCTTCCCTCACCTGGAAACTCTGCTCGCCAAGCAACCGGACGTGACCAGTCACCGCACGCGGATGATGGTAGCCCTCCACGGGCTCGACCGTGACGCCGATGCGCGACGTCTTCTGGGCGAAACCAGAAGCCTGTTCGAGAAACAAAAGCGATGGCAGGGAGGCGTCATCGCCGCCGTCGCCAAGGCCTGCTTCGACTGTGAATTCTGGCAGGATGCGGCAGGCCTCTACGACGAGGCCATCAAGGAGCGGCAACGCGCCCAACCCCTGAGCCGCAACGGGGACTACAGGCTTTCGGGGTATTACACCTTCCTGGGCAGGGCCCATGGCAAGCTCGGTCGCCACGACGAAGCCATCGATGCATCAGCTGCCGCAGTGGTGGCCTGGGGAAGCAACGAAAGATCTCGGCGCAAGGCCATCGCCGCCCTGCACATCGTGCTCGCCGGCATCGAGAATCTCGATGCCTACACCAAGCGTCGCGATCGCAAGATCGCCAAAACCGGCCTCGACGCTCCTCTTCTGCGCAGGTTGATGGGGCAGATTTTCCTGGAGCGAGGCGACACCGAGGCAGCGGTGAAGCAGTTACTGCTGGCGCGTGACCTCCAACCAAACGACATGGAAACACACTCTCTCCTGGTCAAGTCGTTCGATCAGAACAAGGATGCTGCCGGCGCCGCTCGCTGCCTGCTCGAGGCCATCGAGCTGTCACCCCGCGAACTCGACCTGTACGCCGAACTGGCCAAGCGTTACGCGAGCTCGAAGGAAACCGAGGCGGAAGCTGAGCGAGCCTGGACATCGATGGTCGAAGCCAAGCCAAACGAAGCCGACAGCCATCGCCGACTGGCCGAACATCGCGAAGAGAAGAAGGACTTCGCCGCCGCCTGTCTGCACTGGAAAAACGTTACCCGTATCCGCGGCGACGAACCCGATGGCTGGATGCGTCTGGCCAAAGCCCAGCTGAGCAAGGGCTCGGCCGACGCCGCCCGCCTCACCATCGAGCGTCTCTTGAAGACAACATGGGATGGCCGGTTTGGCGATATCCACGGTCAAGCTGCGGTGCTGCTCAAAACCCTCCATGATGGGAGTCCGCGCTGAGAGATGTGTCTCGTCACGACTTCTTAACTGCGAGAAGAATCCGGCACCGCTAACGTAGAAACTCCATGCCCGAGCGAGACAAGATTCTGGTGGAGGTCTGTGTCGATTCGATCGCTGGAGCGCTGGCAGCAGTCGAAGGCAATGCCGATCGGATCGAAGTCTGCTCGGCCTTGAGCGAGGGAGGCACGACGCCCAGCGCTGGCATGGTCGCGAAGGTGCGGCAGGAATGCGAAACGCTGCTCGTCATGATGATCCGGCCTCGCCGCGGTGACTTCCTCTACTCCCCTCAGGAGATCGATGCCATGCGGCGCGATATCGATGTGGCCAAAGAGCTCGGCGTGAGCGGCGTTGCCCTCGGCGCTCTGACCGCCGAGGGAAACATCGACACCGAAGCAACGGAGCAGCTCGTCGCCCGAGCGCGACCGCTTGAAGTCACCTTTCACCGCGCCTTCGATCACTGTCTAAAACCACTGGAATCCCTCGATACACTGATCGATCTCGGCATCGATCGCCTGCTCACATCAGGACAAGAGACCACAGCATTGGCTGGCGCCGCGCTGATCGGCAAACTCGTGGAACGCGCTCGAGGACGTATCTCCATCATGCCTGGCGGCGGTATCCGCACCGAACATGTCCGCCAGCTCGTCGCCGCCACCGACGTGCGCGAAATCCATTTCTCGGCGAGCAGAAACTGCCAGAGCAAGGCCGGACACTGCAATCCACGGGTGGCGCTGAGCTCCCCTGACCAGCCCGGCGATGATCAACTCCGCATTGCCGATGCCGATCTGGTACGACTCATGAAGGCTGAACTGGCGGCACGCTGATCCTCGTCAGAACCACAACTCGAACAAGCCTTCGCGCGACAGCCTACTTTTTCGGTCTCTGTAGCAAGCCGGACGCGCGCATCCAATCCAGCAAGCGTAAATGCCAGGTCGACACCGGATGCTGCGATGGCCGGATCCCGTAACCATGCCCGCCCTTCGAGTAGATATGTGCCTCGGCCGCAACGCCAGCCTTCTTGAACTCGGCCAGCATCATTCCCGCCTGCACTCCCCGGTATTTGTCGTCGAGGGTGACCGCCATGAAGGTCGGCGGCGTGCTCTTGGTGATGTTCGCCAATGAGCCGATTTCGGCCCGGTTATCACGAAGCTCATTGCCGAGATAAGCAGCATAGATCGGGCACATGAAATCGGGACGTGCGCTGAGGTCATCGGCATCATCGACACGGTCGTAGGTCCGCTGTTCGTGGTGTATGCCCGCCATGAACGCCAGGTGGCCGCCAGCTGAAAAGCCAAGGATGCCGATGCGACCGGGGTCGACTCCCCAGTCGGCAGCCCGCTTGCGCATGATCCGAATCGCACGTTGAGCATCTTGCAACGGCTCCCAGTGCGGGCGAACAGGATCCCGCCGCGGCACTCGATACTTGAGGACCACGGCGGTGACGCCGATCGAGTTGAACCACCGAGCAAGTTCCAAGCCTTCCTTCGGCCAAGCCAGGATGTTGTAGCCTCCACCCGGACAGATGACGATGCCACAGCCATTCGCCTCTCCGGCGGATGCCCTATAGAGGGTCAGGGTCGGCTCGGCGACATAGGTGATGCGCTCGGCCGTTTGCTTGCTCCTCAGTGCGGCGACCCGCGCCGGCGCGATCGCCTTGGCATCCTTGGGAAGCCCCTTCGGCCACAGCTTGATGACAGGCTTTTGGTCGGCGGCAGACTGGCCGGAAAGCAATTGAGCGAGGGCCACCATGGCCAACAGGGGGTATGTCATGGTCATCATGTCAGGAGATGCTCTTTATTTCTTCTCGAAGTCTGACGCATTGACCCAGCCGGCGCGGATCGTTTCGCCACTCATGAAACGTTCAAAGAAATTTTCCGTGACCTTCGAGGAGTAGGGGTATCCGTCGAACACATCACCCTTGCCGAACATCCTGGGATCACCCTGACCCTTGAGTTCGGCGAAGAGCTGCTCACGCAGGGCAAGCTTCTGTGTTGCATATTCCTTGAGCGCAACAAGGTTCTCGATGCAATCGGGGTCAGCCTTCACATCGTACAACTCTTCCTGCGGGCGCTGGCCAAAAGCAAGCCTCCAGTATAGCTCCGAGGTGCCGGAGCGGCGCATGTTCAAGACCTCTGTCTTGGTCGGGCTACCATCGCAATTCAGGTAGCCGGTCTCGGGATCACCCCCAGGCCATCGGTCCGTCTCGAAGTTATGAATGTAGAGGAGACCGTCCTTGACGATGCCGCGAATGGGATAACCCCAGTCGTTCGGACGGCCAACATCATGACGCTCCTTGCCGATGAGAACGTGGTCGCGCTCGGGAATGATCTGTCCCTGTCCGGCGACAACAAAGATCTCCAGCAAGCTGCGACCGGTGAGTGGGCGCATGCCTTGTTGTTCGGCGGTCACGCCGGCCACCTCCAGGAAGGTCGGTGCCAGGTCCGCAAAGCTGACGTAGTCATCCACCACCCGCCCCTTGCCTTCGATCCCCTCGGGCCACATGACAGCCAGTGGAACATGGTTGGAGTAGTCGTAGGCCTGTCCCTTGCAGCGCGGGAAGGGCATGCCGTGATCGGATGTTGCCACTACCAGGGTGTTCTCCAACTGCCCTTCTCGCTCGATGGCAGCGAGGATCCTGCCGAGGTGATGGTCGAAGTGCTCCACCTCGACGGCATAGTCGAGCATGTCGTTACGGATGGTTTCATTGTCGGGCCAAAAGGAAGGGACCCGTTCGATGTCCTCGAGTTTCTTACCGCGCTCGACACCAATGCCATACTTGTAACCCCGGTGGGGTTCGCTCGATCCATACCAGAAAACCCAGGGGCGATCGGCAGGAGCGACCGCGAGGAAGTCTTCAAAATTGCCCGCGTAATCATTGCGCGAGATGCCGGGAATGCGCTTCTTGGTCTTGCGCTTGCTGAAAGGGCGACCGACCATCTGGCGATCCTTACCTTGCGCATCCTTGGCAATTCCCGGGGCCCAACCCTTGCCGGTGGAACCAACGAAGTAACCCTCATCCGCCAGAGCTTCGACGTAGCTCTTGAACTTTGGAGGGAAGATGGCCATGTGGTTGCCAGCTTCCTCGAGTTGCCAGGAATTCCGACCGGTGAGGATGATGGCACGCGAAGGCGCGCACTTGGCATTGGGCGTATATGCACGAGTGAAAAGGAGGCCGTTCCTCGCCACGCGGTCGAAAGCAGGCGTCTCCACCCAGCGGCATCCGTAGGCGCTGGCATGACCGAAGGACCAGTCGTCAGCGATCGCCAGCAAGATGTTCGGCGATCGTGACTGCGCCAGAACCGATACCGGGCTCAGCAAGCCGCCGAGTCCAACCACCAAGAGAGTGAGTTTTCTTTGCCAGAGCATGTTCGGGACACTCCTCGCTGTGTCAGAGTCTAGCGCCATTCAAGAGGAGTCGAACCAGATGGCGGTGGGAAGTCTCGATCAAGCTCCGCGAAATCCTCTTCGGTCAAGCTCAGATCCATCGCCGCAGCATTCTCCCGGACATGATCGAGGCGAGAGGCCTTCGGGATCGAAACCACACCCTCTCCGCGCAGGGTCCAGGCAAGGGACACCTGGGCCATGGTCACACCGTGACGATGGGCAACCGATTCGAGCGCGTCCCCGCCACGGTAATTTCCCCGGTCGAGTGGGCAGTAGGCCATCACCGGAATGCCATGAGACCGACAGGTGGGCAGGAGACCATGCTCGATCCCCCGGTGCGTCAAGTTATAGACCACTTGATTGGCAGCTATTTCCCGGCCTCCGGCGACACGCAATGCCGCCTGAAGCGGTTCCGTGTCAAAGTTGCTGACACCAAAAGCGCGAATCTTTCCCTCGTCTCGTAACTCCCCGAAGGCGGCCAAGGTTTCCTCCAGAGGGTGCTCTCCCGGCCAGTGCAAAAGATAGAGGTCAATGACCTCGGTGCCGAGCCTCTCGAGGCTACGCTCGCAGGCCTGCCGCGTCCCTGCGCGCGAAGCATTCTCGGGCAAAACCTTGCTGACCAGAAAAGCCTCATCGCGACGACCCTTCAGCACCTCGCCAACAACGGACTCCGCATCTCCATACATCTCCGCCGTGTCGATGAGTGTCATGCCAAGGTCAAGACCAAGGCAGAGGGCTGCGGCCTCGGCCTCGCGCTCAGCGGGCCTCTCCCCCATCCTCCAGGTTCCCTGACCGAGGATCGGCATGCTGAGGCCGCCAGGAAGATCGATCGTCAAATGAGCCACAATGATGTGGGGGTAATTCTCATCGGAAACCGAACACAGGTCGAGGGCTCACTCCTTCATACCTGCCGCGAGGAAACGACCATCCAGGCTCGATCCTGATCTGGCCAGTTCGCCACCTTTTATATGTACGTTTGATCTGATGCGGTAAGCCACCGATCATGCTGGAGGCCTCTACCCCCCATCAGAAAGACATCCCATGCTCACCGTCACCAAGGATCTCATTCTCCCCTCGACCGTGACCGGTTCCTGGCCTCGCCCCAAGTGGTTCGACGTGAGCATGTGGGGCCGCCCGCTCGACACATGCATGATGGACACTCGCTTTCGCGAGAAATATCTGGATGCCGTGGCCTCCATGATCAGTGACGAAGAACGTGCGGGCCTCGACATCCTGACTCACGGCGATCTTCATTGTGATGATGACATGGCAGGTAGATCCTGGCATCACTATCCGCTGCAACGCTGGGCTGGATTCGAAGGCGACCTTCTCCAATCCGAGGAAACTCGCTCACCATGGCTGCGATATCCGCCGGGTACCTTGCTCAACGAAATCTATACCGGTTGGCGATGGCCGCACGTCGTCGACAAGATCGAGCACCGCCCCCTCGACTACCCTAAAATTTGGCGCATCACTCAATCCAAGACCCAAAAACCCGTCCGCTTCGGAACCTGCTGCTCCCAGGTGATGGGATTGTTCCTCGATATTCACACCGACAAATACAAGGACACTCGGCAGGTCATCTGGGACATGGCCGAGGCCATGAACAAGGAACTCCTCGCCCTGCGCGATGCTGGCTGCAAATGCATCCAGATAGAGGAACCCACGCTGCACTTCTGGGCCAACACCTACGGTGCTGATAGCGAAGAAGTCAAATTCATGGTCGAAGCGTTCAACCGGGAGGTCGAGGGCCTCGACGACATCGAACTCTGGGTTCACACCTGCTGGGGCAATCCGAACATGCAGCGAGTGATCGAAAACGACAGTTACCGCGAGTCCTTCGAGCTGTACCTGAATGCTTGCAAGGGCGATGTCTGGACCGTCGAGATGACTGACCGCAGTTTCAGGGAAATCGATCTGTTCGGATCGATGAAGGGACGCCTGCCCAAGAAAATCTGCGTGGGCGCCGTCAGCCACCGTAGCCTGCAGGTAGATTCCCCCGAAGATGTCGCCGGACGGGTTCGGACTGCCCTTGAACATATCGATCCTGAACAACTCATCGTGTCCAGCGACTGTGGTTTCGGACGCCAGGGATGCAATCGGGACATCGCCTTCTTCAAGGCCACCGCCCTTGCTCAGGGGTGCAATATCGTCCGCCAGGAACTCGGTCTCGAAACGACCTACATCCCGGCAGCGGACCCCGCTCTGCAGACGGACATCGTCCCTAAAAGCGCGAAGATCTGATCGAAACCCGAACACTGACCATGGGATACCGATCTCCGAGGAAGCAAGGCATCTCGAAGATGCTGACACCACCATCCCGATCAACCAAGATTCAGTCAAGATGATCGTCGTGGTGACGGGAGGTCCGGGTTCAGGCAAGACCACTCTCGTCGAAGCATTCAGCCATCTCGGCTACCCAACCGTTCCGGAAGCAGCGATCGCCGTCATCGCAGAACTCAACGATCGACTCGGCGTGGAAGAGCAGAAGACTTGGCGCCGTACCCACCGACAGGAATTCCAGGAACTCGTCGCCAGACGTCAGGCCAAGAACGAGGCCGAATTATCTCCGGGCATGCACGCAGCCTTCCTTGACCGAGGGCGGTTCGATGGTCTGGCTTACTGCCATCACTTCGGCGATGACATTCCTGAAGTCGTCATCAAGATCGCCAACGAAGGGCATTACGACCATGTCCTTCTTCTGGAAACGCTGCCCGAAGAGATCTTCGCCGAACGCGGAGAGACCGGCCGCATGAGCAACCGCACAGACTCCTTGGCGATTCGCGATCAGATCGAAGACATCTACATCAAGAGCGGTTTCAGCCTCGTGCACATCCCGGTAATGCCGGTGAAAGACCGTGTCCGGATGGCGCTCGACACACTGGGTCTGCCGCCGCCCGGAATAAACTCCGGGGTCTAGCGACTCCCGTCGTAAGCCGGCTTCGAAATCCGCCAGCGATCCGCAGCCGCATCCCGCAAGTAGAAGCCACGCGGCTCTCGGGTGATGGTCCCGGTCACGTAGACATAGTTCTGCCGGAATTCCTTCTTGGTATTCCCCAAGGCCAGATCCTCCACGGCAGGCCGCATGTTCTCGGGCACAACCACGCGCAAGGCTTCTCGACGATTCGATGTCCAAAGCAAAACAGTCAAGGAACCGTCCTTCTCTTTGAAGATCCTGTCGATGCCTCCAAACACCTCCACCTCGGCTCCGCTCTCGACTGCCGCCTGCAAATCGCTCTTACTATCGGCAGCGACGAATCGCTCGGGACTCTTCGCCCGACGAGCACGAAAAAGATCGATAGCGGCAGCTCGCGACGTCCACCAGGGCATGAGTTTTTCATAGGGTCTCCGGGTCGCAGCCCCCTCGCCCTGCTCCGTGTTCGTCATCGGATCCCACACGCCGAGTTTCGAAGCCCGGGCTGCCTTCTGAGCCTGCACGAAAGCCTCATGGCAGATCATGCTATTGCCATACTTGTTGAAATATGGGCTGCGGCCTTCGCGGACCAGCAGGAGATTGAAGTCCGTCCCGTCGGGCAAGACCACGTGGCACAAAAGGCGCCCATACACTCCGCGAGACTCCCCGCCGGCAGGGAACCGAAGACCGACCCGCGCCGGCTCGCCGTCCCTGGACAGTGCCGCAAAGTATTCCTGAGCCCATTCCATGGTCGCCTGCCCGTAATGCGTCTCGGGCTTGGTGGTCGCTTGACCATTGATCGACTTGCCAGAGGACTTCTCTTCGGTGTCCACCGAGAGCAGTCGCAACTTCTCGACCTCCCTCCCTCTCAGGACATAGATCGTATCCCCATCCACAACCTTGGTGATCTCGTAGAGGACCCGTGGCGGAGGCCATTTCCCATCCTTGCCGATGTTCGAGTCCTCGGCGATGGGAGCGACCTTCGCAGGTGTCGGAGGTGTCGGAGGCGTCGGTGCCTTCGCAGGCATCGCAGGCTTATCGGGCGCTGGAGACTTGATCGCCACCGGCGGCTCACCAACCGCAGGAGGGTCATAGCGGGCGTCCGGATCGACGAGATAGGCATAACGACTGTCCCAGCTCCGCAGGAAAAATCCTTCCAGCGCGAGGCCGAACGCTGAACCATCGACGAGCACACCTGCATTCCGGCTCGCAGAAAAATAATCGCCGCTCCAATTACTGGTGCCAACCCACGCAGACTCGGCATCAGCAACCATGTACTTGGCATGAACAACGCGTGCGAACGGGATGAAACCACTCGTCGCCTGCGGAATGGTGACCATCTTGACATTGATATTCGGCACGGTTTGCAATGCCTGCAAACCCTCGATCGTGCCCTCGCGCTTGCACCAATCTGCAAGCAACAACCGGACATCGACCCCGCGCGAGGCGGCCTTTCGCAGAGCTGTTTCGAGTGTCAGGAATGCTTGGCCAGAACGGTCCGTTGCCTTGTAGGTGAGCAGTTGAACAAAGACGCGTTTACGGGCAGCCTCTATGCGGGAAACGAGATGCGGCAAGTCCCAGCTGTCAGCGTTGCCCAGAAGTTTCTCCGGGCTGAAGATCGGACGAACCCTAACCAGCTCTCTCGAAGATCCGAAGCGGACCGGGATCGCGGTGGGAAGGGTCGTCGGCAAGGCGCGATTGGAGGCGCCGGCAGCCAGTTGCCAATCAAATTGAAACACCTGACGAAA
>CAZIVO010000024.1:0-39403 GCA_964542765.1 uncultured candidatus Brocadiaceae bacterium | reverse complement strand
TAGAGGCTTAGGAGCCCTCTGCAAGAGAGAGATCCCAAGCCTAGCAAGTATATGTCAGCATTGGAGATGGTCAAACGAAACCTCGAATCGCCTCCCAAACTGCCAGATGCTCACGCCAGGTGAGCCCATCCGGGCGGGAGTTCGCATGATCGGATGAGATCCGGGCTAACGCCTGGTCTCGATGTTCCCCTGCCACCGCTGTCAGAGTGGTCGCGATCCGCTTGCGGCGACCGCGAAAAACCCTGCGTATCCAGGTCGCGAAGGCTCGTCGCTCGGCCAGTGGTCGGCCACCGATCCCATCCGGGCGAGGACTGAGAACCAAGATGGCCGAGTCGACCAGCGGGCGAGGGCGAAAGACCTCCCGGCCGATACGACGGGCGATCCGCACTTCCCACACGGCCTGCACCAGAACCGATAAACCGCCGTATTCCGACTGACTCGCCTCGGCAGCGATGCGCTGCCCCAACTCATACTGCACCATCAAGGCCGCGGTATCCGCTGGAGCCTCCGCCAAAGCCATGGCTGCGAGGATGGGCCCAGCAATCGAATAGGGAAGATTGGCAGCGCACAGCCAACGCTCCGTACCGAGACGCTCACATTCCCGAGCGACCTCGGCGATCGCCTCAATCGAAAGTTGATCTCCGTCCAGAGCATCGCCCTCGATCAAACGCAGATTCTTACCCTCCTCGGGAAACTTCGATCGCTCGGTTCGAAGGATGTCACAAAGGCGGGAATCAATCTCCACCGCCACCACGGAACCGGCCTTCGCACAGAGCTCCCTGGTCAAGAATCCCAGTCCGGCTCCGAGCTCGAGCACGACATCAGAAGAGCGGATATCCATCTCTGCGATCAGAGCTCGATGAAGACTCGGATCTAGCAGAAAGTTCTGTCCGAGGCGGCGGCTGGGTCGAAACCCCCGGGCACTCATCCACTCCCTGTAACGAGCGAAGGTGGGACGATCGCCTGACCCATCGGAGTCTGCTGAGAATGTTCCCCCGTGTCCGCCACCGCCTGTCATCTCCGCACTCCACACAGCGACCTACCGTTCCTCACGGCGTACCCAGAACTTCACCGAGTAGGGAATATGCCGGCCCCGGATTCACAACGCCGGCTCGCACCCCCGGCCATGCCGATTCGAGCACAAACCGATGCTCAGGCCTTCGGATAAACTCCTTCACCAGTTCCTCCCCCGCCGAATCCAGCGGCTCCTCAAGGGCGAGAAGGGCCAGGAGCAAGCCCCGCGGATCACTGGCGATACGGACGCCGGTATACTGCCCTTCTTCTTGAGGAAAGCGCGACCATTCCAGGGTCAACCCCGCGAGTTCGGGCTTGTCCTCGAAGGCCCAACTCCGGCAATGCCCACCGACCACCAGGCGCGGCATGGGCCAAACAGCATGAACAAGCCAAGCACCGGGCACGGGCACGCCCGGCACCAGCCAGCGTCCGAGCGCCGGATGCCCCATGATGCTGGCGACAGGCCACTCGATCCGATCCCGGGCAAGCCACCGCCCTTCTACCGTCTCGGTCCACTCCGAAACATTGCCCAAAAGGTCATACGCGCCATTGGGCTCCCTACCGGATTCGAATGTCCCAACGGAAGTCGGCTGATCGAGCCCCAGTTCAAAGGAATTGATCCAAGCCTTGGTGGGTAAATCTCCCCATGGATATCTATACATCCCCCCTCCGCTGGCGGCATAGCGCCACTCATCGGCACGGGGCAGGCGGCACAATCGCCACCGTGCATACTCGCGAGCAGCCGAAAGCGTCACATGCACGATGGGCAAGGCATCATCATCATCACGAGATTTTTCTTCTCGTTGTGAACAGCCGAACCCAGGAGTTGCCTCTCGGCCAACCGAATGCAGAAAAGACGACCAGTCCCGGCGCGTCGTCTCGAATCGATCGAGAAAGAATGCCCCTCCCTGTTCAGGAGAGCGCCGGTAGAGCACGAGATCTCGCAAGGCACCGAGACGATGCAGTCGATCGGGTGCGGCCGATGATTCCACACCATCACAAGCGCCAACGAAACACGCCAGCGCCGGCAAGCAGATCATGAGCCGTGAGGGGCGGTAATTCCTACCATTACCCTGCCTGCGCGAGAGTGGACTCATGGCATCCACCCCCACACCTGACGACAACTCAAGGTTGTGTGCCGAGGCGAGGAACAACCAGCCTCGGCGCTGTCACGACGCTCGTGCAAGAGAACCTGAGTCGTCGCGGATAGTCTCACCCTCTCATCAAGAGGATCTCCACCCGGCGGTTTTGCCGCTTGGAAGAACTCTCTCCCTCGGCTATCGCCGGGCGATATGGTCCGAAGGCGCTGAGGAACAGACGCTCCGCTGGCAAACCTTGCCCTGTCAGGAAATCCATGACAGCCATCGCACGCTCCGCCGACAGACGCATATTCGTTTTCCACTTGCTGCGCACAATCGGATCGCTATCCGTGTGCCCATCAACGCGAATGACCTGATCGTGCTCTTTCAATGCTGGCAAGAGTTGTCCGAGTACTGACTCACCCATCTTGGAGATCTCCGCCTTACCGGAGGGGAAGAGGATCTCTCCCTGAACACGGAAGACCACGCCTTCCGTTGTCTGATGGATTTCAACGCCCGGAATGGCACCGGCGCTACCAGCCTTGAACTGGTCGATCAGCTTCTGGAGTTCAGCCTTTTGCTGCTCGATATAGCTGGCATCGACCACGTTCTGGCCAAGATCGCTCACCTCGGCTTCAAGCCGCCGATTCTCGGCCTCCAACCCCTCTTGATGGCCCTTCAGATCCACGAGTTGACCCCGGAGTGCGTCATTCGCCGACTGGAGTTTCCGATAAGCCTCATTGCTCATGCATGCTGGCAGCATGACCAAGAGGACAACAACACCAATGAAACGTCCCAAGTGTGATCCCTCCCTGTCTATTGTTCGATCGTCCGGAACCGCACCGGACGGAGGTATCCTACCAGGATCGGTGCAGGGATTCCCGTGCCTGTCGTCTCTATTACTGACCCGGTGAAGCCAGTGGAGCTCGCCCCCCAGGCCAATCGACCCGGGAAAGACGCAAGTCCACCTGTGCCAGCAACCTAGTTGCTGGCAAACATCCCGGTCAGACCACCCGGGGCCTGCTCCAAGGCAACCGAATAGATCACCATGAAGCCATAAAGCATCACAAGACCGCCGAGAATGGCGGCCGCCGTCACCCAGACCGGCTCGCCGGTGGAGGAAGAACTCTCCTGCTGACGCTGCCGCGCCGTGCGTACCTGCGGAGACCGAGCCGAAGCCGCCGGAGCAGGCTCATCGAGAATATCATCCTCGGCCAAGAGGGTGTCCTCAGCAGAAAGCTCCTCGGTGACCATCCCGGTGTCATCCTCCAGATCCTCCACAAAGGCCAGATCATCAAGCTCGGGGCTCGGATCGTCCTTCAGAGAATCGAGATCCTCACGCCTGAACTTCATCGAGTCACCCTCGCGGAAGGCTTGAATGCCTCCTTCGGAGACGAGTTTCTTGAGTTCGGCGCTCTCCAGGGCCAGGTCGCGCAAGGCTTTCTCAAACGATACGAAATCTTCAGGATTAGACACTTCGAGGGATCTCCAGGAGCAAATATCTTCTTTTCAGGGCCGGGGTGCGAGGTGAACAGGATAGCTGATTTTCGTCGATGCGCCCGGGATCTCGCTCATTTTCTGTCCGAAGAGGTCTTCCCCTCGGCGTCATCGGTCTTACCGGGCTCTGAAACACTGCGTCGATTGCGCTCGAAGAGGTCCTCCAAGTCCGAATACTCGTATTCGGACTGGTCGTTGTAGCCCTGCAACTGCAAATCGAGGTCGATCTTCCGGGCCCCTACCAGATACACCCTGCGACTCCCTGCGGAGCCACCACGGGCCTCGTAGACGGCCAGTTGCTTCGTGGCCGTGTCGAGCACATAAAGCACCGAGGTCCCCACACCGTAGCTACCGGTCACGGCGATAAAACCATTGGCAGTACCGGACTGGCCCGCATCACCGCCATACACCAAGGGCTCGGACCCCGTGGTTTTATTGCCGGGTGGCGATGAACCACGCCCCTGAGCTTGCAAACTATCGGGAGGAGTCATGGTGAAGCGCCCCAAGGCGAACGCGGCGCACATGCCCAAGAGGATCGAGCCCAGGACCAGATTGCTTCTCATCGTTCCCTACATCCAACAGAAGAAAAGGTGCTGAAGGCGGTGCGTGAGCACGCCATGACCGCAACTATATCAGTCAAGGCGTCCCAGTCACAGCCACCAGCCCAAGTGCACAATACGAGCCACCGTGGCTGCTTTCCTGATCGATCCAACAAGCAATCAGGGCAAGCGCACGACGATGACATGGCTACCCACCGGAACCGGCACGGCGTCGAAGAAGGCCTGCGCGGTGATCGGTTGTGCCATTTCCCCATCGATCGTCACAACCCCGCCGAGTTCGGTGATCCGCCCGGGCGGGTATGCAATGACGAGCAACGCCGGCGCCGCAGCCTCGATCTCGATGCGCATATCGCGCAGCGTCGGAGCTCTCAAATTTCCGAGCGAAGGTGGCGGTGCGCCCGGAACACTCTCAAAGGGCAGCGGAGCGGTGATGATCGCCTCCCGAGCGGGATCAATCTCCCCATCGCGCAGCATCTCGAGCGTACGGCCCTCATCGTCCACTACCCGCCAGCGACCGACAGCGGCCAGGATCGGCAGCGAGATCGCCTTGCCGAGCAGCGCGGCCTTGGTCGTCACCTGATAGTCGCCGGAGATCTCCTCTTTCTGATCGTCATACACCGGCTCCCAACGCCAAATCTCGGCGTCATCACTGAGCGCCGGGAAGTCCAGATCCATGTAGATCGCAAACGGCGGCCGAGGAAACATGAACAACTCGCGCAGATCCACCGGCGACGGCGGCAACAACCTCAGCATCGAATGGAGGCCGTGCCTCAGCGCCAGCGGCACGCGATCAACAAAAAGCTGCTCCCGCGTGTCGAGTTTCCGCACCTGGGCCTCGACCCGCGCGCACTGCTGGCCGAGAACGCGGTGTGGTGCCACCGCCGCCGGAATCGCTACCACCATCGCCACGAGCGCTGCCATGCCAAGGCCGAGCAAAGGCCATCTAAAGCGCTGCGCCCACACCCCGACAGCAGACGTGCGCATATCGATCAGATTGCCAGCCGCCAGCGCCGCCGGCGCTAGCCAGAAATAACGGAAACGTTCTTCATCGGCCACGAGCGCATAAGGCAGCAATGCCGCAAGCGTCCAGATGACGAAATAACGCCCCCGCGCACCGCCACCCACAGCCGCTCCCAGCAGAGCAATGACGACCAGAGCCATCACAAAGCCATCGCCCAGCGCATCCGGAACGATGCCCAGATCGCGGGTCCCATGGACCACTGCATCGAAAACGTTGGCGCCCAAGAGTCCGAGAGCGCGCCCGCCCGAGTCGATGCTGTTGAACCAGACGTAGTGCACGGCAGTCAGCACAGCCAGCGGCAAGGCCGCCAACCAGGCGCGCCGTGCTGCGCCGGTTTGACCGAGCAATAGACCGCCACCGAGCGCCAGTACCGGAAGGTAATAGGCTGCTTCCTTGAAGGTCAGCGATACCAGAGCCGCAACGGAGCACAGCATCAACGCGCGGCCACATCCATCGGCCAGAAAGCGAAACAGCAACAGGCCGGCAACCAGCAACGCGAGTGCCGCCGGCAATACATTGAGGCCAGCTGAAATCCAGGCAAGGCTCTCCTCGGCGGTCGGCGCCGCGGCAAAGGCCAGCATCGCCAGCAACGCGCCAGAAAAACCCATGCCGAAGGCACGAGCCACGAGTGCAACGCCGGCTGCCATCGCACCGTGCAACAACAAACAGACCGCATGATAGAACACCGGGTCCTCGCCAGCGCAGGTGTGCACGATTTCCCACAGGAGGTACCAGCCCGGGCGCCAATAGGCAACGGAGTGCTCGCCGCCCAGAAAGTCTCCGAACAGATCGCCAGCGATGACATCGCCGAGGCTGCGCTCGATGCAGCGCTGCAACAAGACCCAATCGTCGGCATAGAAACCGACATCGAGCACGCCACGGTGCAAGAGTAGCGCCACCAGAAGACCGAGCACGGCCAGCGACACATTTCGGAGCCAGCCGGCCACGATCAACTTCCCCTTGGATCTTCCGGCGACGATCCGCCCTGCGCATCAAGATGGTTCGAAACAGGCATCGATATCCTGGTCTTGAACCCGGCACCCGGGGAACTTTCGATCTCCATGTCCCCGCCGTGATTCTTGATGATGGAGTAGCTGATGAACATCCCCAGTCCGGAGGCCTCCGGACGCCCCGTCGCCGTGAAGAAAGGGTCCAGCACACGATCGATGAGTGCACGATCCATGCCAGGCCCATTGTCCTCGACCAGCAGATGAACGAAACCTTCATCGGCTCTGGCAGCGACACGGATCCAACCCTCTTTTTGGCCTTCGAGAACATCGAGTGAATTGATGAACAGATTCAAGAGCACCTGCTGAATCTCGTGCCTGTCACCGACGAGATCGGGCAACTCTTCGGCAATCTCGATATGAATCTCGACAGACTGCTCACGCAATCGGTGATCGATCAGCGAGCGCGCTCGATCAACCGCATCGCGCAGCAAGAACGGTTGCGGCTCAAGATCGCGGGGCGAGAAGTCCAAAAACTTTTGTGTGGTGCCGCTGACACGATTGAGTCCCTCACGAATCAATTCGAGATAAGCGCGCTCACGATCACCGAGATCTTTTCGCTCAGACAGGCGGATCACAGCATTGAGCATGCCGCCGATCGGGTTGTTGATCTCATGGGCAACTCCGGCGGCCAGGGTGCCCATCGCCGCCAACCGGCCGGACACCACCAAGGCACGTTCCTTTCGTCGCGCCTCCTCCGTCGCACTCTTCACTTCCCGCTCCAGATCCTCGGTGTGACCCTCGATCCGCATCGCCATGGTATTGAAGGCCTCGACAAGCACATCGAACTCCGGTGTGCGGGGGACCCGCTGAACACGGACGTCAAACTTACCACCACCCAGTCTCGATGCGGCCCCCCCAAGCTTGTTCAGCGGTCGCACCACCGACCGGTTGATGGTCATGAAGGCCAAAATCGCGAAGAGGAGAGTGCTGACCAGAAATGGAATTGCGAAAACTCGGAAAGGTACCTGCGGCATCGGCGACAAGATTGGCAAGTACCAGGCACCCGCAACGATCTCCTCATCGGCACCGGTGATCGGAACGCAATAACCTCCGCCGGCCTCGACCAGTCCCCCATTCTCCATGGCAGCCTCGATGCCCAGGCGCACGCGCTCCACCGGAAAACTGGAATCACGATGTACGGCACCCATGAGATTCAGATGGACGTGCCCCGGGGCATTGGCATCCCTGCCGTTGGTGACGAGAACATCGCGGAAAAACCGCCGGATACTGCTATCGGGTTCCAGCAGACGCCGGACTCGCTGCAGGGCACCCTCGTTGCCCGTCTCGTAGGCATCGGACAAGACGCTTTGCAGGTGGTTTTGATAAACCTGCCGATAATCACGGAGGATGCCCTGATGAACAATGGCTGAAGCTGTCTGCACGATCCCCAGAACCGTGAGGTTCAAGAGGACGATGACCAGCAGCAGCCGACCTCTTAGCGACATTACACCTACTGGAGAGACTCCATGATCTTGAGTAGTGGGACGAACAGAGCGTAAACGATGAAGCCGACAACAACGGCCATCAACACCAAGAGAATCGGTTCGATGACCTTGAAGGTCGTGTCAACCGTCCGATCAACTTCGATTTCGAATCTATCTGCGATCTTCGTGAGCATGCGGTCGAGTTCACCAGTCTGCTCGCCAACATCGACCATATTGACAACAACATCGTCGAAAATACCGCTCTCCCCCATGGGAACTGCGATGCCGGCCCCTTCGCGAATGCTGCTATGGATCCGACGTACGGCGCCGGTCAACTGAACATTAGCAACCGATCCTTCCACGATCTCCAGCGCCTCGAGATGCGGCACACCGCTCTCGATCAAGGTTCCAAAGGTGCGCGAAAAGCGTGCAACCAGGGTCTTGTTGATCAATGGACCGAACAAAGGGATGCGGATAAGTGCACGGTCACGCCCTCTGCGATAGCCACTGATCTTGGCCAGCAACAGACGGTGCAAGCCATAGACCAAGCCCACGCCCAGGAACCAGGCCCACCAGAAGCCCTGCAAATGCTCGCCGAAACCGATCACGACCTTCGTGGCCCACGGCATCGCATCCAGCGACCCATATTGCTTGATGAAGATATCCTTGAACTTCGGGATCACGAAGATGAAGACGAGCGTCAGCACCATGGCAGCCACAACCATGATCGCGATCGGGTAGGCAAGAGCGCCACGCACCCGGCTCTTGATCGATTCGGCATTCTCCATGAAGCCTGCGAGGCGGTTGAGAATCTCCTCCTGCACACCTCCCGCCTCGCCAGCATGCACCATGTTGGTATAGAGGCGATCGAATACCCGCGGGTGCTTCTCCATCGCCTCCGAGAGGGAGGTGCCTCCTTCAACATCATCAACAACCGTTGCCAACGTCCGGCTCATCTGCCCTGGTGGCATCTGGCCCTTGAGCACGTGCAAACACCGAGTCACCGGGATGCCTGCATCCAGCAACACTCCCAGTTGACTGGTGAACTCGGAGAGCATCCGGGTGGTCACACGCTTGCCACCCAACAAGGGTGCTCGGGCGGACTTCTTCTCCGGGCCAGTAGCGTCCGCTACCGGGCTCTGAGGACGTCGGGCGCCTACCTTTCGCTGAAGCTTCCTAGGCATATTTGATCTTGGCCCTCATCTGGGAGGGCTCACATTGACATTAGTCGCAGCACCGAAAGTTTCTGCATGCGATTTTGAGCTGTCCATACCATGCCCCTACAGGACACCAACCCCGAACACCGCTTTCAATATAGCAAGAGAACCGACCACGACAGAACCCAGCATCACAAGCCATGGCCAACGCCGACGCCGCAGGTTCTGTCCCTTTCCAGCCACCGGAGGCGCCATTCCGGGCTCTTCTGTCGACAATGCCACCTCGACCATGTCCTCGCCACGGCCACCCACCTCGACAATTCTCAAGACAACAGCGGTGCAGTTGTCGGGGCCGCCGTTCAACAGAGCCTGACGAATGAGTTCGTCAGCAGCTGATTGCGGGTCCCGACGCGCCAGAAGATCGCTCTGAACTTCTTCCGGCACCGTGCCCCAGAGCCCATCCGAAGCGAGCAGGTAGACATCTCCGGAATTTACCGCGCACTCGATCAGATCAACCTCTTCAGTATCCGTGCCGCCACCCACGCAACGCATCAGATCCCCATCGCCTTCTCCCGAAACATGATCTTCGGTCAAACACGTCAGCTTGCCATCGCGCAGGCGCAAACACCGAGAATCGCCAACATGCCCGAGCAAGGCCTTGTCTCCGACCAGATTGAGGGCGGTCATGGTGGTACCCATACCGCGTAGCACGGGACTCTCGCGCGACAACTGGAACACCCGATGGCAGGCTCGGTCGAAACCAAGCACCATCCGATCCACCGGTGATAGATCCATCGTATCGCCACCCAGAAACCCCGCTGCCAGACTGCGCACCGCTGCACGACTGGCTTCGCCACCACCCGTAACGCCACCCATGCCATCTGCCAGAACAAATATCCGCCCAACATGTTCAGCCAGTTCTCGGTCCGCGGATTCGACGAGAAGGTAATCGTCTTCGTTGGTCCCACGCACGGAACCCGTATGTGTCGCCGCGCCCACCCGGATATCGGTTCCTATCCGCATCAGCGCCCCCCCAAAGGGAAAGTCATGGACGCAACTCCACCGGCGACTGTCGAAACGAGAATCTGCAGGAAGTTCCCCTCCAACGAGGACATCAGCACGGCCTCGTAATGATAGGAGCCTTCCCGCTCCTGCTTGGTGGCCAGCAACTTCCGCCCGAAGGCCTGCTGCCGATCATCCTTGATGCCCCCCCTCTCCCTGTCCACGTCCACTATCCATGCCACTTCACTCAGCGGATCGTCCGACGTGATCTTGACGAGGAGCCCTTCCACGGATCGCGAAACAACGATCTCCGCAGGCATCAACTCATCGAGGTCAGTCTTGACGTCGAGAGACTTCATGCGGCGTGCCGTCTGAGCGAGTAACTGCCGGGTCGTTACAGGTCGAACAGATGAGATCACCGACTCGGGGTCGTCGCCAACCCAAAAAGGCGGCACCACGATCGACGTGAGTATCCCCAGAAAATCGGTCCGCTCGAGCAAGGACAAATCGACAGCGCCACCACTGAACACCGGATCATCGATCAATCGACCGGTATGCACATCGCGCAACGTCACACGCATAGAAGCTTGCGACGCATAGGTGTGATCGGGAATCACCATTCCCAGGCCGACCAGAAGCCACACAGCACCGGTGATCGGCCACTGACCGTTCATGCCCCGCCTCTCCACGAAGCCATCCTCGAATTCTTCGACGACGAGCAGCAGGTCGTGACCTTTTTTACTGGCGATTTTCAGAAGCTCACGGACCTCCAGACTCTTGTCATCAGAAGAAAGGTCGGGCTCAACAACATTGCGCCTACTTTCAGAGTCACGCATGTCTTGCTCCACTCGAGCAAAGACCTTCCCGCGCTGCAAAACATCCACCACCATATCGAGCCCCACCACCTCATCCTCTCCGGGCAGCAAGGAGTAAGTGCTCCCGTAGCCACTGCTCGTCGCCGGGAGACTCTTCTTCAAGAACGCTCCTCCGGTGACCAGCACGGAATAAGGTCGCGCCGGCGACTCCGCCAGGCCCGCGATATCGGCGTAGGGAGTCGAGCTACATGCCCCGAACAAAAGCGCGGACAGAACCGCAAATCCAGCCGCCACTCTCATCGTCCCCTGACCCTCCTCACCATTTTCTCCCCACCGGCGACCCTAAACCCCACCATCTGTAGCAGGGGGTGCGGCCCTTCCAGGAGACCACGCCCGGATCGCGAAAGAACCTGTGTCCGGACCACTCCCGGGAGAGTCGGAGGAGCCTTGCCGGCACCCTTGAGAAGCCTGCCATCGGCAACGTCCACAAGATGCTCGGTCTCGCCAAGCGCCAGACCCCTGACAATGGCATTGAGCCGGACCTCCGGATCCAGATTCGAATCATCGAAGATGGGGCCGGCGCGGTTCAAGTGCGTCGGATGGTCAGCCAACCATTGCCGCAACAAAACCTGCATCTGCTGACCTCCCGCAAAGGGGAGATCGATGACCCACTCACGAACACCAAAATCCAATCCGATCACATCGAAACCGATCTCCGTGTGAACGACATCACCCAATTCCCGCAACTCCAGCGCCGTGAGCGGCCATGCTTCAGCATCTCCGATCTTGTTCCGGGCTGCGTAGTGACCTGCGAGCGACATCTCCCGCTGACCGGACGTGGCCCCGTTGAGCCGTATCCCCTGTTCCCCGAGCACCTTGGAGCCCAGTGCTGCGATTTCCAACTCCACACCTGCGGGCAATCTCAACAGCTCCGGATCGCCCGACAACAAGAGTCCCAGGATCCGGGTCGCCGTATAAGCCTGATAGAAACTGATCCCTGTTACCGGTCGGTCTGGGCCCTTGGCGATCTTCGCTCGCCAAGCAGCCTCGTTACCCTCGAGCCAAAGTGGCAAGAGCTTGTCGAAGCGATCCTCCCCCGCGGGGTCCATCGGGTGCAGCAGATCCTGCCAATCCCCCCTGGCACCAGCATCGAGCTTCTGAAACGCGTCGATGATGCCTGCATACTGGGCTCGGGTCATCTCCGCTTCCTGCAGGTAGAAGCTCCCCACATTCGACACTGCGATCTGTTCACCCGGCCGAAATGCGTTCCTGTCCTTGACCGTCAAAGGAACTGGATCGGGATATGCGTCAGCCGAACTCAAAACGGGAACCATCGCCATCTCGGCCAGCACATCAGGAACCACGCGTCCGGGGTCGAGGAACCCGCGTGCATGAACACGCGGAAGATTACTCAGCGTCACTTGGAATTGCAGCGTTACATCGAAACGACCACCGGGCGTATCGAGCACGCAGTCGGCCTTCGGCAAGGAGAGCTTGGCAAAGGACTCACGGGTTGGCGTCTCCGGCAAGATCGATGACATCAACACCTCGAAGGGCACTCGGAATTCCACGCGAGCACCATCCGAACTCGGGATGACGGAATCTGCTTTGCGCAGAAGGCTCCCGATCTGCAACTTGACACCATCGCCTGGACGCAGGGGAAGCTTTATGTCCAGCGGGATCTTCGATGCCTGACCGAACTCCACACGAACATCCGCGGGCGGCTGAAGCGGTTGATCATGGAAAAAAAACTGAGCCACTCGGCTCACCGAATCCCCACCATCAACATCTTCGGTCGGAGCCTGTTCTTGGCCAACAAGGATATCGATCGGGCGACCGAACACGTCCTTGAGTTCGAGCGCCAGCACATTTTCTCCCTGCAAAAGCGAAAGCGTCCCGATCAGAGATCGGCCATCACCGTCTCGCGCCGGCTGCAACTCGGATGGAACCAAATTCCTGGGTGATCCAAACCAGCACTTCCCCTGGATCAGACGAAAATCATCAGGAACGCAACTCCACCGCGCGCCCTGCTGGACTCCACCCTCTGCTTCGACCAGTAAACCGGACCCGATCAACTCCCGCAGAAAACGAGATCCTGGGGGCACCGGCAATCTCAAGCGAACCGAACCCGCAAGGACTCTCACGGGATAGCTTTCCGTCGGTCCAATGGCCGCCGACCGATCTTCAGTCGTGATCTCCAGAAGATACGCGCCATCAGCCAGACCCTCGAGGATGATCGTGCCCTGACCATCACTCGCATCGACGAGCCGGGCCCCTGACTCCATCGGAATACCCGCCGCCGAGATCACCCTCGCATGAGACGGTCGGTAAACCTCATTGCAGGTAAAGGCCAGCTGCGCAGGGGTTCCAGAAACAACAATGCCATCATCGAGCTCGACGACCTCGCTTTCAGCCGCTTGATCAGCCCCCCCCCTCAGGATCGACTCCGCGCTGGCCGAACGGAAGCGGAGTTTCCGATCGAGGACAGCGCTCAGATTCCCCGCTGCGTCTCTTATCTGGAATCGATAACTCCCATCCTCTGCAGGTAGCCGAGCATCGGACGTGAACGGCTCCATGACGAAGAGTTGCTCGGTCCCCATCGCGGACAGGGGGATTTCCTGCCGACCGCCGCGCGGCTGTGTCACCAGCAACGAGAGTCCCGATTCGAAACGATCCAGCAAAATCTTGAGCCTGGCACCCTTCGGACCGCACAAAACAATGCCGGCTGCACGCCGTCCCTCGACATTTCGAATTCCTGGAACTTCGAGATCCACACCGGGCAGAGAAATCGACTTGGAACTGACATTGCCAGCCGCATCACTGACCCGGACCACCAAGACCACTTCGGACCGAGCGCTCACGCCTGGAAATATCGAAGCCAGAAGATCCCGGGCCCGATACACCGTCTGCCCCTTCCGGGGAGGGAGTTCAACAGAATCGTCCTTGGAGTTGCCGTCCTCGTCGTAGCGCGCCACCATCTGAACCGTCTTGATCGAGCCCTTGTCTTCGATGTTCAGAATGAGGCTCTCAGCCGCGGTCAAAGTCCTGTCCACAAGATCAGATCGTCTGAATCCTATGACCGGCGGCTCATCGTCCACCAAGACTTGCGAATAGCCGATGGGTGGCCGACCTTGCACACCAAATGCCAGGGTCACCGCATCCTGCAAGCCAGCCATGGCCACGAGAAATCCCCTGTACGCAGGCGAATCTCCGGACAAGGTCAGCTCTCCATCGGCTGTAACCATCGGCACCAGGCCCTCGGCCTTGGTGCGGGCACCACCGCTACCGTGATGAGCCACCACCTCGAAATCTCCAGCGTCGAAACCGTCATAATCGAATCTCAAATCAACCAGATCTTCGGAGCGGAGCTCTACGATCTTCTGATCCGATTCGGGGCTTTCCGCCCAATGCAGCAAGCAGGGCTGCATCCGCAGCAACGGCTCTTCGGCAAGGAGATGAACCAGCACGAACGCGAAAGCCGAGATCGTCAACATGACTACCGACATGAGCGATAAAAGCTGTAACTGCGGCCGCCGGATCGATTCCAGCTCTTGCACGATCTCGGACGCATCGGTTGGGCGATCGGCGGGGCTCATCGCCAGCATGCCATTGATGAGATGGCTCAGTCGGGGAGGAATCTCGATGGTCGCTCGCAGGGGCTGGATACGACCTTCGATCGTCGCCTTCGCCAGTTGACGCCCACTCTCTCCTTCAACCGGAAAGGTGCGCGTCAAGATCTCATAGCCGATAACACCAAGACTGTAGATGTCAGCGCGAACATCAACGTCCTTGCCCTCAAGGTGTTCCGGAGCCGAGTAAGGCGGGTTGGCCCAACCACGTAGCCCTGACTCCGAATCGATGCCTCCATCACCTTGGGGAGCGAGGCGAGACCGGCCTTCGCCGCCAGTGGAAGGCCCTGCCTTGGCGATGCCAAAATCAAGCACCTTCACGAAGGGCTGCCCCTCACGAAGTTGCACCATGATGTTGTGTGGAGACAGGTCGCAATGCACCAGTCCGACAGAATGCATCGCATGCAGTGCGCAACTGATCTGATGAAGGACATCCACAGCAACGGACGGTGAGATGCCATCACCAAAATGAATCCACTCATCGAGCGTGACACCTTCAACAAGTTCCTGGGCAATGAACACCACACCATCGGCATCCTCCCCCACGTCCAGGATACGTGCAGAGTGTTCGTGCACCACTCGGCCTGCCTTGCGAGCCTCTTCCAGAAAAGATCTCCGGTAAGAGTCCTGAGCAGCCAACCTGAGATGGAGCGTCTTGATTGCAACAGGCACGAGCGACACCTGATGCACAGCACGAAACACCGTTCCCATACCGCCCTTGCCCAGGACGTTTGTCACCCGGTATTTGTCGTCGATCACCGTCCCGATCAGAGGATTCGCACCATCGGCCTCGCCGCGCCGCACCGGAAAATGAACTTCATCCGTCCGCAGCAACCGCATACCGCAGGCCGAACAGTCATCCTGTTCCGTCGCGGAAATTCCTTCACAAACCAGGCAGATCTTCATCTCGGTGGCCGAACACTAACTCATTCACCACGCGCGCTGACCCGCGGAGGAGGGTCAGTCTGTGCGGAGAATCAACCAGTCTCTCCACCGCTTCTGGAATCGCAAATCCCCCCCACGCAATCCCTTCAATTCGGGGAAAGACTCCAGAACCTTCCGCAGCACCGAAGCCTTGGTACCGGAAGCAACCCTGGGCGCTGCGCAGCCCGGAGGATGCCCGTAGCCGAAATAGGCCATACCACCGTTGCGACCGGCCAATCCGACACGAATCTCACTCCAGCGGCTATCCGCCAAAAATACATAGTTCAAATTCGAGGCATCCACCTCCGCGAGGTCCGGCACTCCCGGGACCTGCGGGGCAATCTCCTCACGCCACTCGGCAGCCACAAGGGCTGATGCTCTAACACGGGGGTCACCGTGAACCTTGCCAAACTCAAGCGCTGCCGCCACTCCATCCGCAAGAAGGGTGCGGGGAAGTCCGATGCCCGCAATCGGCGGCAAGCAAACTCCCTCCGCATCGACCAAGCACTGCAGGTGCGCATCGGGACCTTCGTGCACACTCAACAAGGGCCGCCGGAGTTCTAGCTCGGCGACAAGGCGATCGGGAAACCGACGTCGTAACGAAACGCTCCTGACCCAAGGAGAGTCAGTGAGTGAAGTCTCGAGCAGGACAGCCGCCGCATCATCCATGATGCCTATGCTTCCCGTGAGGCGTGGCTGCAAGTCCTGCAGTATCCCGACGAGAAGATCGTCCCCAACCCAAGTAGGCAGATCGTGAAACCCGACTCGGTCGAGCGTGACACGAGGACTCATGTCAGGCTGAGCGGCACGTCGCAAGGCCAGCGCTTGCCAAGCGCCGGGTCCCGCGATCCACAAGGTAAGAACCAGAGCCAAGAGGACGACACCGCGCAAGAGCCAAGCGCGACTGCGGGCCATCGGAGCCTGAGTCCGAGTGGATCTCCTTGCCATGGGCCGTCCTCTGGCCCGTTCAGTTCAGACGCGTAACGCTGGGCTTGGGCTCTCCCTGACGATTGCGCTTGCTGGTCGGCGCACTCTCAAAGTCATCGATGTAGACCTCAAGAGTGTCGAGGATGTTCTCGGCAATCTCACGATCCAGCGTCACATCCTTCGAGGACTTTGCCGTCGCGAGTTCATGCTCTACGAGACGGGCCAAAACCTTGATCTGCGACAGTCTGCGAAGCGCGTTCGATGCGTTCGTAGTGCTGGTAACAACAGCTCCATCAACCTGCTTATCCACTAGTGAACCTCCCAAAAGAAAACAACGATTCTGCTGACAGCACGGTCGCGCACCAGGAAGCTCCTCCAAACGTCGAGCACCGACCTGACCGCCGACTCATCCGCACCGCCACCAATACGACTTGCAAAAGGACCTGACCGGCAGTCGTATCGCCGGCCACCACTGACCATAGCGCAGAGCCACAAGCATGGGAAGCAAGCTATCGACCGTCATGGCAGGTTCCTCCACCAGGCCATGATGAAACCAAGCCGTGCCCGAGGACGAACACGAAGCCAATCTTTCAGTTCCTCACAAATCACCCCCTATTCGGTGGAAAACCGGGGTCGCCAGCGAGCCAGACCCTGAAGAACTTCAAACGATGTGGAAAGCTCGTGGAAAAACAGATGCCGGACACATCTACTTGCGTCCGCCGTATCACACGCGGTGATCTCGCATGCAGTTCAAAGGCTACACCCTCAACTCGTTCCAGGTCCGCGCGATCCAGGGCATCGAAGATGGCAAGAACGTGCTGCTCTCGGCCCCCACCGGCGCAGGCAAAACTCTTGTCGGGGAATATGCGATCGAGGAGTCGGTAGCCGTTGGCCGAAAAGTCATCTACACGAGTCCTATCAAAGCTCTGAGCAATCAGAAGTTTCGCGATTTCAAGGAAGACGGGATCGATGTAGGCCTCATGACAGGCGACCTGACCCTGAACCCCGATGCGCCGGTTGTCATCATGACCACCGAGATCTTCCGCAATGCCGTGTTCGAAGAACCACGTCGATTCGATGTTGTCGACTTCGTTATCTTCGACGAGATCCACTTCATGGATGACCCCGAACGCGGCACGGTGTGGGAAGAGAGTCTCATCTTCGCCCCCGAACACGTTCGCTTCGTCGGTCTGAGCGCAACCATCAGCAACCTTGCGCAATTCGGCAAGTGGCTACAGTCGATCCGACCGCAAGACCTTGAGATCATCCGGCACGAGAAGAGACCCGTGCCACTCAAGCACCAGCTCTTTCATCCCGTGCCCGGCTTATTCAACCTCGCGCAAAGAAAGCGCGGGGCCCATCTGATCCGAAGACAGCAAGAAAACGAGCGGGGGTCACGGGGCCGACACCACAGATACTCGCGCCGACCAACCCGTCGAATCCGCCGTACCGGAAAGGCAACCCAACTCATACTCAACGAGTTGCAGAGCAAAAATCTGTTGCCCGTCCTGTTCTTCTGCTTCAGCCGAAAAGAGTGCGAAATCAAGGCAGATCTCAACCAGCACCGCAACGCTATCGAGAAAGATGGACGACAGAAAATCACCAGCCTGTTCAAAGAGATTTGCGACAAGTTCGAACTCGATCCAGACCAGGATCCGACACTCAAGGCAATCTATCAGCGCGCCAGTCGAGGGGTTGGATACCACCATGCTGGTATGCTTCCCATCCACAAAGAAGTCGTCGAACGACTCTTCACATCGGGCCTCGTGAAAATCCTCTTCACGACCGAAACCTTCGCGTTGGGAATCAACATGCCTGCACGCACCGTCGTCTTCGACTCGCTGAGGAAATTCGACGGAGTCACTTTTGACTACATGAAGACACGCGACTATCTGCAGATGGCAGGCCGAGCTGGCCGCCAGGGGATCGACCGGAGTGGTCTGGTCATCTCGATTCTCGATGACGAGGACATCGAAGACGCACCGCTGAGCGCCCTCTTCGGCGGCAAATCAGAGCCCATAACGTCGCGATTCAACCTCTCCTACTCGACGATTCTCAATCTGTATGAGCATATGGGGGCTGATCTGGTCTCGGCCTATGACCAATCCTTCGCAGCCTTCCAGGCGCAAACCGGGAGCCAGAAGAATCGCGATCGCAAGCGAGGTCAGGCCCGCGCAGCTCTCCGCGCCAAGATTGCGGTCCTCATCGAAGCCGGCTACATCGATGATTCCAAACTCCTGCCACGTGGCAAGATCGCCCAGAAGATCAATGGCTACGAGATCCAGGTCACCGAACTCCTCTTTCAGGGGGTCCTCGAATCGATGGACATTCATCAACTCGCCTGCACCTTCGCTGCGCTCGTACACGAGGATCGACGTAACGACCCCTCTGGCGAAGCGGGTCGGCGAATGCTGGGCCCCAACGCACAACGAATGGCAACGGCGATATCTCGATTCGCGAGCCTCGAACGCGAAGCGGGCTTCAAGGACACCATCAAGCTGCCCGAGTTTGGCATCGTGCCCGCAGTGGATGCCTGGAGCCGAGGAGTATCTATCAGCAAGCTCCAAAAGATCTGCGGCAATGACGGTGGCGATGCCGTGCGAACCATGCGCATGGCCATCCAGATGCTGAGACAACTCAGAACCGCTCTCAGCGGAGACTACTCGCTTATCAACACCTTGGCCGAATCAATCGTCTGTATCAACCGAGACGTTGTCGATGCAAAGCGGCAGTTCGAACTGGGATGAACCTGCTCAAGAAACTGATCTTACGCACACTCGTGCCAGTTGCCGCCCTTTGTGTGGCGCTCGAAATTATCGGCTACTTGCTGACCGACGAAGAAGTTGCCAGCGAGGACTCTCGCGGTGAAATCTTCAGTTCGACCTTCTACGAGCCCGACCCCGACCTCATCAGGCGATTGAGGCCGAGCTTACAGTCGAACTTCAGTTTGATCCGCGAAGACATCGACGTGCCGGTGAAGATCAACAGCGAAGGATTTCGTGGTGATGAATTTTCCGCGCGAGACCCGGATGCCTACCGCGTTCTGGTCCTCGGAGACTCCGTCTCGTTCGGGCTCTACGTGCGCAACGAAGAAGCCTGGCCCTCGCTCCTCGCACAATCCCTGCAGCGCGCGGCCGCCGGCAAGAAGGTGCAGGTTCGCAATCGCGCAGTGCCTGGATACAGCTCACAGCAAGGCCGGATACTGTTCGATCGCCATGTCCGCGATGGAACCTATGAACCACACGCCGTCATCTTTGCCTTTGGCTACAACGACAGCTTCTTTCGCGGCATTGATGACCATTCAACACAAAGAGAACACCAGTTTGAGTACGGCAGCTTCCTCGGCGCGATGCTACGCCACCTGAAAAAGAGCCGGTTCCTCCGCTTGATCCTGCCTTCGCCAAAACCATTGCCCGATACGGGACCCTGCCGGGTGCCGCAGCCGGTCCTCGAGGACATCCTCAAGGGGATCGTACAAACAGCGGCGGAACGGCACATCGACCTGATTCTGGTCAATACCAACCTCCCCAATAGCTTCGCGAGAGCTACATTCGAACGAGTCGCTACTGCTCATGATCTGGCGCTGGCAGATTTCCGGCAAACGTTTCATCTGGCGCAAGACCAGGAGTTCCAGCAACCATGGAAATACTCCGCGCGACTCCACCTGATCGTGAATACGCACGGCGTCGAGGTGCCAACCTCACCCGATGATCGTCCGCGGATCTACTTACTCGTCGTTCCTGATCCGAGCGAGCGCGGCAACAACCTCCGCGCCGTCCTCTCCGACGATGGTGTAGCCCCCGATCAAACCGCTGACGACGGCATCTGGTCGGTCGCGCTCAAACTTCCTGCCGGTAGCAATCCGGAGTTCGCCTTGTGCGTCCCTGGAGCACTGATGCCATCGGACACCACCATCCTCAATGGCACGCATTTCCGCCCCATCTTTCCGCAGGGTCCTGCGGAGTCCAACCAGCTGATCGAAGTCGAGATCAACGCATTGACCACGCTGGCCAGCCCCTGGAAGGATCTGATCATCGACCCCGACCCGATTCACGCGAGTCCAGCCGGCTGCCGCGAAATGGCCGCTGTCGTCGCCGAAAAACTGATGGCGAGCAGGAGTTGGGCCCGATTCCTCCGCTAAGCTCCCCCGTGGATCTGCAGCGAACAGGAGCCGAGCTCTCTCGCGATCAACAGGAACCACCGTGCAGGTGGCCGAGCAGAGGAGTCACTCCACCTGATCAGGCTCAGGCAACGGGGTATCAGCACCACCGAGATCTCTAACCCTCTGTCTGGGCGTGTCTGCCCAGCCAAACTTCTCCCGCAAGATCTCGAAGAAGCTGCCCGGTCCACGAGTCAGATGACGAAATTCGACATCGGAAGGGCGCAGGCAAACACGCTCACCCACTGCTACCTCCAGGGAAACCTGACCGTCGACCACCAAAGCACAGCTGGACTCGCCGCCGCCTTCTTTGACAACGAGATCGAGACCATCCTGGGATGGCACAACCAGGGGCCTCACCGTCAAACTGTGCGGTGCCAGCGACGTCAAGACGAGTGCGTCGAGATTCGGTGTGATCACCGGGCCACCCGCCGCGAGAGAATAAGCCGTCGATCCGATCGCCGTCGCGACGATCACCCCGTCCCCCGAATATGTGGCCAATTCACGCTCCACACGCTCGGCCGTGATCACCACGATCCCTGCCGATGCAGCCCTGGTCAGCACGCCATCGTTGAGGCACAAGACCGGCGGAGTCATCTCACCGCCTTCACGCTGCACGTGGCAAGTGAGCATCATGCGACGCTCTTCGACAAGCTCTCCTCGCAAGGCCATCCCCACGGCTTCTCTGGCCTGATCGTGCCTGAATGCCGTCAAAAAGCCCAAGCGCCCGAGATTGATCCCTAGCGTAGGCGCTTGATTGCTACCCATGCGCCGGGCAGTGGCCAGCATGGAACCATCGCCCCCTAACACCACAACGAGATCCGACTCGTGATGTTCGAGCGACTCGTTGCGGTCCAGAACAACGGTCACCGTATCGACCTGGCCTCGCAGCCAGTCCGCAAAATCTTCGATCGAGGCCCGGGTCCCGCCCTTGCGCTCATCCCCAACGAGCATGACGGATGTCAAGACAACCTCGATCGCTGGTGCAAAGGCAGCATGCAAATGGAAGATGAATCACTAGCAGAGGGCCAGCCGACTGGCGGGCCAAGCAATGACGAAGCAAGTCGCCAGAACTGTGCCGATGCGTGGTGGCGCTTGGCCATGAGGGCACTCCTAGGTCGGGCTCAGATCCCGCACCGCTTTTCGAGCCAGAAAGGCCCGCACCACACCCTTCACATCGAGACCGACCTCTTCCAGCACCTCTGAACGGCTCATGTGTTCAGGGAAGCAATCCGGCATCCCCATGAGGTCGAAGCGCGCACGCATCGGACCATGCCGGGCTACCGCCTCGAGCACCGCCGAACCAAAACCTCCCAAGACAGAATGATCTTCCAAGGTCACAACATGGTCGTGACGCTCCGCCAGATCGAGGATACAGGCCTCATCGAGAGGCTTCACAAAACGCGCATTCACGACCTCGATCGATAGCCCATGCCCGGCCAGTGCCTCTGCAGCATCAAGAGCGATCGATGACATGTGTCCATACACCAAGATCGCCCCGTCCTGACCCTCGCGAAGGGTCTCACTCTTACCGAGTTCGATCTCCTGACGCCTACCATGCCAACCCACGAGTTCGCCTTCTTCGGGCGCGCGACCGCGACCGTAACGAATACCGGAGGATGTCTCCAAGGTCAGGCCGAAGGCCATCATCTCCTTGAGTTCCAGACCGTCCTTGGGGGCCATCAGAACAATCCCAGGGATGGTCCGCAGGTAGGCAATATCGAAGGCTCCATTGTGTGTCGCCCCGTCCTCGCCAACCAAGCCCGCACGGTCCATGCAAAACATGACCGGAACGCCTTGCAGCAAGACCTCCTGAAAGACCTGGTCATAACCACGTTGCAAGAAGGTCGAGTAAATCGCCGCAACTGGCCGCATCCCCGCCGTGGCCAGTCCCGAACTCAGGGCTACCGCATGCTGCTCGGCAATGCCGGCATCGATGAATCGATCTGGGAACTTCTCACGAAACTCCATCAAACCTGTGCCATCGGGCATGGCTGCCGTGATGGCAAGCACTCGCGAGTCTTTCTGCGCAAGTTCGTCAATCCCCTCCGAGAACCAAGCTGTCCAGGAGCGACCTTTCTTCTTCGACGCTGATGCCGGCAGGATGATCTTCGGCTCTACGGGCACCGGTTTGGGCTTGGCAGCATGAGCGCGGTCATACTTCTTCTGCGAACCGGGAACACCCTTACCCTTCTCCGTCTTGGTGTGAACCAAAACCAGGCCCTCGCGGTCACGAACGCGCTCAAAAATCTTGACGACCTCTTCCACGTCATGGCCATCGACAGGACCGAAGTACTGGAACCCAAGTTCCTCAAAAATATGGCCGGGGTCGAGGATGTTCCGCAGCATCTCGACGCCCTGGCCGAGACGATCGTCGATGTCCTTCCCGATCACGGGGATCGACTGGATCAGGTGGTGGAGTCGCTTCTTCGCTTGATTGTACAAGCTGCCTGAACGCACCCGGCTCAGGTACCGAGACAAGGCGCCCACCGTCTGGGCAATCGACCACTTGTTGTCATTGAGAACCACCAGAAGTCGGCCATCCTCAAGCGAGCCCGCGTGATTGAGTGCTTCGAATGCTACACCGCAACCCATGGCCGCATCACCGACCACTGCTACAACGTGACGATCGACCTCGAGCAATCGGTCTGCCATCGAAATACCCAGGGCTGCCGAGGTTGCCGTTCCGGCATGCCCCATCAAATAGGCATCGTAAGGCGACTCGAAACGGTTACTGAAACCAGACAGCCCGTCTTTTTGGCGAAGGGTGTGGAAGCTCTTCTTGCGCTCGGTCAGCAATTTGTGCGGATAGCACTGATGACCAACATCCCAAACAAGACGATCGTTCTTGAAGTCAAAGATGTAATGCAGCGCGATGGTCAACTCCACCACGCCCATCCCGGAACCCAGGTGCCCACCGGTTTGCGCAACCGTGTCCAGAATCACGGCTCGAAGTTCGGCGGCGAGAGCAGGTAGGTCCTCCCTCGCCAGCGTCTTCAAATCCGCGGGGGAGTCGATTCGGTCCAGCAGAGGCGTGGCCGGTTTACCATCATCTGATTGGGTCAAGGTGATCAGGTCTTCCGAGAAACAGTGAACTGTGCGACATCTTGCAAGAGCGCAACCCCTGGGTCCAGCCCCGACTCGCCCGACTGCCGACAACAAATGCTCGGCGCAAGCAAAGCAGCCTCCCCAGCGAGTCTCTGCGCTTCGATCAAACTCTCCTGCAATCCCATCACAGCGGGATAAGTGAGCTTTCCGGCAGCCTCATCCTGGCCTGGCTGCTTGCCCAGCTGCCCTGTTTCACCCGTGAGATCGAGACAATCGTCAGCGATCTGAAAGGCTCGGCCAACAAGGCAGCCGAACTCCCTGATTGCATCAATGGATTTCACGGGGGCACCGCCTGCGAGGACACCAATTTCCAGGGATGCCGAGATCAGAGCGCCGGTCTTGCGATCATGGATCCATCGAACCCGGTCAAAGGGCAGATCACCAGGCCCGAGCCCAGCAGCTTCCATGTCGCCAGCCTGCCCGGCGACCATCCCCTGGCTACCCGCAGCTCGCGCCAGAGCCTCGACGGCAGCCGGACCCGCTCCAGAGACAGCCTCGAACGCCAGGGCCTGCAACGCATCCCCGGCCAGCACAGCCGTGGCCTCGTCGAAGGCCCGGTGCACGGTCAAACGGCCGCGGCGTAGATCATCATCGTCCATGCAAGGCAAATCGTCATGGATCAAGGAGTAGGTATGCAAACACTCGAGACCGACCGCCGGCAGGATCGCTGCCTCCAGATCTCCACCTGTCACCTCACAACCCAGCAACGACAGCAAGGGGCGCAAACGCTTGCCACCAGGGAACATCGCATGCCGCATCGCCTGATGAAGGTTGCTGGGTTCCTTTGCTGCATCAGGTAGCAAGGCTTGGAGCGTCTCTTCTACTCGAGGGCCAAACCTCTCGGAAAACCGTTTGAATAGTTCTCCAGAACGAGACACTCCATTCACCTTTTCTTCACCATGCCCAGCATCCATTCCATCGCATCATCAACGGTGACCTGCGGCAGAAGCAGCCGATAGCCCTCTTCCGAGATCCGAGTCTGCCCCCCACTGTGGCGCAGCAAGCCATCTTCGAACAACAATTCGACAGTCTCGGATTTCCGATCGATCTGCACTTGCAAGCGCGCCACCTCGAATGACGATCCAAGCGTCTTACCCGACTTGTATCCCAGAACCACCACATCACGAAAAATCCCGCTCTCGATCCCTCCAAGGTTTTCAATGCGGTAACGCATCGATGTCTGCGCAGCATCCAGCAATCGATTGAGTCGCTCCGCCCAACTGGCCGCCGTCGCTCGATCCATCAACTGGGTAGCCGGAATTTTCGGCTTACCCTCGGGATACACACCTTGGACCTGCAATAACTGCGGGACGCTACGCTCCCAGATCGGCCCATCGACTCCGGCAAGGCTGATGGAATGTCCTACCTCGGGCAAGTCCTGTCGCTCTCCCGAACAATAGCTACAGCCCTCCGACAGCCTTATCGTGAGCATTGCAGTCATACGATCGAGATGAAAGCTGACACGATCAGCGAGATAAATAGAGGTCACGAGCGTCTTCGAGTCATGATCGATGAATTCAACCCCACGCAACACCTTCTCTTCGATGGCTCGTGCGTGGATGAAGCGGGCGCCGGAATGACCATCCCGACGGAGCGCCTCATTGAGCGATACCAGCGTGCGCCGGACGCCTTCAGGCATCGGCTTGGGGCTGCCGCTCGCCTCCTGCTCGCGGACCAGCCGATCTTCTTGGCGCTGGCCTAGCCGCGCCTCCACGAGCTCTCTCATCCCTTGCTCACGCTGCAACGCCACCGCCAACTCAGCCTCCAGCGCACCCAAACGCCTCTCCAACCGAACTTCGTTAACACGACCCCGACGGCACTCGGAAACCGTCACGGTAACGGCTCCGGCCGCAGCGAGCAGCAACAGGCCACGGACCAGCAAGGCAACGGACATGGCTATCCAGTATGGACGAAACTCGTCGAAAGTTTCTTTCCGATCAAACGAGCTTTCGCGGAATTCCTACCGAGAAACCTTGGGGCGATCCTTGTCCCAGTTCTTGCTCTTGTTCTTGTTCCAGTATTTTTGCCACTCTGGAGCCGTACGATAATCCTGGCTCGTGAGCCGCCCCAACGTCGTATTCCAGGGGCTGGCAATGGCTGCCAAGGTCTGCATGAAACGCTGGCGCACCGGATCGGCAGGATCGAGATTGGCGTGTGCGTTGCCATAGACCTGGCCGTACTTGACAATCAACTTCTTGGCGAGGTCTTTGCGAATCTTCTGCGGTTCGCCTTGGTATCCACCGAGAGCCTCCCCGGCAGCGACCATGATCGGGTCCTCGGGGGCACGCGTCGCTTCATCGAGCAAGAACTTGCTCTGCGTTACATCCTTGGTCTTGCCCACCTGCTTGAGGATGACAGCCCGCATACTGACCCATTCCTTCTTCTTGAACTTGGTCGCCTTGTAAGCCTTGACCAACTCCTTCGCGCCATCCTTGCCCATCGTCCCCAGAGCGACCGCAGCAGCAACGAATACACCCTTCTGCTCCGGCTCTCGGCGAACCCTCGTCGACGTCAGTGCACTGGAGAGGGCCTTGCGGACATCGCTCTGCTCCTTCTTGGCGAAGGTGGCATACCCCTTCTCCATCAAGAAGCTATCGATGATGCCGATCGCTTCCTGATCTTTGGTCGCCTTGCGATCGTTGACAGCATCCTTGAACTGCTTCAGTGCCTCCTTGACATCAAAAGCTCTCTCTGCGGCCACATCCTTCTGGCATGTCAAGCCAGCCGTGATCGTCGCCAGTAACAGTGAAACCACACCATGTCGAAGGGCTGCCATGTCTACTCCTCATTTGTTGGCGTTGCGGGATGGAGCAAGAAAGGTCTATCTCTCCGGCACCGCATCAATCCCCGGGGACATACCCGGAATTGATGAGAGCAAAAACCATTCCAGCGCCAGGATTCTAATCGTTCGCAAGCCCTCATGGCTCCCTGGTAACGGGCTTTTACCTTTCCACGGCAAATCACCATAGTTCGCCCAGCAGGCCACGGCCGATCTCCCTGGCCATCTCAGGCTCCATCAGATGCCAACGGCTGGCCCGAAATTCACTGATCCCCATGACCTTGGCCCTCTCCTGCAGCCTCCGAACGAGACGACCGAAACCCACCGCGTGGGGCGAATCGCCCGCCTCCACCCCCAAGAAACCTGCGAGATGGGCCATCACCAAGCTGGTATGGGGGCTCATTGCCAGGGCTGCCGTTTCGGCACGGGCTTCAAGTTCCGCCTCGATCGAAGATGATCGAAATCCATGCCGGAGCAACAGACCAGCCACACGCCAGAGATTCTGCTCGAGCGGCAGAAAATGGAAGAAGTCGACAAGATGGGCCCGTTCGTGCCAACGGATCATGTCGAGAACCGCATCCTGGAGCTGGCTGTCCCCCACAGGAGACAGCAAAGTGAGTCGCCAAACAGCATCGACAGGCGCAAGAGGGCTCTCGATCTCGGGCAGAGGATCAGCCAGCAAAACTTCGCCATCCTCGCGCGCAACCTCTCGTCGGCCGAGAAGATCATTGGCCCAGTCACGAACGGAGTCCATATCGATGATGTAGTGATTGATCAGGGCAACCCCGGCCAGATCCCCTCCGTGTATGCCTGAAAAAGGCTGAATCGTACGACTCTCGCCGATCACCTCCCGGCAAGGAGATGGCAAAGGCAGTTCTACAACCGGGGGAAGCACGCGAACCGACAAGCGCGTCAACAACATCCCTTCGACGAAGCCTCCGCTGCGCTGCCCCAAGACCAAATGCTTGTTGTACCTGGCGAAATGCTGACCCAATCCTGGCGAAAAGGGATTCACCAGATCTCCGATCACCGGCAGATGAAACTTCTCGGGTTCACCCACAACATCTCTACCGAGCACGTGCAGCGAGAGCCTGCTCAGTTCGGTCAGCAAACCATCGAGGCTCACCCCCTGCCCTGCTCGTTCGTATCCCCGGTAAACAAGTCTGCGCACCGAGCGCTCGAACACCAACTCTCGACGAGCCTCACCGATCACAGCGCGCAAACGTTGGATGTTCTCACGACTGCCATGGGGATAGCGGGACCATGCCATTGACCCGACAATCACGGCCTCTTCAATCAGGCCAGCGTACATCAGAGCTTCGATCAGCTGCGTGGCTTGTGGCAACGCGGACAGAGGATCTTCCAGTTCCACCCACGGCCCTTCGAGCAAGGTGATCCAGAGTCCACGAACCTCATTGGTCTCATCGGCGAGCAAGGATGGAGGGAAAAACTCGCGCAGACTCCGCAGGAAGCCCGCAAGGTCACCGGTCGCGAGTAAAACCCGGTTCCACAGTCTGCGCACAGACGGCTGGCGAAGTTGCCTAACGCCCGCGTCTTCGAGCACGCTGCGAGCTGCAAAAGCATCTCCGGAACGCAAGTAGAGGTTCGCCAGTACCGCTGCCCCACCACCCCGCCCAAACTGCGCAGCCCTGCTCGGCGACCGCTCGAGCGCATTCAGCATCTGATGCCGACGATCATCCGATAAGCCCTGAGCAAGCAGACTCTGCACCAGACTGTGCACTCCTGGATCGAAGGGGCGAAGCTCGATCGCCTTCGTCAAGGGGTCCCACACATCATCCAGCTTGTCGAGCGACAGCAAGGCCCTTGCCAGACCAAGCTCGCCGATCCCGTCAGCGAGGGGGTGTTGACGCAAACGATCATAAATCTCTATGGCCTGATCGAATTGCCCGACGGACTGCATCGAGGACGCCAGTGCGATGGATGGCAGGGGATGATGCGACGTCGCAGAATAGAGCTCACGATAGATCTTGATCGCGCCCTCTGGATCATTCGCGCGCAGGGAAAAAGCCAGGCCGAGCCAACCCCAGAAAGAATCCGGCAAGAGTTCCGTGGCCCGCTCAAACATCGCTTTCTTGTCGGCGGCAAACGACGTCACTCGACCATGAAGATAATGTGCGATCCCATCATCCGGCCGGGCCGCGAGCCGCTGCTTGCTCTCGCACAACAGCAAACCCAATCGACCGCGTTGGCGCAGAAGGTCCTGACGCAATCGGTTCCCATCGATGTGGTCGGAATCCTGCTCGAGCGCCGCCTCCACGGCAACGAGAGCGGCCCGGGCGTCCCCACGCTCGCGCAACCTTCTAGCCTCGCGTACGGAACGATCAATGCTGCTCTGGCCGGTAGGAGCATCCACAAAATGCGCCGGGGGCGAAGCTACGCGATTGAGAACGCAGCCCATCAGCGATAGTCCAAGCAAGAGATACCCCGCACGCATGCCCTTCTCATACGGGAGCCACCGAGGCTTGTCGCCTGTCCGGACAAGGTTCTTCGATCCGGTCATCGCATCACGATCGAGTACAAGGCTTTCCCACGGTGGCGCGAGTTCACCGCGGGTGCCCGGCTGCGCGAAGCTTCCCCAAGCCTGCATACGCAGCGACTGACTCCTAGGAGCAGCTCCCCGTGCCACTCCAACGAGCTGCGAAGGCCTATTGTCTCCCGCACAACCTTCGCATTCAGTTCGCGGGCGACGCCCCCCAAGGCAGCGCAACCGCGAGTTGACAAGGCAGCCGAAGCCACCCTGCACACCTATCTATCGGCCAACTACCCACCAAAGATTGATCCACCATCACGGCTTTGGCCCTTCCCGCCGATGCCATGGGCGAACAGCCGCATAAAAAATCATCGACAGAAGCTGCCGAGTCCGCAAATACATCCTCGCCATCTGCCCCGCACCACGTGCGGGCAAGAGAGGCTACCCGCCACTCCCAACCCACTCCAACAAGGTAGAGGGTCAGCCCCGCACCCCACGGGCAACCACCGAGCAAGGGGGAAACCCTCGCCCGCCACTACTCGCAAGAATCTCCGGGCTGATTCGCAACGCCTCGAACGCTACCGTTAGCACCCATGAAGTCGTCTCGCTTCCCGCACTCGCTGGCGCTGATCTTCGGGATGATCATCATCGCCCAGTTGCTCACCTACGTGATCCCGTCCGGCGAGTACGAGAAGGGGAGCAAGAAAACACCGCTGTCGGCGACAGAACGCACGATCGCGCTGCCAGCAGGGCGCAAGCTCCTGCTGGCCGACGAGCGGCACATCCTGCTCGCTGACGGGCAGCGGATCGAACTGCCGGACGGCTGCAGACTGCGCCTGGGCGACGGCAGGGAAATCGCACTCGGCAAGGACCGCCGGATCATCATCGACGGAGAGCCCCTGACGTTGCCGGGGGTGCGGACCTTCGTGGGCACAGATGGCGGCCTCGTTCACATCCCCGAAGACAACGTCATCGACCTGCCTGCAGGCACCCGGACCAGCCTCGCGAACGGGCGCGAAGCCTTCGCCCTCGACGGCGACGAGATCACCCTGCCCGAAGGCTCATACCGGACCGAGCCGGACAGGGCCATCATCGCGAGCTCGTTCCGCTACCTGGAGCCCGACGAGGTGCCTCCCCGAGATCACTTCGCGTTCGTCTCGAAGATCCTCAAAGGAATGATGGAGGCGGCTGACATCATCTTCTTCGTCTTCATCGTCGGTGGCGTGATCGCGGTCATCCGCGCAACCGGCGCCATCGACGCGCTGATCGGAGCAGCCATCCGCAGCTTCGGACACAACCGCCTGCTGCTGGTCGCCGGCATGGTGACCCTGTTCGCGATCGGCTCCTCGACCATCGGTATGGCCGAGGAGTACATGCCCTTCATCCCGATCCTGGTGGCCATGTGCCTGGCGCTGAAACTCGACGCCGTCGTCGCCATGGGCATCGTCTACATCGGTGCCGGCATCGGCTACGGCTGTGCAGCACTGAACCCATTCACCGTAGCCATCGCGAAGAAAATAGCGGGAGCAGAGATCACGACCGGCATGCATTGGCGCTGGATCCTGCTGGCGGTGATGATCGCCATCGGCGTCCATCACATCCTTCGCTACTGTCGCAAGATCACCGCCGACCCGCAGCAGAGCCTGGTCGCGGATCTCGACTATTCAAAAGGCTTCGCGATGGCCGAGGACCAGAAACTGACCGGTCGACGAATTCTGGTGCTGGTGGCTTTCGTTCTGGGTATCGCGGGTTTCGTGGTGGGCGCAGCGGTGACCGAAGGCGATTGGTTCGTGGCAGAACTATCGGCCATCTTCCTCGGCCTCGCCCTGATCTCGGCGATCATCGCACGGATCTCCCCCAACGAGGTCTGCACGAAGTTCTGCATCGGCGCCGCCGAGATGACGACAACGGCCTTACTGATCGGCTTTGCACGCACCATCGAAGTGGTACTGACCGACGCCAAGATCATTCACACGATCATCGATAGCATCTCGGGCTTGCTCAACCAGATGAACTCGCCAGCACTGGCCGCCGACGGCATGCTGATCGTGCAGAGCGTCTGCAACTTCCTGATCCCGTCCGGCAGCGGCCAGGCCTACGTCACCATGCCGATCATGGCGCCGGTCGCCGAATTGACCAATGTCGGCAAGGAAACGGCGATCTTCGCCTACCAGTTCGGCGACGGCTTCACCAACATGATCGTGCCCACCAACGCCCTGCTGATGGGAATGCTCGTGCTCGGCAAGATCCCCTACCAGCGCTGGCTGCGCTTCATCCTGCCGCTGATGATCAAGATCTACGCCGTGGCCTTCATCGTGCTGGCCATCGCCGGCACGGCAAACTACGGGTCTGCCTCATGACGCGCACGCTCGGCTCAGTCCTGCTGTTGCTATCGGCCTGTGCGGTCCCGACAAACCCATCCCCCGCTCCAGCACCGGGCAATACACCCCTGCGCAAGGCTCTGCCCGCAGGAACCGTGGTCCGACTCCTGCCGATCGTCACCACGGACGATAAGGATGCTGCCCAAAACCATCTCGATGCCCTGCTGCGTGAGGCTCTTCGGCAATCAGCCCGACTCGACTTCGCAGCAGCGCATGAGGACTGTCCCGCACCATGGGCGGTGGCCGTCCACTTCGATCCCCTCGCCGATCGCATGAGCACCACGCTCAAGAGCACCGAGGCGGCTCCCCTTCCGCTCGCCAGCATCGCTGGCGGCGACCCGGAATCGATCGACCGCCTGGCCATGGCAACGCGGCAGGCCCTGGGCGATCCCATCGACCCGCAAACACGATCCTGCGCAAAGATCTACAGTTCCATCCCGCGCTGCATCACCTTGACCGAACGCGCCCAGGAACGCTCCATCAACAATGACCGGATGGGTGCCATCGGCCTGCTGCGCATGGCTCGGCCACTGGACCCAGGTTGCACCCTGACACTCGCAGCGCTGGCGAACGCCACCCTCGACCAAGGCAATCCGATCGAAGCAAGCCGCATTGCTCGCGAAGCCCTGTCCTTCGAAGCTCGCCTGTCGTCGACCACCCGCCACCGCCTGGCCCGAACGCTACTCCTGTCCGAGTTCCGAGCACCGGGGCGACTGACCAGGGCCAACCGGAAACTGCTCGAACTCGCGGAGGCCACGCTGGTGGAACGGCCACACGATCCACATCCCCTCTACAGCAAGGCCCTGGCACACAATCACCTGGGCGAGTTCACACACTCAGCACCGCTGCTGCGCCAACTGCGTATGCGTTGGCCACTCAATGCGGCAGTCTCTTACCACTCATGCCTGGCCGAACTCGCCACCGGAAACCCGAAAGAAGGGCTCGAGGTGATCGAAGCCGCCGCGCCGAAACTGCCCAAGGTCACAACGGTTCTGCCGCATGCGCTGGCACTCTACTACAACAACCGCCACGAAGATCTTCGCCAGCAGCTCGCCACTCTGGCTACGGACCCGAAGATCCGCAAGACTCCCTTGCTGCATGAAGTTCGTCGTATGCAGGCCGCCCACGAAATCCTTACAGGCAATCGCGGTCAGGCGCGACAGCGACTCCTTGAAGACCTCGAATGGATGCGACAAAGACCTTCTCAATTCGAAAGACTCTCTCTCCATCTCGCCGAAGAGGGTGAGGTCCTCGTTCGCATCGGTCATGCGCGCGATCTGAAGATCCCGCTGCAAGCACTCGAAGAGATCCCTGGCTCACCAGCGACCTTCCGCCATGCACTGGTCTATCTCGGTGGTCTGGTATCGGTCAGCATGACCCGTGAGAGAGCGCAAGCGGCTGAAACAGACCTTGCCAAAAATGGCCAAATCGCCTGGGCCAGCAGCCTCAAAGCCGCTGCCCACCGCGAACGTGGCGAACTGAATGAGGAGATGAAGGAATGGGTCATCGCCTACCAATCGACCGAGGCACCTCTGGTTCGCGCTTCACTGGCGCGCGTTCTCCGCGCTGCTGGCAGCGACAAGAATGCAGATGAAGCCCTGCAACTCCTGAAGACCCGCCTCACACGGCTCGATCTCCTCAACCCCGGAAGCCACCCTCTGCTCAACCCGGCCTCCGCGCTGGCCTATCTGGCAACTCGCTAGATACAGCCGCAGCGGTCAGGAGCGGAGCAATAGCGAGCACTGACCAGCTTCTTGCAAACCCGCTCGCTCGTAAGCTCGACGAGCAGGAGTATTGCCTGCACCCACGTGGAGACAAACCAGTGGATAGCGATCCGCGGACTGACGAGCAACGGCGGCGACAAGTCCCGAGGCCAACCCCCGGCCTCGAGCATCGGGGGATGTATAAACCCCTTCGACCATCATGCCGGCAGGACCAACACTGCCAACATCCAGTTTTGCGAGGAGCTTCCCGGATGAACCGATCACCCAGACGCGCTCCTCACTGATCCGCCGCTTGATGCTCTCCTTCAGCCACGGCTTGAAGACTTTACGCGGGTTCATGTTGAGATCGGTTCGGTTGAGGTCGAGCGCTGCCTTGACAAGTTCAGCGAGATCGCGCTTGACCGCCAAACGTACTCCTTCACACATGCTCGTCTCGGCCACATCCTGTGGAGCAGCGGCATAGTAAACCTGACTGCGAAAGGCCAGCGGCGGATGCTCCTCGCGTCGCTCGATCGCAGCTACCGATTCCGGCGGGCCGAGCACAATCCTCCAAGCAATGCCGCTGGCCGAAATGGCGCGAGCGACATTCTCGGGAGAAATGACATCGCGCATGATCAGGATCAGGTTGCCACGGCTACCAAAAAAAGCTACTCCGGCAAGTCCCGACGATCCATGGAAGCCGAGGAGTTCTCCCCCCTCACCGTCCGAGCCTCCCTCGGCCAAAAAATTTCTCATGTAGATACCATGAGCCCCGGCTGCAGCCGCCAGTTCACGGACGGCCGCTCGCTCGTCGCCACTGACAAACCGGGCGGAGAATGAGGATAAATCTGACACCGGCTCAAGAATCCGCTCTGAACGGTCGATCAGCAACCACCAGAACGGAGGTTCCCATGAAGAACTCGGATCCCTGCAAAGAAATCCTCAACCGGCTAGGCAACAATCCATGGCATCTGGGTCCCCAGGATCGCCAGATGCTCCTGAACACCATGAGTCGATCCCAGAAGCACTGGCTTCCGCGCCTGACTCAAATGGTCGAACCGCCGCATCCACACGACGGCTTCCCAGCCTTCCTGCTCGACACCAAGCCCTTCGAATCGCTACGCCAAGCGATCGGCGAGGCCCACCACAGAAGTCAACTGGACACGGCCACCGCCGATGAACTCCAGCGCTTTGTCGATCTCTATCGGTGCTATCTCGCCGAACCAAGCGTCGCCTGAACCGACCGCGGCACATCAAATTCTCGCCGCCTACTTCAAAGTTATCTGCCCAGGGTCGGTCACCGGTGCCTCACATACCCCTCGACGACAGACATAGGCCGTAGGCTTGCCATCGACCCGGATCTTGCCCTTGAAGACGGGCGAGATCCTCTCGAGATCTTCGCGATTGCCGTCATGCACCACAGCAATGACGTGATGAACGGGAAACTCCTGTCGCAACTTTGACAACATGGCGCGCGTTGTTTGATCGCCAGGGTCGCCAGCGATCACAACTTCACGAGGATCTCCCAAATGGAACTCGACAGCGAGCAGCAACGATGGGCATGAGATGCCTTGGCTCTCGATGATGGCATGGTTGGCTCGCAATGCGCTCACTCCGATCTGATAGAGCTCCTCGTCTCCCAGCAACAATCCCGCCCGCAAGAATGACGATGTCGCCAAGGCGATACCTGACGGTATTGAGGATTCACTGACGCTCTTGCTACGGGTCACGAGTTCCTCATGATCACCCGCCGTGAAAAAGAAATTTCCGTCATCAGCATCCAGGAAATGCTTCTCGATACCGGCAAGTAAGGCCCTCGCCTCCACCAGCCAACGCGGGTCGAAGTCGGTCTCGAACAAACACAAGAGACCATCTGCGACGAAGGCATAGTCCTCGAGATAAGCCATGAGCTTGGCCTCGCCATGACGCCAGGTGCGAAGAAGTCGGCCCTCGCGTCGCATCTCACTCAGCACAAAGTCCGCAGCTCTGCGGCCTGCTGACAGATAACGCTCATCGCCAAGACGCTGATATCCGATCGCGCAGGCCGCGATCGCCAGACCATTCCAAGCAGCCAGCACCTTATCATCTGTCCGGGGATGCACGCGTCGTCCACGGCGTTCGAGCAACACGGCGCGAATCGCCTCGAGCCGCGTTGCGATCTCGTCGGGTTTCTTCCCCGTCTCTCGAGCAACCTCTTCGACCGTCGCTACCGCCGACAGAATATTCTTACCTTCCCAGTTCCCTGCCTCGGTGACACCCCACCGCAATGCGACCAACCTGGCATCTTCCTCGCCAAGAGCCTCGATGATCTCTCCTGCTTGCCAGACAAAGAATTTGCCCTCCTCGCCCTCGCTGTCGGCATCTTGGGTCGAGTAGAAGCCACCGGACGCATCTTGCATCTCGCGCAGCATGTAGTCGAGGATCTCGCGCAAGGTGGCAAGGTAGCTCTCGTTTCTCGTGACCATGCTCGCTTCAGCGTAGGTGCGAGCCAGCAGAGAGTTGTCGTAGAGCATCTTCTCGAAATGCGGTACCAGCCATAGCCGATCCGTGCTGTATCGATGAAACCCGCCACCGAGGTGATCCCAGATACCGCCGGCCGCCATCTTCTCCAGCGTCGTCGTGACGATGCGCAGGGTCTTCTCATCACCCGAGCGTGCGTGATGACGCATCAGCAAGGATAACTCGCTGGCATGCGGAAACTTCGGCGCGAACCTCGGCGGCCAGCCGAAACCTCCATGATCAGAATCGAACCGCTGAGCACTCGAAACGACAACCTGATCGACATGCTTCGGTTCAAGATCACCTGGGACCGCCTTCGGCTGAAGATGAATGCGCACCTGCTCCGCAAGATCGATTGAAGCTTTCAGCACGTCATCCCGCCGCGTCTTCCACAATTGATCGATGTGCTCGATCACCCGTGGAAAACCTGGCATCCCATGACGATCCTCCGGCGGAAAATACGTGCCGCAAAAAAATGGTTTGAGGTTCGGCGTCAAGAACACCGACATGGGCCATCCACCATGCCCATTGTTGAACCGCACGGTCGCGGCCATGTAAATCTCATCCAGGTCGGGGCGTTCCTCACGATCGACCTTGATGTTGACAAACTTCTCGTTCATCGATTTCGCGATCTTCTCGCTCTCAAAAGACTCGTGCTCCATCACGTGACACCAGTGACACGCCGAGTAACCGATCGACAGGAAGATGACCTTGTCCTCGGCTTTCGCCCTTGCCAGAGCCTCCTTGCCCCAGGGGTACCAATCCACCGGATTGTGCTTGTGCTGCAGTAGATAGGGAGACGTCTCCTTCGCCAGATGATTCAACCTCTTGGCCTCCTGCTGATCCTGGGCAAATGAAATCCCGCTAACACAAAACAGCAAGAATGCCGACCGCGATGGCACCGAGAAAATGAGACCTGCTGCAAACGACTTCACGGACTCACCCCCATCGCAGCCAGAGCCTTCTCAGCGGCATCAGTCCAACCACGATTCGCGAGCGGACTGGCCGGACTCGGATGCGGAATCCGGCCGAATCGAAGATCCATATCCGCAAGCGTCTGCCGCGCACGCTTTTCCGCAAACACGCCAATCCCGATCACGGTCGTCACCTCCATGTATTCAACAACATCTCGCAAGGCCTGATCGCAGGCATCGAAAAGAGGTTTGCGTTCACTCACCGGCAATTTGTCCGGCGTCAGGTTCCGACCACTTTCCTCCATGAACACCAGCGGACAGTAGTTATGAACCCACCAGCGCGCGAAGAACTCCTCGGGCGTAGCGAACCTGGCCGCCGCCCAACCCCAAAAGCGACGCCCGCTCACCTCACTCCTGCTGCAGGCAAATCCCTGCACCGGACGCTTGGGATGCTCTACAGCAGGTTGATTGACCTCGGCTTCCACACCCAACCAATCCCGCACCGCCGCCACCTCGCCAAAGGGAACACCCGTCTGCGCCATGCCAAAGGGGCCCGGGTTCATGCCCACCAGCAAAAAAGTCTTGGGCGGCGTACCGAACCTCCGCAGGAATTGCCGGTGTGACGACCAAGCGTAGTCCAACGGGTTGTAGACATGGGTCACTGGCGAATCGAAGTCGAGACATTCGACCCTGGCCACCAACGCTTGGGAAATCCGTTCGATGCTCATGTTCGGCTACAAGATGAAGGCTGTGATCGCGAGATCCTCTCCGGAACGCTCCCATGTCATCTCATCGAGGCTCCAGGCATCTGCCATGAGAGGCTTGCCTTCGCCACCGATCGGCGTCGGCGCGGTCTTCCCGCCAATCATCTTCGGCGCTACGAAGGCCAGTATCTGATCTATACAGCCATAGCCCATCAACTGAGCGAGAAGTTCCCCACCGCCTTCAACCATGACACGCCGCAAACCCTGGCGGTACAACTCACGCCAGGCATCGAGCAGATCGAGCCTGCGACCCTGCCCGGCGCAATGAACCACCTTGACGCCCAAGCCCTGGAGTCGCTCCGTGCGATCGGCATCCGCATTCGTGCTGACGACCAACCAGAGCGGATGCTCATCAGCGCTACAAACCAGCTTGCTCTCGACTCCGATCTCGGCTTCCGGATCGATCACAATCCGGATCGGCTGATCCCCCTTGACATGGCGGACCGTGAGCAATGGATCATCCATCTGCGCGGTACGGAACCCGACGACCACGGCATCGCACCGAGAACGCAACTCATGCGTTCTGCGTTGCGATTCCTTGCCGGAGATCCAGCGGGCTTCTCCCGTCGGTGCGGCCGTCTTCCCATCGATCGTCATGGCATATTTAGCAATCGTCCAGGGGCGATCGAGAGCCAGCCAACGGTCGAATGATTGATTGATCGCCCGGCAACGCGAAGCCAGCACACCAGCATCGACCTCGATACCCGCCTCCTCCAGCATCGCCAGCCCTCGCCCCTGATGCCGAGGGTCGGGATCAACAGTTCCGATGATGACCCGCTCGACACCGGCCTCGATCAAGGCTTCCGTGCAGGCAGGGGTTTTCTTTCCATCTACCCCGACCGCCGTGCTACAGGGCTCCATCGTCACCACCACGGCATCCGGCTTCGCTCCCTTTGCCCGAGCATCCGCCAAAGCCTCGACTTCGGCGTGGGAACTGCCGTAGAAACGATGCCAGCCGCGTCCCACGACCACCCCCTCACACAAGGCCAAGGCACCCACGCGCGGATTCGGCTCAACTGCACCGCGACCGAGGATAGCGAGTTCGATCGCCTCCCCCATGAGGTCTTCGACCTTCACACCTGACCCTGCATCAGAGTTGCATGTGCATCAGCATTCTCAACCAACTCACCCAGCATAGAATGTGCAAGCCCTTCGGTGATGCGAACGGAAACGTAACGTCCGATGAGACTGACATCGGCGGTCGGGAAATGCACCAGCCGATGCTGCATCGTACGACCCGTCATCCGGCCCGCCACCTTGCTCCAGCCCTCGACCAACACCTCCGCCACCGACCCCACGAGTTCGCGATGCCGCTCTGCGCTATGGCGACCCTGCACCTCGAGCAGAACGGTATTGCGCCGCGCCTTCTCAGCATCCACAACGTCATCCACCAGCTCAGCCGCACTGGTTCCCGGCCTGGGCGAGTATTTGAAGATGAATGATTGGGCAAAACGCAAACGCTCCATCAAAGCCACCGTCTGCTCGAAATCCTCCTCGGTCTCTCCAGGGAAGCCGACGATGAAGTCGGACTGCAGCTCGATTTCGGGCACCCGCTCGCGCAGAAGTTCAACCCGCTCAAGGTAACGCGACACTGTGTAGCCTCGCTTCATCGCGCGAAGGACCCGGTCACTACCTGATTGAACAGGCAAGTGGAGATAGCGCGACACTCGCGGGAGGTCGGCAATGGTCTCCGCCAGTTCTACGGACAGAAAATTCGGATGCGACGTGACGAAGGCGAGCCTCCGCAAAGATTCAATCTCATGCAAGCGCCGCAGCAGCCTGGAGAGATTGACATCTCGACCAAGATCCCGGCCATATGCATTGACAGTCTGACCAAGCAGGGTGATTTCGGTGACGCCATCGGCGACAAGCCGCAGAGCTTCCTCGTGGATCGCATCGATCGGGCGACTGATCTCCTTGCCACGAGTCAATGGAACGATGCAGTAGGTGCACGGCATGTTGCAACCACGCATGACACTGATGTAGGCCTGGCTCGGGTGTGGACGAACCGCGACGTTGCGCTGGATCCGATCTGGATCAGCGGCAATATCCCGCGCCGTTGCCCCGGCAACGGAAACAAGACCGGCACCGCGGTCGGCATCGCGCACAGCCAGATTGCGACACCGAGCCTCCGCGATCTTCTCGTGAATATCCCCGAACGCCGAAGGCCCGACCACGAGGTCGACATGGGGCATCCTCGCCTGCAAAAGGCGGGAGTGCTCCTGCGCCATGCAACCCAGAACGCCTACAACCAGCTCCGGCTGGCCACGCTTGCGCTTGCGCAGCCTTCCCAAGCGGCTCCAGACACGGTCTTCTGCATGCTGGCGGACCGAGCAAGTATTCAAGAGCACCACATCCGCAGCTTCTTCGGTGGGCGCAGGTTCAAAGCCATGCTCGACGAGCCGGCTCTCGACAAGTTCGGAATCGAGCTTGTTCATCTGGCAGCCGTAACTGTGCAAGAAATAGCTAGTGTTCGAAGAGGAGTCTGGCATGGGTCGGAGGGATTGTAAGCTCGTTGGCTTGCCATCACAGTGTCTACTGCGGAT
>CAZIVO010000023.1:0-39443 GCA_964542765.1 uncultured candidatus Brocadiaceae bacterium | reverse complement strand
GGGTTTGACGAGGGGGCCGGCGCAGCCAGCCCACACCGACGGAGTGGCTCCCCCGAAGAAGTTTTTCCTTACCGCCGGATCATGATCTGGATTTTCTCACCGCCCTCGCCAAAGTCGGCATCGGGAACCCTCACCATGCGCATCGGACACTGGGAAGTCAGCTCCATCGAAACAGGATGGTTCGCGCTCGACGGCGGCGCGATGTTCGGCGTTGTACCACGCTCACTATGGGAGAAGGAGATCCCTCCCGATGACTGCAATCGCATCGGCCTGGCCGCCCGGGCCATGTTGCTGGTGGAAGCGAACGGTCCCCGACGGGTCCTTGTCGATACCGGCGTCGGCACCGACTGGTCGCCGAAACTGGCCGACATCTACGGAGTCGATCATGAGCGCTGGCAACTGGAGACGAGCCTCGCCCAGCATGGCCTGACCCCTGGCGAGATCACCGATGTCATCTTGACTCATCTGCACTTCGACCACGCCGGCGGCGCAACGCAACTGGTCGATGGAGACCAAACACCCTCTTTCGCCAATGCCCGTTACTGGGTCCAGAAACGAAATCTCGCCTGGGCCGAGCACCCCACCGACAAGGATCGCGCCAGCTACCTCTCCTCGAACTGGGTGGCCCTTCAAAGGGAAGGCGTTCTGGAACTGCTCGACGGGCCCGGTGAATGGGCGCCGGGGATCGAACTCTTCCTCTCCGAAGGCCACACAACGGCGATGCAATTGCCCATCATCTCGGGCGAAGAAGGCAAGCTGATCTACTGCGCAGACATGATCCCCACATCCGCTCACATCCGGCCGCCATGGGTCATGGCGTACGACAACCAACCCCTCATCACCATCGAAGAGAAGAAGAAGATCCTGTCCCGAGCTGCAGTCGAAGGGTGGGTCCTGTTCTTCGAGCACGACCCCTTCGGACCTGCCGCCACGGTAAAACACGGCGCTAAAACCTTCGAAGTCGCCGAGCGTGTAGATCTGTGACGGTCGGCGATGCCACCACCGCGCAACCTTGGCTGGTTGATGCCCTCGAGCGACTCGACTTGCGACCCCATGACAGGGTTCTGATGATCGGCGCATCGACCACGGGTCAAGCGAGAGCCGTGGCGAGAGCCATCGGCGACGGCGAACTCCTCATCCTCGAACAGGATGTCGGCCGCGCCGATGCTCTCCGGCGTGACGGTTCCGAGGTCATCCTCTACCAACCGCAAGGCGGGGAGCGCTTCGGCATGTTCGATGCCGCCCTGGCCTGCCCCTTCAGCATGGGAGACTGGACCGCGAATTCTCTGGCGGAAATCGGCAGTTCCAACCTGCGTCTCGGCGGCCGCCTCGTCCTCAACCTGCCTGCCGAGCACTTTTGCGAGGAACTTTCCTCGGCTTTTCAGTCACTCGGCGGCGATCCCGAGCAGCTCCAGGGCTGGATTGGGCCGAGCCGGAGCGATGCGGAGGAGAGCCTACAAAAGGCCGGATTGCGAAATATCGGCACCGCGACAACCGCCCACATCACACCATTCGAAAGCGCCGAACATGCCGCTCGAGTCCTGTGCTCTGCCTGTGAGCGCGAAGAACTCCGCGAGGATCTTGCCCTGGTGCTGGCACAGCGATGGAAAACCACCGGCAAAAGCGAAGTAGTGATCCATCGCCTGCTGGTCTGGGGCCAGAGATAAGCTGCTTGGCCGCGCGATGGCTCGCGCACTCACCCACCCGACCGAGCCTCGGCGGACACTCATGGGGATGAACTCCCTCTCACTCGCTCATGCAAAAAAAACTTTGCGGCGTACCAGTCCCTACTCATTTCCGTCAGAACGAAAGGACTCCCCGCCTCCGAGAAAGGGTCCCCCCCCAAATCATCACCGCCTTTCTGTGCAGCGAATAAAATGTCGTAACTTCTCTCCCTAGCAACGGAAAAATTCCGATGTGATTCACTCAAGCCTCGACGAACTAGAGATTTCCAACGATCTGGTTACTGGACAAAGAGACCTCACTAGGCTCTGTTACGCGCTACGCACCTGCCGCCCAACACACAAGACCACAGAATGTCGAAGAACTTCTCTCTGGCCGAATCCAATGCGGCGCTGCCCTTGGTCCATTCCATCGCTCGAGAAATTGTCGAGCGACGGCTGGCACTCCGACGATTGCAACGGCGATCGGAAGAACTGAAGGAAGCGGGCTCGCCCGAAGGGATGAGCATAGCCTTGTCCGATATCCAGGCGCAGATTCAGACCATCGACGAGGGACTCCATCACGCCTGTTCAGAACTCACGAGCTTCGGGCTGCAGATCCTCAGGATCACCCCTCTGACGATCCACTTCCCTGGCCGTACCCAGGACGACCCTGTCATCTTTTGCTGGCAAGAGGGCGAGAACGAGATTCGGTTCGGGCACAAGTGCAACGAGGAATCCGATCCACGCAGGCCGCTGCGGATTCGGGATGCTTCCAGTGCTGAATCCTAGCTACCGGCTTCGACCCTGCGCGCACAAGCATTGAAACTCTCAATAATGTGCGAAGGTTGGTCTGAGGAATCGCATTGCAAGGATACCCTCAGACGACCATGAAACGCGTTGCTATCACCGGCGCTGCCGGTCAGATCGGATACAGCCTTCTCCCCAGAATCGCGGCCGGCAGCATCTTCGGTGCCGACACGGAGGTCTCTCTGAGCCTCCTCGAAATCCCTCCCGCACTGCCGGCACTCGAGGGCGTGCGAATGGAACTCGAAGACTGTGCCTTCGGCCTGTTGCGGAACATCACCTGCACCGACCAGCCGGAAGTAGCGTTCAAAGACGCTGACCTGATCTTCCTCGTCGGCAGCAAGCCACGATCCAAGGGGCAAGAACGCAAGGATCTCATCCGCGAGAACGGACCGATCTTCACCGGCCAGGGAAGAGCCATCAACGATCACGCCGGCACCGATGTCCGCGTCATCGTGGTAGGCAATCCCTGCAACACAAACTGCCTGATCGCAATGAACCACGCACCCGACATTCCTGACGATCGGTTCACGGCGATGACGCGCCTCGATCAGAATCGCGCCACGGCACAACTCGCCAGCAAGGCGGGCGTGCACTGGAGTGCGGTCCGCAATGCGATCATCTGGGGCAACCACAGCAACACGCAATTCCCGGACTGGAACCATGCCACCATCGAGGGTCGGCCGGCATCCGAAGTGATCACCGATCACGACTGGCTGCACGGCCCCTTCATCGCAACGGTCCAGGAGCGCGGCAAGGCCATCATCGAAGCCCGTGGCCTGTCCTCCGCCCTCTCCGCGGCAAATGCGGCGATCGGTCACGCCCGATCGCTCTACCAGGCGACGGCGGCTGGCGAGCATGTCTCGATCTGCGTACGCTCGGACGGGAGCTACGGCGTTCCGCAGGGGCTGATTTCCTCCTTCGGCTGCACCACCGACGGTGCCGGTGGATGGAGCATCGTGCAGGGCCTCGAACACGACGATTTTGCACAAGAGAAGATCCAGATCAGCGTCAACGAATTGATGGAGGAGCGGGAAGCGGTCGCCGACCTGCTCCCGTAACGATCTGAACGACCCCATACCACTCCTGATTCTGTTCGGCACCGGCCTGTTGATGGGTGCCATCAACAACATGGCCGGCGCTGCGGGCGCGATCGGACTGATCGCCCTGGAAATGGCAGGCGGCCTCGGCACGGTCACGGCGAACGCCAGCCTCCGCTTGGGGGCACTGGCCATCGGCATCGCCGGACTGGTCGGCTTCAAGAGCCGCGGGCAAGCAATCCCGCCGCGAGCATGGATCTATGGGCTCCTGGCCATCCCCGGCGCCATCGCCGGTGCTTGGCTCGCCGTCACCCTGCCCGTCTGGGTCTATCGCAGCGTGCTCATCACGATCTTGCTGGCGGTGCTCGCTCAACAGCTCCGGAACCGCACACCGGACCCGACCACCAAGATCGAAGCAACCCGCTGGTGGCCGCTGCTGTTCCTTCTCATCGGCCTGCACATGGGTTTCATTCAGGTCGCCGCCGGGCTTCTCTCCATCCTCGTCCTGACCACGCTCCACCGCCAGGACCTGGTGGCCACCAATGCCGCCAAGATGGCGATCATGATCTGCGCGGCCGGGGCGGCCGTGGTCTACTTCGCGAGCGCAGGAAAGATCGAATGGGGTCCCGCCGCTGCCCTGGCGATCGGCTGCGGCACGGGAAGTTTCTGGGCCAGCCGCTGGAGCATCGACAAGGGTCACGCCAAGGTTCGTCTGGTGGTTCTGGCCATCACCGTGACGGTCTTGCTGTGGGCGGTGTGGCAGATCACCACGACATCCTAGCGGGATGCCAAGGAAACCTCGGGGCGCCGCTAGTTCTGCACCGTCACGATGATGTTCTTCGAGCCGGCATTGCCCTTGATGTCATACGCCCGCACCGTGACCCGATACTGCCCGTTCGGCCATAGTGCTTGGCCTAAACGATCCTTGGCCGCCGTATCCCAGTAGCCACTCGCATCGCTGACCGACGATGGGCCGGTGCGATTGGTCACCGTGTAGAGAAACACGCGGCTCGTGTAGTTGCCCGAGGTTCGCTTGCGCCGATTGGCGGAGTCATACAAGGAGCTCTTGAAGATGTCGTGAGCGTAAGCTCTGTTGTTCGACCCGCCCGGAAGGTAGTTGAAGAGCCAAAAGGTCGTCTCCGGCATCCGATGATGACCCGGTCCACTGATCTGCTCGATTTCCCAGGTGGTCCTGTGGATCGTCAGCTGGTAGGGCTGACCGGCGATCAGATCCTCGGCCTCGGCAACGATATCGACACGGCCGCTGACAGTCGCACCGCTACTTCCATTGTTCAGGGCACGCGTGCTGGCATTGGGAAGGGCGTAGATATTCTTCACGGTTGGCGGCGTCGCATCCGCGATCTCCAGCATGAAGTTCAAGGGATTCATGTAACGACCATCGGGAGCGATGACGTTGAGATGGATGTGGTGGAACCGCATCCCGTACGCGCTGCTCGGCCAGGTGACGACCGTGCCGATTTCGGCTCCCGTGGCGATCGGCGTGCCGTTGCGAAAAGCGTCGTAGACCGCCTGCGGAACACGGGGCTGATCGACATGGTGATACTGCCAGCGGAAGCCATCAGCGTCGGTGATCTGGACCTCGAAATAGAGCGGCTGACGGCCGTACCAGTAAAGGGCCGTCACCTTGCCGCCACGAGCGGCATAGACCTTGGTGCCACTGGGTCGACGAATATCGACCCCATGGTGGAAGTAAGGACTGCTGCCGTAGTTCTGGTACTGGTGATGGGTGTGGGCAAGCGGATGAGGTTGGTTGGTCGGCGCGAAGAACCAGGGGGTTCGCGCCCCGCTGAAGACGATGATTGTCGAGTTGACCACCGTGAGATTCCCCACGCGATCCAGGATCTGGGCGGTCAAGGTATGGGCACCGTTACCGAGATTGCTGTTCGGACGATACGTCGCCAGACCGAGACCCAGGCTCGAAGCAGCCGTCACATCTCGATTGTCGAGCAGGATCTTGACGTTGCGCGGATCGACACCCGATTCGGTATCGCCGAACTCGACCCGGAACACAGGGCGGGCATCTCGTGTGAAAGCCTGATCCGCTGGTGAGATCGATCCGTATGGCGGAAACATGTCGAGCCGCTTGGGCCTGCGCGGGCCTGCTCCCTGAACGATCGGCCCCAGCTTGCCAGCGACGGTCCGGCGGTCATAGGCAAAGAAGGTCTGCTCGAAACGGCGGCCACCGCCGAAGATGCCCTGGTAACTCGCCTGCCAGCGGTATTCACCGGCGGGCAGAGCCATCACCACGGTCAGCGACAAGCTCTTGGCCTGCGCATCCCAGGTGATTCTCCCCTGGCGCTGAGCCTCGCCAACGAAGGCCCCGGTGACATCATGTCCGTTCAAAAGCAAACGCAGGCTACCCGGCTTCAGATGGGCGATCAGATCCTTTTCGACCCCGGTGATCACCGCAGCCAGGGAAACCTCGTCAGCAGCAACATGGTGCCAGCGCCCGGGTTTGAGGTGCACACGAACCTGCCGATCATCACCCGCAAACACGAAAGAGGATGCCGTGAGACCGACAAGGCAGATCCATGCCGCGAGCCGTGGGTGTCGTGATTCCATGATGCAAATATCCGGGCGGAGCCCGTGCTGATCGTATCGCGCCGCGAGCCTTCCGCACAGCCGCACCGGCGGTCGAAGCTTGAGATGCATGCCCTGACCGGGGAAAACATCGGCATATGACTCAACACATCCTCGTCACCGGCGCGAGTTCAGGCATCGGCGCTGCGATCGCCCGCCATCTCGACCGACCGGAAAACCGACTTTCCATCGGAGCACGACGCATGGACAAACTCGCCGAAGTGAGCGAGCGGGCCTACCGTGCCCGGCTCGACGTGACCGATGAAGCCAGCGTCGAGGCCTTTCTCGAAGGAGCGACGGCGGCCAACGGACCGATCGATGTCCTGGTCAACAACGCCGGGCTGGCACGCGGAACGGAACAAATCTCCGAGGCCACGGGCGAAGCCTGGCGCGAGATGATCGAGACCAATGTGATGGGCGTCCTTCACCTCACCCGGCGCGTCCTGCCATCCATGATCGACCGAGGCTGTGGTCATCTGGTGATGATCGGCTCGATCGCCGGCCACGAAAGCTACGAAGGAGCCAGCGTGTATTGCGCGAGCAAGCGAGCTCTGCAATCCATCGCCAAGTCACTCCGCCTCGAACTGCACGGCAGCGGAGTCCGGGTCACGCTCATCGACCCGGGCCTGACCCACACGGAGTTCAGCCTGGTGCGCTTCAGCGGCGACAGCAAGAAGGCGGCCAAGCCTTACGAGAACACCAGGGCCATGAGCCCTGATGACATTGCCGAATGCGTCGGCTTTGCCCTGTCACGTCCGGCCCACGTCAACATCGATTCCATGGTCGTGCTCGCCACCGATCAGATCGGTCCAACCCGCATCCACCGGAACTCCGCTCAGGAGGCTAACTGACGACCTCGGAACCAAAATATCGAAGGGTTCGGATCTGCTTTTTCATGTCCGGCGTGGTGTTCCGGGCGCGAGCGGCAACACTGTCCCTTGACCTTCGCATGTCACCACCATGGATCAGTTCGTCCACATCTATCTGATCGGCATCGCGATCGCGACGATCGTGTTGCTCGCGCTCGAAAAGGTTCACCTCAGTGTCCTGGGAATCGGCTTGGTGATCGCGGTCGCCGCGCCGGCGCCCTGGGTTCCGGGCCTGCTCGATGCGAAGGCGGCCATCGCCGGTTTCGCGAACCCCGCCGTGGTCACGATCGCCGCCCTCTACATCGTCGGCGAGGGGTTCTTGCGCACCGGTGCGGCACTGCAACTCGCCGACCGCATCTTGCAACGCACCGGCGGCAATGAAGCAACCGTCGTCTTCCTGGTCATGATCATGGCCGCTCTGCTCTCGGCCTTCGTCAACAACACGCTGGTGGTCGTGACCTTCATGCCAGTGATCACGACGATCTGCCAGCGCACCGGCCTCTACCCCTCCCGCCTGCTCATCCCCCTCTCCTACGCCTGCATCCTCGGCGGCATGTGCTCGCTGGTGGGAACTTCCACGAATCTCCTGGTCAGCGGTGTCCTCGCCGATCTCGGCAAACCTGAATTGACCATGTTCCAGATGAGTCCCGCCGGCATCCTGATCGCCGGCGTTGGCATCCTCTACCTCGGTCTGGTAGGGCGGCACTTCCTGCCCCGGGTCCATTCCCTGACCAGCCAGATGACCGGCGGAGCCACCAAGGAATACGTGATGGAACTGACCGTCGGCGAGGGCAGCAAGCTGGTCGGGCAGGTGGTCACGGACATCGGCAAGGACGGCGTCCACGCCGTGATGCTGATCCGCGACGAAAACGCCATCTGGCCGCCCTTCGAGGAACAGACCGTATCGGCAGGCGACATCTTGATGCTCACCGGCCCCGTCCAGGAACTCTCGCAGATGCAGCAGATCGCGCAGGAGAAACCGGAGGGCGAGGATCAATACGACCCCAGCACCATGAGTTTCTTCGAACTCGCCTTGCCGCCGAACTCGAATCTGGTCGGCCAGACGATCGGCGGAATCGCACTCAAGAACAGCCATGGCTCGGCCGTCGTGGCCATCGAACGATCCGGCAAGCATATCCGCGAACGTCTCGCGACCATGACCCTGCATGCCGGCGATGTCCTGCTCGCCTTCGGCGACGACCGCAGCAAGGCTTCGCTGCGCCAGAGTCCCGACTACCACCTGATCGAAGGCATCGACGAGAAGATCTACCGCAGCTCGAAAGCGCCCATTTCCCTGGTCATCATCGCCATCGTCGTGGCCTTGTTCGTCACCGGACAGTTCCACTACGTGATCGCAGCCCTGCTCGGCGCCACGCTGATGACGGTGACCGGCTGCCTCTCGGTTCGTCGCGCGCTGCAGTCCGTGAACTGGCCCATCCTCTTGTTCATCGGCGGCACCATCGCGTTCAGCAAGGCTTTGAATAAGTGTGGCACCTCGGATTTGATCGCCGGCGTCATCAACGACGCCTTCGGCTCCTACGGGCCCTTTGCGCTGCTCTTCGCCCTGTACTTCACCACCATCTTGCTGACCGAGGTTCTCACCAACAACGCCGTCGCGGTCATCATGACACCGATCGCACTGGCGACGGCCGAGGTGGCGAATAATGACTTACCGCTCGGAGAGCCGGTTAACTACCTACCCTTCGTCTTCGCGGTCATGCTGGGAGCCAGTTGTTGCTTCGCCAACCCGGTGGGCTACACGACGAATCTTCTCGTCTTCGGCCCCGGCGGCTACCGCTTCTCTCACTTCGTCCGGGTCGGCCTGCCCATGGATTTCATCCTGGGTATCGTTGGCGTGACAGCCATCGCGCTGTTCTGGCCTCTTTCATGACCCCCGGCACCAGGAGATCAGAACCGTTGGCGAACCCTGTCGGGAACGGACATACACGAGCAGGCGCGCTAGACGCAGGCCTTCTCGATGGCCGCACACAAGAGGTGGATACAGAGCAGATGGCTCTCCTGGATCCTGGCTGTCCTGCCCGATGGCACCTTGACCGCCACGTCGGCGAGATCGGCGGCACTGCCGCCGGCCTCCCCGACCAAGGCCACCGTGGCGATGCCCTGGCTCTTGGCCTGCTCGATCGCCCGCACCACGTTGACCGATCCTCCCGAGGTCGTGATGCCGATCAGAAGATCGCCCGAACGCCCCAGAGCTTCAACCTGGCGTGCGAAGATCAGTTCGAAGCCGATATCGTTGCTGACCGCGGTCAGCGTCGGAATCTCATGACCGAGCGCGATCGCCGGATAGCCCGCACGGTCCTTGCGCTCGAACCAGCCCACCAGTTCACCAACGGCATGGGCAGCATCGCACGAGGATCCGCCATTGCCACAGAACAGGATCTTGCCCCCTCCCTGGATACAATGCACACCGGCATCGACGAACGCCTTCAGTTCATCCATGCACTGCTCGAGGAGACGCTGCTTGGTGGCGATGCTTTCGGCGATCGCCGGCTCGATTTCATCATGGCTCATGGAACCGACGAATCCTCCCCGATGAACCCTGTCGGGGCAATGCCCGAGAAACCGATCATGTTAGAGTCCGGATACTCCAGATGAGCGAAAACACCACTGCGCCGCGCGGCCTGATCGGGGCTGTCGCCCTCATCTCCGCCGCCACCTTGGCCGTGCAGGTCCTGCAAACCCGATTGTTCAGCGTGATGCTGTGGCATCACCTGACCTACATGGTGGTGACCATCACCCTCTTGGGATTCGCCGCCGGTGGCTCCCTGCTGGCGGCATTTCCGCGCATCGGTCGGGCCCAGGGCGACCCCCGCCTGCCAATCTCCTGCTGCTGCAGCCTCTTCGCGATCACCATGGTGGCCGCCTTCTCGATCCTGGCCCACTCCAACCTCGACACGCTCGACATCGAGAAGGATCGTTCGAAGTACTTCTTCCTGTTCTTGAACTATGCCTACCTGATCGTGCCCTTCCTGTTCTCGGGCATGGCCGTTGCAATCGCCTTGCAGCAGTACCCCGCCAAGATCCACCGAACCTATTTCTGGAACCTGCTCGGCTCGGGTGCGGGCGCATTCCTGTTCGTCTTGCTGGTCCGTCCACTCACCGGCCCGGGGGCTCTCTTTCTGTTCGCGAGCCTGGGTGGGGTTGCCGGGCTCTGCGCCCTCTGCGGTGCTCGTGCCTTCTGGCCCGCTCGCATACTGGCGATCCTGGCACTGGCGATCTGGCCGCTGAGCCTCGCCTTGCCATCAGCCGCGCACGAACTGGTTCCGGTCGAGCCTGCTCGCAGCAAGGCGCAGAACCTCTTCGGCAAGTTCTTCACGGCGGTCGCTGACCACATGCACTCGGAAGATCCGGATTACCCGCTCCCGGACGAGTCTCTGCGGACAACGCAATGGACGCCGCTATGCCGACTCGACACGCTGCCTGTCCCCAAGCCCGCAAAAGATGCGGCGCTCGACCGTAGTGATCCCAACCAAAGCCCCCGGGCACAGGTGCACGTATTCCAGGATGGCGATGCGCCCACCGTCATCTGGTCAAAAACGCTGGCCGCCGAGCACCCCTACGACCGACACTTCTATGGCCTCGGCTATCGTCTCGTCGACCGACCTCGCGTCTTGATCATCGGCCCCGGCGGCGGCAACGATGTGGAGACGGCACTGCACTATCAAGCGGCTTCGGTCACGGCTGTCGATATCAATGGCGACACGCTGGCCCTGGTACAGGGCAAGTTCAAGGACTTCACCGGCGACATCTATGGTCGACCAGGGGTGCGCGCCGTGCATTCCGAAGGCCGCAGCTTCTTGCGGCGGGAGGGCGGCGAATACGACCTCTTGCAGATGTCGGGCACCGATACCTACGCCGCACTCTCGTCGGGCAGCTACATCTTCAGCGAGTCCTACCTCTACACCGTCGAGGCCTTCACGGACTTCTTCGAACACATGGCCGACGATGGCGTGATCTCCGTCATCCGCTTCCGGTTCGATCCTCCGCGCGAAACTCTCAAACTCGTCGCCACCGCCGCCACGGCGCTGAAACTGCGCGGAATCGAGGATCCGAGTCGTCACTTCATCGTCGTCAACCAGACCGATGCACAGGCTCAGGAACTGGCAAAGGCCCTGCTCGCCAGTTCCGAAGACCCTCGGGTCAAGGGCCTGGTCGAGGACTTCGCTCAGTATGCCAAGGAACCGATGCGCTATTCGGTCACACTGATGCGCAAGCAGCCCTTCACCGCTGACGATGTCACCAGGATAGAGCAAGCGCTCGGGCCGATGAACCCTGGCCCGGCGGGCGAGGTCGGCATCGTTCACCACGAACTCTATTACGCAGCCGGGGCTCGCGAAGAGACGCCGACCAACGAATACACCCGCCTGTTATCGGCGATGGCGTCAGGAGACGCATCCACGGCCACATTCCACGAGGATTACGAATACGACACCAAGCCGGCCACCGATGATCGCCCCTTCTTCTTCAACTTCCATTCGTGGAACGACGTCAAGCTGTTCGGGTCATCTTCGGACGCGGGCTATGAAGCGCTGACCGGCAGCGAACCGATCGGGCTCTACATCCTCGCGGCCCTGATCCTCCAGACCGCGATCGCGACCCTCTTGCTGGTGATCCTTCCCTTGTTCCGTCTCGGTTTCTCCGCTTCTGCGGGCAACTTCTCCCGCTTGCGCGTGTTCACCTACTTCCTGGCCCTGGGTCTGGCTTACTTGCTGGTCGAGATCACCACCATCCAGCGCTTCGTCCTCTACCTCGGTCACCCTACCTACTCCTTGACCGTCGGGCTGGCATCCTTCCTGATCTTCTCGGGGCTGGGTTCGGCCTGGGCCGGCAGTCGCGGTGCCGGTCGCCGCACGGCCACGATCGCTGCACTCGTCGTCGTCGTCCTGCTCCTGGCCCACGCGATGCTGCTGCCCACACTCCTGGTAGCGACCCTCGACCTCGGCGAAGGCTTGCGCATCGGCCTGACCATGCTCACCATCGCGCCGGTGGCATTCGCGATGGGAATTCCCTTCCCGACCGGTCTGCGAGCCCTCGAGGGCGAAGCCGCCAGCCTCGTTCCCTGGGCCTTCGGCGTGAATGGTGCCGCCTCGGTCCTGGCCTCGATCCTGAGCATCGTGATCGGCATGGAGGCGGGCTTCACCACCGTGTTCATGGTGGCGGCCGCCCTCTATCTCGTGGCTGCCACAATGGTTCCGATCACAGCCCCCGCCAGGTCAGCCAGCACGGAAACCGCAAAAACAGGCTGACTCTCTTTTTTCGCTCACCTCGCAGGATCTTGGCCCAATTCCTGCTGTTTTGAGTTAAAATTGTGCTGGGTGACCCCCTATTTAGACCACACATGCAGATTTTTGAGTGCATCTTGTGTTTGAGGGACACCGCTGTATACAAGCTCTCGAAGGGTGCTTTGGGCGCTGTCAACAGAGTGGCCAACCGTGCCCGCGAATGACACTGCAAATCGTTCCCCCCTGGCCGGCCCCCCCGGCCCCCTCTACTCAAGCAACAAGGAATAACCAGAAAATGAGCGTCTACAAGGCAGAGTACATCTGGCTCGACGGCACCGAGCCCACGCCGCTGATGCGGTCGAAGACCAAAATCCTCCCCGAAGGCACCGAGCCACCAGTTTGGGGTTTCGACGGTTCCTCGACCAACCAGGCAGCGGGCAACCAGTCAGATTGCGTGCTCCAGCCGGTGTTCCGTTGCCCTGATCCGATCCGCGGGGGTAGCGATGTTCTCGTACTTTGCGAGGTCCTCGACGTTTCGATGGAACCTCACCTGACCAATACCCGGGCCAAGCTACGCGAAGTAGCCTCCAAGCACGCCGACTTCCAATGCTTGTTCGGCCTCGAACAGGAATACACCTTCCTCAAGTCAGACGGAACCCCGCTCGGTTTCCCGACGAACGGCTACCCCGCTCCCCAGGGGCCATACTACTGCGGTGTCGGCGGTAGCCAGATCTTTGGCCGCGAGGTCGTTGAGGCGCACATGGAAGCATGCCTCAAGGCAGGCCTCGGGATCTCTGGAATCAATGGTGAGGTCATGCCGGGGCAGTGGGAGTTTCAGGTCGGCCCGCTGAGCCCGCTCGAGGTGGGCGATCACTTGATCGTCGCTCGCTGGCTGCTTTGCCGCATCGCCGAAAATTTCAATTGCGATGCCAGTTTCGACTCCAAACCTGCCAAGGGCGATTGGAACGGCGCGGGTTGCCATGCCAACTTCTCGACCAATCAAATGCGAGAGTCCTACGATGCATGTGTCGCGGCCTGCGAAGCCATCGGCGAGCGCTACCTCGAAATGGTCGAGCATTACGGTCACGGCATCCAGGATCGACTCACCGGCGCACACGAGACGCAGAAGTGGGACCAGTTCTCCTTTGGTGTCTCCGACCGTGGCGCCTCCATCCGGATACCCTGGCAAGTAGAAAAGAACGGCAAGGGCTACATCGAGGACCGACGGCCCAATGCCAACATGGATCCTTACGTTGTCGCCCGCCTCATGGTTGACGTTGTCTGCAGCGCAGCATCACGGTAGCCGGCAGGAATATGCTCCGATCATCTGCCGCTGATCGGAGCATTTGACCAAGACAAGCACCGAGGAGTCTCCTCATGGCCTCTCAGATTTCCGGCGACAAGCCGCATATCCAGCAACGGTACACCCGCGAAGACGTCACCAGGCTCCTGGGAGAGCAAGACATCAAGTTCTTGCGCCTGTGCTTCACCGACATCACGGGCATGAACAAGAATGTCGAGGTTCCGCCCTCGCAATTCGCGAAGGCACTCGACGGCCAGATCTTGTTCGACGGATCCTCAATCGCCGGCTTCGTGCGTATTGAAGAAAGCGACATGCTCTTGGTGCCGGATCTCAACTCCTTTCGGATCCAGCCATGGGACAACGACGGTCGCGGCAAGGCCGCGCGAGTGATTTGCGATGTCTGCAATCCTGATGGATCGGCCTTCGATGGCTGCCCGCGTAGAGTGCTCCGCAAGCAACTGGAAGAAGCCCGGGAACTCGACTCACTATTAATGGCCGGGCCCGAAGCCGAGTTCTTCCTGTTCCAGCGTGGACCGAACGGCGAACTGACAACGGACACCCACGACCAGGCCGGCTACTTCGATGCCGCACCCATCGATGAGGCAGAACCTTGCCGACGTGAAATCACCAACTGCCTGAACTTCATGGGACTCGATGTCGAGGCTGCCCATCACGAAGTAGCACCTGGGCAGCATGAAATTGATTTCAGGTATGCAGAAGCTCTGACTACCGCGGACAACCTGACGACCTTCAAGCAAGTCGTGCGGCGTGTCGCGCATGATTTCGGACTGCATGCGACCTTCATGCCCAAGCCCATCTTCGGCATCAATGGTTCAGGCATGCACGTACACCTCTCGCTGTTCGGCCTCGGCGGTGAATCCAACCTGTTTTCCGATGACAGCACCGAATGGGGCATCAGCCAAAAAGGGCTCAGCTTCATCGGCGGCGTACTGGAGCACGCACGCGCCATCTGTGCGGTCACGAACCCGACAGTCAACAGCTTCAAGCGCTTGGTGCCTGGCTACGAGGCTCCGACACACATCGCCTGGAGTATGCGCAACCGTTCACCGCTGGTTAGGATCCCCGAACGCCGCGGCCTGGGCACCCGCATGGAACTGCGTATGCCGGACCCCTCCTGCAACCCATATCTCGCCTTCGGCGTGACCCTTGCCGCTGGGCTCGACGGCATCCGTCGCAATGTCGAGCCACCGGCACCGGTCAACAAGAACATCTACACGATGAGCGCCCGTGAACGCAGTCGCCTCAAGATCGGACACCTGCCAGGCGACTTGAGCGAAGCCATCACGGCCCTGGAAAAGGACAGCGTGATCAAGGATGCGCTCGGAGATCACATCGCCACGCAGTTCATCCAGGCCAAGCGCGAAGAATGGCATGAATACATCGCGCAGGTCCACGACTGGGAACTGGAACAGTATCTCGGCGTGCTCTGATACGTATGCTGCCTCGATGCTCACCCGGCAGGCTGGCAACCTGCCAAACCGAACGCGGAGTGGCCATCAACCGCCCGGTCCCACGCCCCATGTATTCCTGGGGTAGATGGTACCGGAGATGACCAACCTCAGTTAAGATTCCCACATCCGCGTTGATCCACCGATGCATCGCAGCTTTTTCCTCATCCTCTTGGCCCATGTGCCCTTGTTCTCCTGCATGACAAGCCTCGGCTCTGATTCGACTGCCAGTGCTCCGCAAACAACCCTGAGCCGCCGGCTCGGCGAGCTCGCACGCAACACCCCCCTGTGTGTGGGACATCGCGGCGCGGCGCAGGACTTCCCCGAAAATACCCTGCCCTCCTTCATGGCAGCCCTGGCAGCCGGCGCCGACATGGTGGAACTCGACTTCCACCAAAGTGCCGACGGAATCTTGATCTGCATGCACGATGCGACACTCGATCGCACCACCGATATCGGCCAACGACTCGGAAGGAAAGAAGTCAAGCTCGCCAGCCTTCCAGCAGCGCAGACGCTGGCCCTCGATGCAGGCTCCTGGAAAGACCCGCGCTTCGCAGGCACTCCGCCACCCACCCTCGAGCAAGCACTCGATGTGATCCAGGCTGGTTCGATCACGATGATCGAGCACAAAGGCGGTGAACCAGAGAAGCTGATCGAACTCCTTCGGAACAAGAACCTCATCGACGAAGTGCTCGTGCAATCCTTCGATTGGGACTTCCTCGAAGCTGTCCATCAGCTGGAACCCAGCTTGACCATCGGTGCGCTCGGCGGCGAGGAACTGACCGATGAACGCCTCATAAATATCCGGCGCACCGGCGCGAGCATGGTGCACTGGAACGGGCAGGATCTGGCTGCCAATGCTGATGCCATCGCAAAGCTTCGCCGGCGCAGCTATCTGATCTGTGTCTACACCGTCAACAAGGATGAGGACTTTCTTCGCGTCAATGCATTGGGTGTCGACGCCATCACCACGGATCGGCCCGCCCGCCTCATCGAATTGATCGAACAAGGCAAACTTCGCCGGTAGTCGAGCGGCACCCAAAAGGTGACCGACTGGTTGCCCGGTGCCGCGCTCATCATCCTCGCCTCTCGATTCTCAGCAAAGCATCTCCGTACCGAACGAAGCACGGATAAAGGGGCCTCCCCACCACCTGGCAAGCCAAACGTGCAAGATGATGCTTAACTGACAGAGCCCGCTGAACCAATGCGGCCAGCGGGCTCCGTCGTGTTGGATCTGCAGTCGTCTCTACTTCACCTTCAGCACGAGTTCGTCGCCGATGAAGCTCACTCTTACATCGATCCATCTTCCATCGGCTGCGAAAAAGACGATTCGCATACTGTCGAGGTTGGAACCCTGCAAGATCCGGAGAATCGAAGAGCTGATACGAACATCGCGTCCGGCAGCACCGATCATGGCGACGCCTACATCGGTCACGACGACGCCGACTGCGCCCTCCATCGATTTGTGCAACCGCATCTTCAGGTCCTTGTCGAGCGACTTCTTCAGGACCAAGCGATGGCTCGGGCCTCCGCCCTTGCCGCCATTACCATTGTTGCGGTTACCGGTATTGCTACCAGGAAGGTTCGTCCAACCGCCATCGCCGCCGGGAATTGCAAAAGCAGTGCCCGCGGACAGGACCAAGGCGACCAGACTCGTGAGAACGATTCGCATGATTTTCGACATCTCAGCAACCCTCCTTCAGGGAGAGCTTCCCGGAGATCGGGAACCACTCAGGGAACTTCTGGATATAGCCCACTTCCACCCGGGGGTGGCGGGCAATCACGCCAGAGAACTGCGTGCGTGACTGCAATTCAGAGCGAACCAGACGACGCTTGTGCGGGAACTCGCTGTGCAAGCGTTCGAACCACTGTCCGCACGGCTTGAAACGTTCGAGCAAGCCGTAGGCCAGTGCGAGATTGAAGTAAGTGGTGAAGAAGCGCGGTTCCTGGGCGATCACGCCCGAGTCCACGAGTTCATGAAAATACGGCAGAGACTTCTCCGCCGCCCCATCTTCGAGATAGACATTGCCGAGGTTCTCGAGAGCGAAGGCTCGCGTCTGTGCATCCTCGCTCGCATCCAGAACGGCCTGGAACTCTCGCCGGGCCTGTGGGCGCTCTTGCGCCACATGATGCGCGTGACCGAGATAGATCCGCGCTTCGTGCAAGTCCTCTCGCAACATCAAGGCCTCGCGCAGCAAACGCTTGCCTCGCGCCAGATTCTCGGCGGCGCTCGACATCTCCTCACGGCCGAACAAAGCCTGCGCTCGCACCCACTCCTCACCCACGGAATCGGTCGCCAGACGCTTCATCTCATCGACCAAGCTACACCCACGCATGTAGAGATCGGGGATGGGCACCGGCTCGCGCGCCACCTCGCGCGTGAACCTCGGTGAGAGTCCCATCAGCACGAAGCCGCGTCCCATCTCGTACAGGATTCTGGCGAGTTGATCACGGTTCTCCACCAAGGCCCGTCGCAACAACTCGGTCCCGGGCGATCGTTCGCCACAACGACCTTCTGTCAGCCCGCTGAGCCCACGCGACAAGCTTGCGGCGCCGAGGCTGGCCCCACTCAAGTCCTTGTGAGCTTGCATCTGGTGGCGTATGCCCTTCAAGAAGGTGCGGCATGCCGGACAAGCATCGGAATGAACCATCACTCGTCGCACCGTGTGCGCATCGAGTTCGCCATCCAGCATCGCCGAAAGGTCGACCTGAATTTGAAGGCAAGGGTCATCGCCGATGTTGGCGAAAACCGACGCGCCTCCAAGCGAGGCGCTGTCGAAAGAAACACAATTGGTAGGGATCTTCATTTCACTGGCTGGGTGGAATTAGCTGCGAAAAGTCAGGCGTCCAAGTCTCGGAGTGTGCGGCCCATTCCCCGGAAGATCTTCCGGCGACCTCGAAAGATCACCATCTTCAGGTTTTCGAGCCGTATACCGAGGTCGCTGGCAGCCTCCTTGTAGGTGGCGCCATCAACCTCAACCAAGGTTAGCGCTCGCTGTTCTTTCACAGAGAGCTTGCCGAAGTGCATGAGGTAAAGATTGAGATAGATAAGATAGGCACGATCGACAATGACCGAGCCTTCGGAGTTCTGCGCACTGCGCAGGGGTGACTGTTGACGGCAATCCTCGCGCTGGCCGATCTCTTCGTCCAGCGTTGCGAACCTTGCGTGCCGCGCGTTCCCCTTGAGGGATTTGAGCAGGGTGTTGCGGGCGATGCGATGCCCCCAGTTGCGGAAAGAGTCCGCCTTCTCCGCCATGAAGCGGTGGGGATACCGATAGATATTCAGGAAGACTTCTTGCAAGACATCCTGGGGATCCACGGTGCAAACCGAGCGGCGAATCTTGCCGCGGATGGCCTGCATGAAGGAGTTCTGATTGAGTTCGAAGAGCAGCGCGAACACCTGGCTGTCGCCGGTGTTCTTGTAGCAATTCATGAGCGATGTGCTGACCCAATCGAGTTGTTCTTGTTCGGTCCGGGGCGGCTGTTCGACCCGCACGGGACGCCCTTCCCCGAGGCACCGGAGGGCGTTATCCCCGGTCCGTTCCCACAGACCAATCAACCTCTTCGCGAGATCAGTCTGAATTCCGGGTTTCAGGGCAACAAGTTCCACAGGGGCTCCGGGGGTTAGAAACAGAGAACAAAGTGACCGTTCGGCCACTCTGTATTGTTTCATAGCCAGGCCAAAGCCGGAAGTAACCCGGTTACATCCGCTCGAATCGCCCCAAATCAGGCAATAATACCCGGGTTTACTGGTTCCGCTGCGGAAGCAGGATCGTCATTCCAACCCTGCCCGAAGCAAGGAGATCGGGTATCACCCGTGCGCCATGCCGATCCACGAGCAATGTGCGCAGGCGAGCTGTCTGATCGGTGCTGACGTCCTCGGATGCGAGGCCCTTCCCGGTGATGCGATGAGCGACCCAGCCCCCATCCGCCGGATCAATCTCGACCTTCAGCGATCCAGAGCCGCCAATCCGCTGGGCGACGATCGATAAGCCGAGGCTGAAAGCCTCACGCAGGTCCGCCGGGCGCCCCTGGCAGCTGGCCACCACTCCCGAGGAGGCCACCACCACATCGAGCCCTTCAGATCGTGCCTGCATCTGCTCCGCTGCGTCGCGAAAGAGTTCGAGGCTATTCACGCTACACATGCCCGCCATGGCCCTGTCGGCTTCAACGTGCAGATCTTCGGCAACGGCGTCCGACCAGTCGATGATCTCTCTCACCACCCGCAGCTTCTCCGATAGATCCTCCCGCGAAGACTTCTCATCGATCTCGCCGAGAACCACTCGCGCCTCGTCGAGGAACAGATCCAAGCATCCCAGCAAGGGATGGAGCCGCTGACCCAGCTCAACGAGACCATCAACCTCTGCACGGCGGCTTTTCGCCATTCCCTCGGCAGGCGCCTGATTGCGACGCAGCCTGGCTGCCTCGCCATTGCCACGGTGTTGAGCACCATTCACGGAAGTCTCCTTGCGAGCCTGCTTCGCCGAGCGCGAAAGCTTGCTCTGACCGGATGCCCGGGTGATCTCGACCGATTGTTCTCGCATATTGCCCTTGCCCATTATTCTTGATCTCTTGCAGGGTCCTTGGCACCGGGGGTGTGGTGTATTTCTCTTCGACTCATTCGGAATCCAGCTTGAGTCTCGAGCCGCCAGGAATGCCGAATCAAGCGGTCACATAACGACGGAAAGTCCATCCCTACCAAGGATTGTGGCGTTCGCCCCGAAACCGCGTAATCTTCTGCTCAGATGCCACCCACCCCCGCGATCCTGCGTGAGATGGCCGAAGAAGCCGGCTTCGATCTGGTCCGATTCGGCCCACCCGATCCGGGGCCCGACGGCGACCGATTCCATGAGTGGCTCGACCTCGGGCGCGCCGGAGAGATGGACTATCTCCACCGCAACCGCGAACGCATCACCGATCCAGGCCAGTGGGCGCCGGACTCACGATCAGCCATCACTCTGGCCTACGATTACGGTGCTCCGCCCGTGACCCTCGCCGGCGGTGGCCGCATCGCCCGTTATGCCGCCGGGCGCGACTATCACCGTTTCCTCGGCAAGGCCACTCGCCGTCTCCGTACGCAACTGGAAGCTGACGGCGTGCCACGCGGCACCGTCAAGGTAGGGACGGACGCCACCCCCATCCTGGAACGAGCGATCGCCGCACGCTCAGGCATCGGCTTCCTCGCAAAGAGCGCCGGGATCATCTCGCCGAACCTCGGCCCCTATCTTTTCCTCTCCGAGCTTCTGACCCCGCTGGAACTCCCTCCGGACAGCCCCTCACCCGGGTCCTGCGGAACCTGCACCGCCTGCATCGACGCCTGCCCGACGGACGCGCTGGTAGCGCCCTTCGAACTCGATGCCCGGCGCTGCCTGAGCTATACGACCATCGAACTGCGAGGCTCGATCCCACTCGATTTGCGCCAGCCACAGGGGGACTGGGTGTTCGGCTGCGACATCTGCCTCGAGGTCTGCCCCTTCACCAGCAAGGGTCGCGCCGCCCATCCCGATGCCGACCTTCCCGATGATCTTCGACCCCACCGGGTCACCGAAACCTTCGGCCTCATCGGCATCCTCGAACTGAGCGAAGAGGATTACCAGGAACAATGGGTAGGAACGGCGATGCGTCGCGCAACACGGCAAGGGCTCCGGCGCAACGCAGCGATCGCGCTCGGCAATCTCGGCGATCTCGGTGCCGTGCCGGCCCTCGAAGCAGCCCTTCTCGACGAAAGCTCCCTGGTCCGCGGCCACGCCGCATGGGCGCTCGGACGGCTCGACCCCGCATCCACCAAGCTACGCGATCGATACCAAAGCGAGCCGGAGGAAAGCGTCCGCTCCGAGATCCGGCAGGCGCTCGGATAGGAAATGCTGGGAGGATTCAGCCTCCCTCGCAATGACGGAGTAGACTTCTTCAGTTCCTCACATCCGACCAAATGCACGTCCATTCCGCGCAACAAATGTCGCACCGGATGGACGCTTGCGCGGTTTTCCCCATCCCACCGCACCTGTGCCCCGCGCGCTTCCGCCATGGCATTCGAGGAGGCGACCTCGCGTCGAACTTCTGCGACATGACCGGTTCGGCGATCGATCCCGGCTCAACGCAAAGCGCGTGAACAATGCGCCGATGGCAGCGGAGTAACACCGACCGACCGACCTTGCTCGATCCGGATGGCACCGGAATTGCTTTCTTTCCACCGAAAGGGATTGACCCAAAGGCGGAAATAACAAGGAGCCAAGCAAGATGGATCGCAACAATTACTACGACGAGACCAAGTGGTGTGAAGCCTGCAAAAACTACGTTCGCTACCTGATGAGTATGGACAGTTCTTACTGTGCATCCTGCGGTCACAAGGTCCGGCTCTTCAGCAAGAAGGACGCAGAGGACTTCTCCAGCACCCTCGAGAAGAAGAAGTGGAAGGCGAGCTGACCTCGGCATCACCGCTCCCTCGAGCGTGAAGCGGAAGGCCGTCTCGACACGCACGACCGTCCCACGGCCTCTATCGACGCTGAACTGTCCACGAGGCCACTGCGACAGGAAACCGCGTAGGCTCCCCCCGGCAGGAATCCGATCTGGTATCCTTACAGGCTCCCTGCGCCTGTCCCGGCGCCCTACCATCACCCCCTGGAGCCACCTATGTCACGCGCCATCATCGGATCGATCACCCTGTCCCTCTTGACCCTCGGAGTCGCCGCCCAAGGCGCGAAGACCATACCAACAGGTCTCTCCAGCAAGGACGGCGACACCTCCTCTCCCTATTTCTCGGGCTACGGCGGCGGTCGCGCCCAGCAAGTTGTCGAGGGCTGGGCACTGGCGACCAACGCCGGCGTGATCAGCGATGTGCGGCTTCGTGCTGACAAGCAACCGGCCACGATGGCAATGCGAACCTTCCCCAAGCTGACCCTCTCCCTCGGCTACACGAGCGTGACCGCGGCGAGCATGTCGACCACCTTCGCCGCCAACCGCACCGGCAAGCAGACCCAGGTGTTCTCGGGCAAGTACAGCCTGCCGCCGCAGATCGCCAACATACGCCCCTTCAGCATCGCGTGGAAACTCGCGGCGCCCTTCCCCTACATCAACAAGAGCGGCAATCTGCTGGTCGAGTGGGAGGTAGCGAACCCGCCCGCCAAGGGGAACTACTTCCTCGACGCGCACTTCGGTGCTGACAGTGGCAATGTCGGCGTCTTCGGACAGCATGGAACACTCAAGGGCCAGACATGGAGAGTTACGGGCAATGCCATTACCCTCCGGCTCGGCGGAAAAGCCACCTTCATAGCCCAAGGTTTCAACAAGAGCTTTCCGGCAGTAGCCATGTGGGGCAGCTCGCGCAGCCGGTACGGCACCCTCAAGCTCCCCTTCTCTCTGGCCGCCTTCGGCGCGCCAGGCAACGCCCTCAACGTCAGCCCTGACATCGTCGTGCCGATGCAGATCAGGTCGGCTCCCCCTGTTTTCCTCGGCCAATCGCAGGCACCGATCGCCAACAACCCCTACTTCGCCGGCAAAACGGTCTATGTGCAGGCCGTAGTTGTCGATGCCGCCAGCAACAGCCTGGGCAGGGTCTTCTCCTCCGGCGTCTCGATGACAATCGCGTCCGGCCGCAATCCGGTGCAACTGATCGGCGACTGGGACTACAACAAGGCCGTCGGCAGGAAGGCACGAGGCGGCTTGGTGATCCAGTTCGGCGGCAGCTTCAACTGAGTCCGTGACCGGCCGCTGACGCTCCACCGGACGATCTCGCCAAGAGCCCTCATCGGCAGGCTATGGTCTGCCGATATCTTCTGGCACGAACTCACACTGCAAGGTTGAGCATCGCAGGCTTGACCCCGAAACTGGCTCACGGATCAAAAGATGCCAGAATTCGAGTTCCAACCACTATTCGAGCTGGGCGAGGATGAGACCGTCTACCGCAAGCTCACGGCGGATCACGTCAGCGAAGCAGAGTTCGCCGGCGGAACCATCTTGAAGATCGAGGCCGAGGGCCTCACTCAACTGGCCAGGACGGCCATGCACGATGTCTCGTATTTCCTTCGCACGAGCCATCTCGAACAACTCCGCAAGATCCTCGATGACCCCGAAGCCTCGGACAATGACCGGTTTGTAGCGCTGCAGTTGCTTCGCAACGCCAACGTCGCAGCGCGCATGGTCTTGCCGTCGTGTCAAGACACGGGCACGGCCATCGTCATGGGCAAGAAAGGGCAGAACGTCTTCACCTCCGGTGACGATACCGAGCCTCTGTCACACGGAATCTTTCAGGCCTACACGCAGTCACCGCTGCGCTACTCGCAGATGGCGCCGCTGTCGATGTATGAGGAGCAAAACACCGGCTCCAATCTGCCGGCGCAAATCGACATCTACGCCACCCGAGGTGATGAGTATCACTTCATGTTCATGGCCAAGGGGGGCGGCTCGGCAAACAAGAGCTTCCTGTTCCAGGAAACCAGGGCGCTGCTCAACCCCGACAAGCTCCTGAGCTTCATCGGCGAGAAGCTCCGCTCACTCGGAACCTCAGCCTGCCCGCCCTATCACCTGGCCATCGTCATCGGCGGCACCTCCGCCGAGATGAACCTGAAGACCGTCAAGCTCGCGAGCGCGCACTATCTCGACAGCCTGCCCCGTTCGGGCAATGCCCTGGGCAGAGCCTTCCGCGACACTGCCCTCGAAGCCGAGGTGCTCGAGTTGACACGCAATACCGGGATCGGCGCACAGTTCGGTGGCAAGTACTTCTGCCACGACATCCGCGTCATCCGGCTCCCGCGGCACGGCGCCTCCTGCCCCGTCGGTCTGGGTGTCTCTTGCTCCGCGGACCGTCAGATCCTCGGCAAGATCACCCGCGAGGGTCTCTTCCTCGAACAACTGGAAACGGACCCCGGACGCTTCCTGCACGATGTCGAGGCCGCCGATCTGAGTTCGGAAGTGATCCCGATCGACCTCACACGGCCGATGAGCGAGATCCGCGCCGAACTCTCGAAGTATCCGGTCAAAACACGCCTGTCCTTGACCGGTCCCATGGTGGTCGCCCGCGACATCGCTCACGCCAAGCTGGCCGAGCGCATCGCCACGGGCGAAGGCCTGCCCGATTACCTCGCCGAGCACATCGTCTACTACGCCGGCCCGGCCAAGAAACCCGATGGCCTGCCATCCGGTTCCTTCGGCCCCACGACCGCAGGGCGCATGGATAGCTACGTCGACAACTTCATGAGCAACGGTGCCAGTCACATCACCCTGGCCAAGGGCAACCGCTCGCAGCAGGTGACCGATGCCTGCCACCGACACGGCGGCTTCTACCTGGGCTCCATCGGCGGCCCCGCTGCCATCCTCGCCGAGGAGAGCATCAAGAAGATCGAGGCCCTCGAATATCCTGAACTGGGCATGGAAGCGATCTGGCGAATCGAAGTTGAACACTTCCCGGCCTTCATCGTGATCGACGACAAGGGCAACAACTTCTTCGACCAGAGCTGATCCCGCGCGGAGTCAGATCCGACTCAACTCGTCCTCGATCACATCGTTGAAGTGATGTTCACGGTCGAGTCGGCGTACCGATTTGAATAGCCGCCGCACCGTCCCGGCTCGGCAGGTTCCGCAACGAGCTACCGCCGTTGCCAACCCGAGCTTGGCGTGGATATCCCAGGGGTCTTTCCGCAGTTGCCGGCGATAGAGCAGGATCGCCGCGCTGAATTCGTTGCGGAGATAGTGAACAAAAGCCTCGCGCATGCGTTGATGACGCGAACGCAAGAACCACGAAGAGCGGCGGCGTAAACGGGCGGAGGAAAAGAGCAGAAATCCGACCGTGCTGCACACCTGGAGCGCCATCAATGACGATCGAAACAAGGACTCTTCCTGGTAAGCAAAGCGGGACACCAGAGCGAGATCGGCAAGAACCCATGTTGTCACGATCAGGAAGGTTCCGCGCCCGATCATGCCGGTACGCAGATAGCCCCACGCCGCGATCTGGCCGAGGAGGAAGATGATGATGTTGATGAGGAGCGAGTCCTCGAACATGGCCACATGATAGAGTGACTGCCCGCATGCCTCGACTGTCGACTCTCTTTGTCTTGCGCCGAATCCATGGTTTCAGCCCGGATCACCGATGAACATCCGGATCGTGACACCGGCTCCACGCGGTTCACGCAGTGGAAATCGCGTCACAGCGGAGCGCTGGGGGCGGATCCTGAGACAACTCGGGCATCGGGCCACGGTCGGAACCGGCCTCGACAAGCCCTGCGACCTGCTGATCGCACTGCACGCCAGCAAGAGCACGCGAACCATCCGCCTCCACGAGAAAACTGCGGACACCCCGCTCGTCATCGGCATTGCCGGCACCGATCTGAGACCATCGCAAAGCCTATCCAGGACCGTGGCGCACAATCTGGCACGGGCCGATCGCATCGTCCTTCTCCAGAAATGCGAACTCGACAGCCTGCCATCCGGACTGCGGGCCAAGGCTCGAATCATCCACCAATCCGTGGAACCTCCCAAGAACCTGCCCTCACCACGTGCAAACGCCTTCGATGTTTGTGTGGTCGGACACCAAAGACCCATCAAGGATCCCTTCCGGGCAGCGCTCGCAGCACGCCTGCTCCCTGACAACTCGAAGATCCGCATCCTGCACGCCGGGGCCGCGCTGCACGCCAGCATGGATCGACAGGCTCGGCGCGAACAGCAACGCAATCAACGCTACCGCTGGCTCGGCGAACTCGATCGAGCTCGCAGCCTGCGGCTCATGGCACGCAGCCATCTGATGGTGATCAGTTCACTGGCCGAAGGCGGTGCTAACGTCATCAGCGAAGCTATCGCCTGCGGAACTCCCATTCTCAGCTCACGCATCCCAGGATCCGTCGGGCTACTGGGAACAGACTATCCTGGGTTTTTCGAAGTCAGAGATACAGCGGGCCTCGCTGACTTGCTGATCCGCGCGGAAACCAGCACCCGCTTCTACCAAAAACTGCATTCCCGCTGCCGCCAAATCAAACCCATCTTTCACCCCTCCAGGGAGAGAAAATCCTGGCGGAAACTGCTCGCAGAAATCTCATGAGACAGCCCATCGAAGCCAAGCTCTATCTCCTGTTCACGCCCGAGCTATGTCTGGGCAACCCGTGGGACATGCTGCAAGAGGCAATCGAAGGAGGAGTCGATCTGGTCCAGTGGCGCATCGAGTCCAAGGATCCCGACGGTTTGGCGCGGTGTCTTTCCATCTGCACGGAAGGCGGAGTTCCGGTGATCGTCAACGACTTCCCCGAACTCGCAGTGGAGCAAGGTGCGGCGGGAGCACATGTCGGCCAGAAGGATCTCACTGCCCATGAAGCCCGCAACCTGCTCGGCCCTCACCGCTGGCTTGGCGTCAGCACGCATGACCTCGATCAGGCACAGGCCGCGTGCGATGCTGAAGCCGACTACCTCGGCTTCGGTCCCTGTTTTCCCACGCCAACCAAGGGCTATAGCCAAGGGCAGCCGAGCGGCGCTCTCGGCGATATCCTCGCCGCCATCGACCGGCCGGTCTTCGCGATTGGCGGAATCAACGAGGAAACCCTGCCCTCCCTCCTCGCCCAGGGCTGCACGCGCATCGCCGTCAGCAGCGCGATTCTCCATGCAGACGACCCGCGCACGGCCGCGCGCACTCTGCGCAACCTGCTACCCTGAACCTCCGGTCGTCACACCGAGCGGAACATCAGAGAATCAGCATCGCATCGCCAAACGAGTAGAAGCGATACCGCCGCTCGATGGCCTCGCCATAGAGGTCGAGGATGGTTTCGCGCCCGACGAAGGCCGCAACCAGCATCAGCAGGGTGGACTCGGGAAGATGGAAGTTGGTCAGCATGGCATCGACAACCACCGGTGCTCGGCCCGGATGGAGAAAGATGTCGGTCTCTCCATCTCCTTGGGCAACCGTCCGATCCGACAAGGCACAGGTCTCGAGGGTTCGGACAGCCGTCGTGCCCACCGCCACCACACGCCGACCGGATGCACGGGCGGTGCGAACCTTGTCGGCCAGATCCTCGGAAAGGGAGTACTCCTCGCCATGCATACGGTGGTCCTCGACATGATCGACACGCACCGGAGCGAAGGTTGCCGCACCGACGTGAAGGGTAGCCTTGCCGATCACGACACCTCGCGACTCCAGCGCCATCAGTAGTTCGCTGGTAAAATGCAAACCGGCCGTCGGCGCCGCGACGGCTCCGGGGACCTCGGCGAATACCGTCTGGTAGCGCTCACGATCGACTCCCGAGTCCTCCCGACCATCGCGATCGATGTAAGGAGGAAGGGGAGCTCTGCCAACGCGCTCGATGCTCGCTGCAAGATCGCCTTCCTTCGCCTCGAGGCGAAAGCGGAACCTCCCGCCGCCAAGGTCCTCGAGCGGATGAAGGGTGATCGCACCCTCCTCGAGAATGATCGCTTCCCCGGAACGAATCTTCCGGGCTGGCTTCAGGTATCCGGTCGCAACGTCCCCCTCACGAGAAAGAATCAAGGTCTCCACCCTGCCGCCGGTGGCGCGTTGCCCGACAAGGCGGTGCGGAAGAACACGTGTGTCGTTCAGCACCAGAAGATCCCCGGGCTCGAGTAATTCAGGGAGATCGAATACGTGGAGATGCCGACGTATGCCAGTCGCACGGTCATAGACGAACAAACGCGCGGCATCCCGACGATCAGTCGGAAGGTTAGCGATCAGTTCGTCGGGCAGCTGGTAGTCGAAATCGGAGACTCTCACCGGGCGGAGATCCTAATGCGCCCCGGCAGCAGATCTCACTGGCCGATGAAAGCCCGACCCGCATTGCTGGTGATCAGACCGAGCGCATTGGACCCAGGAGACAGCACGAAGGCCTGATTGAAGAAATGCAATCCCAGCAAAGTCTGGTCGTTCGGCAACCGGACATTGAACGTGGTAGCGCCCGTCGCGTCGGCGGTGAAACCCAGTTCCGCATCAATGCTGATGAACAAATGGCAGGCGCTCGCCCCGAGCGGGGACAGATCGAGGGGCAAGGTCACCGTCTTCCAAAGGAGATCTGTGAGTCCGGCCAGGATCACCCCGGATCGAGCCGCCGTCATGCCCACCACCCGAAACTCGAAGGGTTGGCCCAGCTTCGGATACTTCGTGCAATAGAGTTGCGGGGTACCCGACGAACCCTTGCAACCCACACCGAGCAGTGAATAGCCAGCCGCCTTGGAGCCGAAACCATTCCAACCATCGGCGAGGAGCCCCTTGCCCTCTCCGCCGTAAAGAAAGGTACGACTACGCGCGGTATCGTGCAGCAAGCCGAAATTGATGCGCCCACGCGGTGATAGAGGCAACACGTCCTGGATCCACCGGCGACCATCCCACTCCCAGGTATCTTCGAACCGGGCGCCGAGACGGTTCGTTCCCCCGAACAGCACCACGCGACCTCGCACCGGATCGAAAGTCATGACGTGCGACTGCCGACTCACCGGCGTACCCAGGGTATTCATCTGCCACCAGCGCGAACCATCCCATTCCCAGGTGTCGGCAAGATCAGCGCCATTGAATCCACCGAACAACACGGCTCGGCCACGTTTCGAATCAAAAGCCAGCGCAGTCCCCAACCTTGGAAAGGGTCGCGCGCTGGGCGAACGCTTGCTCCACACCGCACCATCCCACTCCCACATGTCATCGAAGGCCCTTGAACCGGACTGGCCGCCATACAACAGAACCCGTTGGCGGACCGAGTCCCAGACCATGACCTGATCGTGACGCGCCGGAGGAGATTGCACAGGATTGAGTCGCCTCCAGGAGATGCCGTCAAAGTCCCATGTTTGAGCATCGATCCCGGCGGTCGTCACGCCACCGAACATCAAGATCCGTTTGGCGACAGGGTCGTAAACCATCGCATGACCGGCACGAGCGGTGGGCACGCTCACCGGTGCCAGCTTGTTCCAGACGGTTCCGTCCCACTCCCAGGTATCTTTCAGGAGTCCTGCCTGCCCCTGGCCGCCAAACAAAACCGTCTGCTGGCGACCCACGTCATACGAAAACCCGAATCGGGCCCGTGGGCCGGGGCTGAAACTGGGCGAGTTCTTCGTCCACGCCCACTGACCGGACAAACAGGTCGTGAGCAGGGCAAAACTCGCCAGGCAAATGTGGCATGGTCGCACAAGCATGGGCTGGCTCTCTACGATTCTAACTGCCCGACAGAATCACGAAAGTGCATCCGCTGACAGCCCCAGGAACCTCAGGTAACCACTTCTGCCGCCAAGGCTTGGCAAACTTGACTGAATCGAAGCAAACTGCGGACCTGATGTCTCATGCCTATCCACCCACTGTCGCATGAGCTGCTGGCCACACCTCTCATCGCACCGCATGCCTGTGACGGCGGCAGCATGCCGGTCTCGGAAGGGAACGAAAAACTCTGGGGCTGAGCCGAAAGCAACAATCAGGCCCTCACCAGCAGTCTTACTAGGCACTGGCGATCCTCATTCTCCGGGCTATCCTTTCCCCGTGCTCGCTCCCACCCTCATCATCATCCCTGCCCACAACGAGCAGGAAGCTATCGGCAAGGTGCTCGAAGATCTTCGGGCCACTGCCATCGTCGTCGATGTCCTGGTGATCGATGACGGCAGTACCGATGACACGGCCGCCGAGGCTCGGCGCCATGGCGCCTCCGTGGTGAGCCACGCCTTCAACCTCGGCTACGGAGCGACCCTGCTGACAGGTTATCGCTATGCCTGCAAGCAAGGATACGAGCGTATCGTGCAGATGGATTCCGATGGTCAGCATGATCCCGGTAGCGTTCGCGACCTCCTCGCAGCACTCGACCAGGGAGCCGATGTCGCCATCGGCTCTCGCTACCTGACCGGAACGCCGCCGCCGACGAGCTTCGCACGGAAGGTCGGCACCTCGCTCTTCGCCGGCATCGCATCGTTCTGGACAAGATCGAGAATCACCGACCCTTCGTCCGGTTTCCAGGCCATCAGAGCAAATGCCCTGACAGCCCTCACACACGACGGCTTCCCCGAGGACTTCCCCGATGCCAACACCCTGATCGGCCTTTCGCGAGAAGGCTTCGAGCTGGTAGAGGTTCCGGTCACCATGCATCCCCGAAGCACCGGTACCAGCATGTTCGGCAGCCACCGAGTCCTTTACTACGGCTACAAGATGTTCCTGTCCTTGTTCCTTCTGCCCATCCGTCGTCGCTCTCCCTACCGGGCCGAACGCATGTCGGCAATGAACATGAGGGCCCGCTGATGCTACCTCTCCTCCAAGGCAGCCCCGAAGGGCAGACAAGCCTGCTGCCGACCGATCAGAAGATCGTCGCCGTCACCCTGGCCATCGTGATGATCGTCGTGGTGATCGAACTGGTGCGCCGCCACAAGCTGCGCGAGGAATACTCGCTGCTCTGGGTCGGCACGGCCTTCGTCCTGCTGGTGCTGGCCTTGTGGCCTGGACTCCTGAGCTGGTTCCAGAACATGATTGGCGCGAAGCTTCCAACCTCGGCCCTGTTCTTCGGAGCCCTGGTCTTCTTGATGCTCGTGGCGTTGCAGTTCTCGGTCCGCCTGACCCGCCTGACCACTCGCAACAGGGTGCTCGTGCAAAAGGTTGCCCTCCTCCAAGAGCAAGTCGAAAAGCTACGCGACCACGAGCAAGAAGAGGCAAACCACCCCGGCGAAGGCGCGAAAGCTCAGTCCATCGATAAGCCCGACGGCACCTGATCGAGCAATGGCTGCCAATCCTGCCACTGCGCTCGCCACCGTGGTTGCCGACGAGTTCCGCCGCCGGATCATCGAGGAATACATCCCGCGAATCTCACGCTGCGTTGCCTTGCTCTCCCCCGAGGAAATCTGGCACCGGCCAGGCCCCGAAAGCAACGCTATCGGCAATCTCCTCCTGCACCTCGAAGGAAATGTCCGTCAGTGGGTCCACTGCGGCATCGCCGAGCAAACCGATATCCGTAACCGCGACCTTGAATTTTCAGCCACCGCTGCGAGCATCGACACTCATCCCGACGAACTGGTCGAGCGACTCCGCGAAACCGCCGAGCAGGCGGCGACCATCGTCGATGATCTCGGACCGCACGACTTGCTCGAACAGCGATGCTTCCAAGAACGCTACGACGAAACCTGCCTGGGCGCGGTGCTCCACGTGATGGAACACTTCTCCGGCCACGCCGGCCAGATCTATGCCTTCACGAAACAGTTGAAAGCCGTGGACCTGAAGTTCTACGACCTTTGATCCAGCCATGACCGACACAGACTTCTTGCAAGACCTCGGCATCGAGGACCGCAACCCCGGAGCCTACCACGGGGAATGGATCACCGGTGATCAAGGCCTCGGGGTCGCCACCCCGGTCACGGGCCAGACGATCGCCACCGTCATGGAGGTCGGGCCTGCAGATTACCGGAGCGTGTCTTCCGCCGCGCACGAAGCCTTCCTGAGATGGCGCCAGATACCGGCACCGCAGCGTGGCGAATACGTCCGCAAGATCGGCATGGCGCTTCGAGAGAAGAAGGAGTCACTCGGCCGTCTGGTTACCTGGGAGTGTGGCAAGATCCTCGAGGAAGGTCGCGGTGAAATCCAGGAGTGCATCGACATCGCCGACTTCGCGGTCGGCCTGTCCCGGCAGCTCTATGGTCTGACCATGCCGTCGGAGCGTCCCATGCACTCGATGCGCGAGACCTGGCACCCACTCGGAACCATCGGCGTCATCACCGCCTTCAACTTTCCGGCTGCGGTCTGGGCCTGGAACGCAATGCTGGCCCTGGTCTGCGGCGATGCCTGTCTGTGGAAGCCTTCGCGCAAGACACCCCTGACCGCGATCGCCATGACCCGCATCGCTGCACAAGTTCTTGAGCCCGACGGCTTCGGTGCCCTGGTGAGTCTCGCCATCGGCCCCGACGAATCCATCGGCAGCGAACTTCTCGACGATCCGAGCTTGCCGCTGGTCAGCGCCACCGGCTCGGTTGCGATGGGGCGCATCGTCGGCCCAAGGGTCGCCAAACGTTTCGGCCGCACCCTGCTCGAACTCGGTGGCAACAATGCGGTCATTGTTCTCGACGATGCCGACCTCGACATGGCTCATCGTGGGATCCTCTTCGGGGCCGTCGGCACGGCCGGGCAACGCTGCACGACAACACGGCGAGTGCTCGCACAAACAGGCATCATCGACCAACTACAGGAACGGCTCACCGCCAGTTACGCCCAGGTGAAGATCGGCGATCCCCTGCAAACCGACACTCTCATGGGTCCGCTGATCGACGAAGGATCGGTGGAGCAGATGATGAGCGCTCTCGATACCGCCCGGGCGCAGGGTGGCGAGGTTCTCTGCGGAGGTAGCGTCAAAACGATGGACGGCATCCTGGCTGGCGGCTGCTACGTGGAACCTGCCATCGTCCGGGCCACGCCCGACATGCCCATCGTCAAGCAAGAGACCTTCGCGCCGATCCTCTACCTCATGGAGATCGCCGATGCACAGAAAGCAACCGAGCTGCAAAACGATGTCCCGCAAGGATTGAGTTCGGCGATCTTCACCAGAGATGGCCGCCAGGCCGAGCGCTTCCTTGCTGCTATCGGCTCGGACTGCGGCATCGCCAATGTCAATATCGGCACCTCGGGCGCCGAGATCGGCGGTGCCTTCGGCGGCGAGAAAGAGACCGGCGGCGGCCGCGAATCCGGCTCCGACTCCTGGAAGGCCTACATGCGCCGCCAGACCAGCACGATCAACTGGGGCGATGATCTGCCCCTGGCCCAAGGCATCCGCTTCGACGTATGAAGCAACCATCTGTGGTATCACCCCTGTCATCGAACCAAATGTTCACGAAATCCCCCGCTCGAAAGGAGAAAGCCCGTGATAGGTGAAGATGGCCGAGGAACTCCGCCGCGCCGCAACCTCGTCGAACGCAACGACGACGGCACGCTGACCAAGGAAACTCTCAAGCGTGCGATGAAGGCCTTCCGCAAGCGCCTCAAACTCCATCGCCTCGATGACGAATCACAGCTCGGTCATGATCCGCTGAGCAAGGGCGAAAAATCGATGATCACGGCAGTCATCCCACCCGAACAATATCCACAGGAAGTCTGGGACCGCCTCGTGGAACTCGGACGACTCAACAGCATCGGCCATGGGCTCTACGAGCTCGTCCAGCTCTAGAGCGTGGGCTTGCTGCGGGGTGTAGGTGCTACAGCTCTGCCCTGGCAGCCGAATGCCACTCCCGCAAGGCCTCGTCGTCCGGTCGCAACTCGACCAGGCGGTCAAGCCGTGCGATAGCGCCCTTCGAATTACCGGTCTTGCTCATGAGTCCTGCACCCGCCTCCAAAATCGCCTCGGTGATCCAATCATCGACAACGGGCAGCTTCGCCGCGCATTCCTCTGCCCTGCCGATGTCCGACAGGCCGTCCTCGTAGCGATTCTCGAAGAGTCTCAACTGGGCTCGCCGGGCATATCCCGCCGGATGCCTGGGTCCCAGTTCCACGGCCTCGTCCAGGCTCCGCCCCGCTTCCGCCAGTTCGCCCTTGTACATCCTGTTTTCGCCAATCAACACCAACGCGTAATAATAGTTCTCATCGGAAGCAGGAACCTGCAGAGCGCTCTTCAGCGCTCCTTCGTTATCGCCTTTCTTGGCCAACTCCCATGCCCGATTCATGGGATGAGTGTCGTACTTCGCGTGCGCGCTCACGAGTTCCTCCACGTCCGCAGCGCCCTTCTCCATGTGGTGACGCATCTCCAGGACCACTTCCCCCCACGCAGTTCGATTGATCACCAGCCGATCGACTAACGACGGAGTCAGGGACTCGATCTTCTCGACGATCGATTCGACTTCCTCACGAGGCAATCTGTACAGACTACAATCGTCTGGATAAATGACCTGAACGGTCCAGACACGCGCCCCTATCTCCTCGGCAAAGAGAAAGAAGTCTGCCATCTCATGCCAGTTCTGACGCATGAGACAGAAGTTGAGCTGCAAGCTCCGATCTCGCTTGTCAGGATGCTTCCCCGAGTCGCCTTGTGCATAGGCGTTGAACTTCCGTATGTTCTGCATGATGGTGTCATGCTGATTGTTGACGCGAATTAGCTCCACTGTTTCCTTGCTGATACCATCTGCCGAGATCGCCAGATTGACGGGCAACTCGGCAAGAACGCGCTCCACCTTTTCGTTGTAGACCGAACCATTGGTGAACACCTTGCATGTCGGGTGCAGATCCATATCGATCATCATGTCCCAGATCTGGAAGCACTCCTTTTGCAAGAACGGCTCGCCGCCAAGAAATGTGGCTGACTTGAGATGCGGCAAATACTGCTCCAGCTCCGAGAAAAACTTATCACCGTAAGCCGGCACCATTGGCGGCATGCCGCTCATCGCGCGGTGAACCGAAGAGTAGCGAGAATCACAATGGATACAGGCCAGATTACATGTGTTGCTTAACGCAAATTCCATGTTCAAAGGCCCAGGTTGCTCCATGCTGACGGGCTCACCATCGAAGTTGAGTATTTCATGGCCACGGATCTTGCCGCCTTACAACGAATACTTGCACTCCTCGCACCCGGGCGGGAACTTGTAATTCTTCAGGCTCTTGCGAAATGCAGCCACCCGGCTGCCCGTCCAGATTTCATCCAACCGATCCACTCTGGTGTTGCCCACGACATAGGATCGACTCATACAGCAAACCGAAACATTGCCGTCCGGCATGAATGAGAGACTGACGAAAGGTGCATAGCAAAGAGACTTGAACTCCTTGTCCGAGAAGTCCCTGACCGCATCCAGTTCGTCAAAGAGAGCCCTCGAAGATTCGTCCATGCACACCAATATACACGCCAGCCACATGAGCAGTCAGACCCTCAAGGATGCATATAGATCGGCCGACAGGCGCTCACCTTAGGTCAGAGGATTCGGCCCGATGCTACCGCCCTCTTGCTGACAAGATCTTTGGGGCCTCCTCGGCCCGAGCAGAGAAAAGCGAGTTGAGAGCGAGAATCTAAATGCGTCGGATTTGTGCGCTCAAGCATCGAACTGTGCCAGCCAGCGGCATCACCTCGGCGCATTGAAGGCGGGCTCGCCCTTGGCATCCCGGAGCAAGATGCTCGCTTCGGCCTCGATACCAAGCACCTGACACAAGTCCTTACTGGCCAGCCCGATCATGCCGCGCAGGTTTGCCTGCTTCCAAAGGGCCAGGGCTGCGCTATGGGCACCGGTTCTGATCATGTAGCTCTCCTCACCACCACGGCGATCATCGAGCGCCAGTGAGGCCACGCACCGGTCAGCGCAGAACGGAATTCCGCACTCGCTCGGCCATCTCGGCATCATCCGTGCGCAGGTACCACCAGAGTTTTTCATAGCCGCTGGTCGCCCTCTTCCCGGTCGTCCGATCACCACGTGGGCTGGCCACGTGCATGTGCTGCCCTTCTGGAAAAGCCGGCAACACCACCGAGAGCACGGATTTGAGATCCCGGTTGGCGGGAGTATTGACGAGGACAGCGCGATAGGTGCCGTCGAGCAGACGGGTGATGAACTGATCGAGAGGCTCGCGCACCAGCTCCTTGTTCTTTGCGCGCTGGATATCCCACAAGGCCGTGCCATCGGGCTGCGCGGGCTTGCCGGCGCGATGTGCTGTGAAGGACAAGGTCGGACTGCAGATTCCGCCTTCGGTCTGCTTCATGACATTCTCCACCCGCACACCATTCTCGCGCTGCTCGGCAGTCGGAACATGTTCTCGCGGATCGTAGATGCACCAGCCGAGTTGCCATGCGGCCAGACAGAAGCCTGCCAGTGGCAAGACCGGAACCCTCTTGGACTCGAGCCGGGTCACGATCCAGACAACACCGACGGCTGCGAGCAGAGCCAGGCCGGCATGACCCGGAATCATGACGTTGTACCAGCCACCATCGCGCAAACGCGCCAGGCAACCCACGGCGATCGCCGAAGAAACAAAACCCACCAGCGGCATCTGCTCCCGCCAATCTCGACCTCGCAGCAGGAAGCCGACGGCCACGCCCGCCAGGACGAGGAAGCCGGCGAAGTCACGGAGCAACTTCTCGACGAAGACCTCGTACCAGAGATTCCACAACATGGCGTGCTCGCCAGGAAGGACGACAAGGAAATACGCAAACCATCGATGTGTCAGGAGATCGCCCACAGCGATGACCAGGACGATGCCAATCGTCAGGCACAGCACCAGTTCAACCGCCTTGCGAGATCGATGAAAGGCGAGACCGATCGCCATGCCGAGCACGATCCCCAGAGCAGACTGCTTGGTGAAGATCGCGAGTAAAGCCCAGACTGCAGAACGAACTGTCCGCTCACGTTGCGCCGCTCGCAAGCTGGCGAACAGGAAGGCGAGGTGCAGCATGTCGACGCGTGCAAGGTCGAACCAGGCCCCTCCGAGGTGGTAGGTCGCAGCGAAAAACCCGGCAGCCAGCCAGCCGGCACGGGGACCGGCGACGCCGCTGGCGATGCGATGCATGGCGAAGATCACGTAGGCCGTCGCGCAGATCGAGATCAATCTCAATGCCCACAACTGCTCGCCAAACACGGAAAAAGCCCCTGCTCCGGCGAGAAAATAGACCGGTCCGTAGAGGAAAGGGACGAAATCCGCGTTCGGAGGTCCGTAGAGGGCCTGCCCGGCCAGAGCGCGAACAGACCCCATCGCCACACCTTCCTCGGCGACCTCGAGCGGGAAGGGATATCCGACCCGCATGGCAATGAGCACCGCCAGACAGGCCAAAAAGGCGGCCGCGCCCAGTATCAGGGGGCCGATCATGAGGGCCTGAGTTCGGCCGCTACAAGCTTGTGTCGTCTGCTTCTCGCTCACAGGATGATGATGCATCTTCGCCAACCGCCTCAGGTTCTCAAGTCTGCATCACGAACTTGACGAACCGAACACTGGAACCTGCGCCAACATGGCGCAAACAGTATTCTCCAGCCTGACCCTACATCGACCTGCATGAGCGAGCCCATCAGTTTCTTGGTACCCGCGACCTGCGCGCATCTCGGACCCGGTTTCGGGGTGCTCGCCGCCGCCATGAATCTGTCTATCGAGGTCACGGCCATGCCGACCGCGGGCGAGGAGCGGGAGGTCGATCGACTCGGCAACGTCGAAACCTCGTTGCTGGACGACTCGCACGATGAGATCCTGCGCGCGCTGAACACCGCCGCCACGAAGTTCGACATCGATCTTCCAGAAGGCCTCTTGATCACGACCAACAGCAAGATTCCACCCGCCTGCGGACTGGGCTCGGTCACCGCCGACTTCGCTGCAGGAATCGGTGTTGCCATGCGATACGCAAGCGAGAAACCATCGAGCGATGAACTGGTCAATCTCATCATCGAACTCGGCGCCTGCCCTGCTCACAGTGGTGCGGCTCTTCTCGGAGGCCTGACCACGGTTACCGAAGCCAGCGAACCGAGTGCGAAGCAACGGCGTTACCGAACTCACCGCTGGCCGATCCATGACGGCTGGCGCTTCGTCTTGGCCTGTCCGGACGTTCACATCCCTGCCTCCGACTCCCAGCGCGCCTTGCCGACGAGCCTGCCGCACGCCATCACGCGGCGAACGGTGGGCCGCGCTCTCGGCCTCATGTACGCACTCGCTCATGGTGACGAGGAAGAGTTGCGCGACTCCTTCTGGGATGAGTCGCACGTTCCCTTTCGCCACCATCTGGTGGATGGAATGCGCGAAGCGATGGCTGCGGGCAGAGAAGCGGGTGCTGCGGGAACGACCATCTGCGGCTACGGTCCGACGATCGTCGGCCTGACCACCGACGCCGACAAGGCCACCTCGATCGCCGATGCGATGGCGGCAGCCTTTGCAACCAAGGATCAGGGGGCCACGACGATGGTCCTCGAACCGAGTGAACATGGCGCCGTGCCCACAGACTGACTCTCCGGGCACCGCTCACCGAGTGTTGACCCGTGTCCTGCGCGGCGTGACCCTTCTCGCCCTGGGTTTCGTGGCCATCGGAGTCATCCTGCACTGGGATCTCCAGCGGGGATTCACTCACACCGTGGGCGTCTTCATCGTGCTCGCCGAACTCCTGCGCGATGGAGTCTTCTATCCCGCCAGCCCGAGCGAGAACCTGGTCTATTCCGCCTTCTATCACCCACTGGCCTTCGCGCCGCTGTCCCTGCTACCGGGTTCCGGCCTCGGCATGGCACCGGCTCTGCGGATGATGGTCGCGGGCGAAACCCTTGCCTGCCTGGCGCTTACCGCCTGGATCCTCGCCCGTAGCGGTCGACGGGGAGCCCTGTCCTGGCAGCCTGCGTTATGGGCGCTGTGCACCTTCCCTCTCACCTTCTCCTTGCTCGGCATGCGCGACGATCCCCGGGCGTGTCTCTTCTCGTTGCTGGCGATCATCGCTCATCTGCATGGCGGCAAGAAGGCTCCCTTCGTATCGGGCGGCCTCTTGGTGCTCGCCTTCATGACCAAGGCCACGGCACCGCTGGTCCCGGGCATCGCCCTATCGATCACCTCTTATCGCCGTGGTGGCTGGAGCGAGCTTCGGCGCTTTTGGGTCGCATGCGTTGCAGGAGTCGCAGGCTCCATCGCCTTCTTGCAGTGGGGTATCGGCTGCGACTTCCTGGGGAATGGTCTCTATTACGCCGTGTTCAATCCCGCCAAGGAACCTCGCAGCTGGGCAGTAACATTCGAGATGCTCGGCAATGACTTGACCACTGCCGGTGATCGCGCACTCCTCGTTCTCCTGGGGGTGTCTTCGGTGCTGGCTCTCGCACGTGCAGTTCGCCGCAAGTTCGACCTTTGGGATCTCTTGATCCTGTTTGGCTGGCTGAAAACGATCCTCGTGTACCGGAGTGTCGGTACCGAGCTCAATCACCTGCTCGACGTCACTCTTTACGCTTGCCTGCACCTGGGATTTCGGCTCGGACCCGTCTTGAACCCGGCGATGGCCTTTCCTTTGCTGGCGCTCATGATCGGTGTCGGGACGCCGCTACAACTCTTGCCGGATGCAACCGCCAGGCGGTCGACCCTGCGCAACGGCCATATCGCACAGGCAGCGGAGCTACTGAGGAAATTGCCGGCGGCGCCCACCCTCTGCGAGGAACCCTTGCTGGCCTGGACGGCCGGCACCCGACCGCTGGTGACCGATCCCTTGCTGACGTTCGGCACCCTGGCCCGCTACCCGGAGATCCGCAACCGCTGGTTCGGGCCTTCCGACCAGCCGGGCGCCCTGCAGCGCATCATCTTGATGCGCAATCCGTTACCGGGGGCGCTGCCCGATCCAACCACCTGGTATGGCCCCATCCATTTCGATCGCCAGTTCCTCGACGAGGTTCGCGCGAAGTGGCGCGTGATGGCGGACACCGACGGCGTCACCGCCATGCTGCGCAAGAACGGCCAGTGACCGGACGCTTGCGCGCCATTGTCTGACACCCTGCCCGGGGGTATGTTCTCTGCCCCGAACAGGGCCGTTAACTCAGTGGTAGAGTGCCATCTTCACACGGTGGAAGTCGTTGGTTCAAATCCAGCACGGCCCACCATCTACAACTCTCTCAAGTGCCGAC